>NZ_SGJB01000004.1 GCF_006861675.1 Peptacetobacter hominis | reverse complement strand
CGTGGTTGATAGGTCAGAGGTGGAAGTGCAGCAATGTATGCAGCTTACTGATACTAATAGGTCGAGGACTTGACCAATATATAATGATGGAAGATGTATATATGCGGTTTTCAGAGAACTGTTTACAGATATATGCGGGTGTAGCTCAATGGTAGAGTTCTGGCCTTCCAAGCCAGCTGTGAGGGTTCGATCCCCTTCACCCGCTCCAGTATGTGGTTACTATAGCAGAGAGGATACACCTGTTCCCATTCCGAACACAGAAGTTAAGCTCTCTAGCGCTGATGGTACTTGGGGCGAAGGCCCCCGGGAGAGTAGGTCGTAGCCACGTAATAAGGCCCGTTGGTCAAGCGGTTAAGACACCACCCTTTCACGGTGGTAACAGGGGTTCGATTCCCCTACGGGTCACCAATTACAACTAAAATATGCGGGTGTAGCTCAATGGTAGAGTTCTGGCCTTCCAAGCCAGCTGTGAGGGTTCGATCCCCTTCACCCGCTCCAAATGGGGTTATAGCTCAGCTGGGAGAGCATCTGCCTTACAAGCAGGGGGTCACAGGTTCGAGCCCTGTTAACCCCACCATTTTTTTGTGGCTCGGTAGTTCAGTTGGTTAGAATGCCAGCCTGTCACGCTGGAGGTCGTGGGTTCGAGCCCCATCCGAGTCGCCATAAAACAGAATAAGCGGGAATAGTTCAGCGGTAGAGCGCGACCTTGCCAAGGTCGAAGTCGCGAGTTCGAATCTCGTTTCCCGCTCCATATATATGGGTGCATAGCTCAGCTGGATAGAGCAACGCCCTTCTAAGGCGTGTGTCCGGGGTTCGAATCCCTGTGCGCTCACTAAATAAAGAGACTTCATTTTTTAATGAAGTCTTTTTTATTATTTAAAATTAATTGTTAAATAAGAGATTAAGAAGTATTAATAAGAAATAATCTGTATAATTCTATTATGTTATAGTATAATAATTGTTATGATAGAATCATTATAATAAATTTGAAATGTTTAATTTATAGGGGGTATGAATGTGCCGGATATAGGAAATTTTATAGGTGAATTTTTTGATGTGGTCTATAGAATGGGACTGAATGACATAGTGGACATAGCAATAATAACATACCTGTTCTATAAGATTTTTATGTTTATAAAAGATACAAGAGCAGAACAGGTTCTTAAAGGTATAATAATTTTTCTTGTGGCAACACGGGCAAGTAAGATTTTTAAATTACACACACTTTACTGGATACTTGTAAAATTACTTGAAGTAGGTTTTATTCTTCCATTTATAATTTTTCAGCCTGAACTTAGAGCAGGACTTGAGCATATAGGAAGAACAAAACTGAAAATATTTACAAAAGCAACAGGTATAACAGAAGAGAAATTTAATGATGTGATAGATGAAATTGTAGAAGCACTTTATTCTTTATCAAGACAGAAGATAGGTGCGCTTATCGTAATGGAAAGAGAAACAAGATTAAATGATATTATCAATACAGGAACAATACTTGATTCAGAGGTTTCAAGACAGTTACTGATAAATATATTTATTCCAAATACGCCTTTACATGATGGGGCTGTTGTAATAAGAGATTCAAAAATACGGGCGGCTGCATGTTTCCTTCCTCTTACTCAGAGCAAGGATTTGAGTAAAGATCTGGGAACAAGACATAGAGCCGGAGTAGGAGTGAGCGAGGTTTCGGATTGTCTTACTTTGATTGTGTCAGAAGAAACTGGCGGTGTTTCTATTGCAAAAGGAGGAAAACTTTACAGAGATATTTCCAAGGAAAGAATGAAGAGTGTATTATCACGTAATCTCAAAGTAAAAAAAGAAGAAAAAACTTTTCTGAAAGGGGGATTATTTAAGTAATGATGAAGCTAAACAGCAACACAAAAGTGAAAATAATATCCCTTTTAAGTGCAATTGCACTATGGATGTATGTTATAGCAATAGTAGATCCTGAAGATACAAGAATTATAGAAGATATACCGGTCACTCTTACAAATACAGAGCGGATGGATGCAAAAGATCTTGTTGTGTATCAGGATGAACCTCTTACATGCAGTATGTATATAAGCGGAAAACTATCAAATGTAAAAAGTATAACAAAAGATGATATACAGGTATATGGTGAAATATCCGATCCTATTGAAGGAAAAAATGTGGTATATCTAAAGGCGAATATGTCTGATAGAGTAAGTCATGAGTTTTCTTCATCTACTATAATAGTAAATCTTGAAAAGAAAATATATAAAGATATACCGGTAAAAATAGATATTCCTAAGGAATATACAAATACAGTTGAAAGTGCAGTACCTGAAAAAGAAAGTATAGAAATATCAGGACCGAGAGAGCAGGTATCCAGAGTTTCATATCTTTACGGAGAAATAAATCCTGAAGGTAAAAAAGATAACTACAAAGAAAATGTAAAATTGACAGCTATTGACAAGGATGGAAAAGAAGTGGAAGATATAGAGCTGGGTTCAAAATATGTATCAGTTCAGGTGAAGATGCTTTCAAGTAAAAAGGTATCTATAAATCCTGTATTTAACTCTGATGCCTCAGGCATTAATTATTCGTTTGATGAGAACAGCATAGAGATAAAAGGAAAATCAGATAAGATTTCTGAGATAGAATCCATAAATACAGAAGAAATAGATCTTGAAAAACTTAAAAATGATGGAAGTCTCAAAGTTGCTTTAAATATTCCGGAAGGTATAATTTCGGAGAAAAAAGATGTAACAGTATTCGTAAATAAAGAATCTATTACAGAGGAGACTATAAATATAAATAAAAGTGACATACAATTGAGAAATAATCAACAAAATATATCTATAAGTGATTTTAATCTTCCTGATGAAATAGAGGTAGTCGTAAGTCGTTATGAAAATGTCAATAAACTAACGGCTGAAGATATAGAATTATATATAGATTTGTCCAATTATGATGAAAATACAAAAGAATACAAAATAGAATATTCTGTAAATTTAGATGTTGAAAGTGTTGAAATCAAGCCAGATGTAGCAGTTTTAACATAATAAATAAAATACATGATGTTATAGAAAATTCTAATAATTCACACTAAATAAGGTGCAATAAAAAAATATCAAAATTATTATTGTTAATTTTATATTTTTATTGCATCTTATTTATTTTAGCGATATTATAAAAGTATAAGATGATTTTTATGAGCAGAAATAAAACAGTTTATATATAAAATTATATTCTAAATATATTGTTATATTTCGGAAAACGCTTTTATACAATTAAATAATAGTGTATAATTTAATTGTGATATACAAATGAAAAATAATATGAGGTGAGGCTATGAGAAACTTTGAAGAGGTTATAAAATTTGCAAAAGAAAGAGGTCCTAAGACTATATCTGTAGCATGTTGTCAGGATAAAGAAGTTCTTCTTGCTGTAGAAATGGCGAGAAAAGAAGGAATAGCAAATGCTACTCTTATAGGTGATATAGAAGCTACAGAAGTTATAACAAAAGAAATAGGAATAGATCTTTCAAACTATGAGCTTATAGATATAAAAGATCTTACAGAAGCTTCAAGAAAAGCAGTGGAACTTGTATCAACTGGAAAAGCTGATATGGTAATGAAAGGTATAGTAGATACATCAATAGTTTTAAAAGCCGTACTTGATAAGGAAATAGGGCTTAGAACAGGAAAAGTACTTAGCCACACAGCAGTATTTGACATCGATGGTTTTGACAGACTATTCTTTGTAACAGATGCAGCGATGAACCTTGCACCTGATACAAACGCAAAGAAACAGATAATAGAAAATGCAGTAGAGGTTGCTCATGCATTAGATATAGAAAAACCAAACGTTGCATGTATATGTGCAAAAGAAAAAGTTAACCCTAAGATGAAGGACACTGTAGAGGCTGCAGAGCTTCAGCAGATGTGTGAAAACGGAGAAATAGAAGGATGTGTAGTTGGTGGTCCTTTCGCACTTGATAATGCGGTATCTGAAGAGGCTGCTCATCATAAAGGAGTAACTCATCCAGGTGCAGGAAAAGCTGACATACTTCTTGTTCCGGATATAGAAGCAGGAAATGTTCTTTATAAGTCAATGGTATTCTTTGCAAAAGGAAAGAATGCAGGTCTTATAGTAGGAGCAAAAGCACCTGTAATATTAACTTCAAGAGCGGATACAGAGGAAACTAAACTTAACTCTATAGCACTTGGAGTACTTATGGCTGCAAAAGCTGCAAATAAATAAACCTTAAAATCTTACAGGAGGAAATTCATATGAGTAAAGTATATAGAATTTTAACTATTAACCCAGGTTCAACGTCTACAAAGATAGCAGTATTTGACAATGAATCACTTGTATTTGAAAAAACATTAAGACATTCTTCAGAAGAAATAGGAAAATATGAAAAGATAGCTGATCAGTTTGAATTCCGTAAAGGTGTTATAGAAGATGCCTTAAAAGAAGGTGGAGTAAAAGTTACTGAACTTGACGCAGTTGTAGGTAGAGGAGGACTTTTAAAACCTATAAAAGGTGGAACTTATACTGTAGATGCTGAAATGGTTGAAGATCTTAAGGTTGGAGTTCTTGGAGAACATGCATCAAATCTTGGAGGAATAATAGCAAAACAGATAGGAGACGAAGTAGGAGTACCTTCTTATATAGTTGACCCGGTTGTTGTTGACGAACTTCAGGATCTTGCAAGAATATCAGGAATGGCTGATATAGAAAGAACAAGTATATTCCATGCATTAAACCAGAAAGCAATCGGAAGAAGATATGCAAAAGAAGTAGGAAAATCTTATGAAGATATAAATATAATAGTAGCTCACATGGGTGGAGGAATATCTGTAGGAGCACATGAAAAAGGTAGAGTAATAGATGTTGCAAATGCACTTGATGGTGAAGGACCATTCTCACCAGAAAGATCAGGTGGTCTACCAGTAGGAAGCCTTATAAAAATGTGCTTCAGTGGAAAATACACTCTTAATGATATGAAAAAGAAAATAAAAGGAAACGGCGGATTAGTATCATACCTTAACACAAATGATGCAAGAGAAGTTGAGGAAAGTGCTGAAGCCGGAGATGAAAAGGCAAAATTAATATATGACGCAATGGCATATCAGGTTGCCAAAGAAATAGGAGCTTGTGCAGCAGTTCTAAAAGGAAAAGTAGATGCTGTTTTACTTACAGGTGGTATAGCTTATTCAAAACCATTTACTAAAGAAATAGCCGAAAGAGTTGGATTTATAGCAGAAGTTAAAGTATATCCTGGTGAGGATGAAATGATAGCTCTAGCACAGGGTGGATTAAGAGTTCTTACAGGAGAAGAAGAGGCTCAGGTATATGGTAAGTAATGATAAAAGAATAAGAATAATAACTGGCCACTATGGAAGTGGAAAAAGCGAGTTTTCAGTAAACTATGTTGTACAGCTTAGAAAAGAGACTGAAGACAAGGTTGCAATAGCAGATCTTGATGTTGTAAATGTATACTTCAGATCCAGAGAAAGAAAAGAGGAGCTTAGAGCAATGGGTATACATCCTATAGACAGCTCTATAGATGCTCCAAGCCTTGATGTTCCAGCTGTATCAGGTGAGGTAACAGCGCCTATGCACGACAGCTCATATCAGTATGTGATAGACCTTGGCGGTGACAAGGTAGGAGCAAAGGTTATAGCCAGATTCAAAGAATCTCTTCCAGAAAACGGATATGATTTCTTCTTTGTTGTAAATGCAAACAGAGAAAGAACTCAGACCGCAGAGGAGGTTATTGAATATATAGATGAAATCGAAGCAGCTTCAGGTTTAAAAATAACAGGTCTTATAAACAATACTCATATGCTTAAGGCAACAACAGTTGAGGATGTTTTAAAAGGTCAGGAAGTTGCCAAAAAGGTTTCTGAGATGAGAAATATACCTATAAAATATATTTCGTGTCTAGAGGAAGTTGCCGAACAACTTCCAGAGGGCTTAGATGGACAGATATTACCTATCCATCTTTATATGAGAGCCGACTGGATGATGTAATCGGCATAAAATAAAAAGAAGGTTTAAGGAGGCTTAGGCAAATGGCTAAAGGAAGAGTATCTTTTGATCAAAAGTACTGTAAAGGTTGTGGATTGTGTGTAGAAGTATGTCCAATGAAAATAATAAAATTAGACACAGAAACAACAAATGATAAGGGATATAACCCTGCTACAGTAGTAGAAATGGAAAAATGTATAGGTTGTGCTAGCTGTGCAATGATGTGCCCAGACGTAGTTATAACTGTAGAAAGAGACTAATTATTTATATAATAGGGGGGAATTTTAATGGCTAAGATACTTATGAAAGGTAACGAAGCGTTTGGTAAAGCAGCTATAGAGGCTGGATGTAAATATTTCTTCGGTTACCCAATAACTCCACAGAGTGAATTACCAGAATATTTATCAAGAGAGTTACCAAAAGTTGGTGGAGCTTTTGTTCAGTCAGAATCTGAAGTTGCTGCTATAAATATGGTATACGGTGCAGGGGGATCAGGAGTTAGAGTAATGACTTCTTCATCTTCACCAGGTGTTGCACTTAAGCAGGAAGGTATAACTTATGCTGCAGGTGCAGAAGTACCATGCGTTATACTAAACGTAATGAGAGGTGGCCCAGGACTAGGAAGTATACAGCCATCTCAGGCAGACTATCACATGATGACTAAAGGTGGAGGAAACGGAGACTACAGAACTCCAGTATTCGCTCCTTCAACAGTACAGGAAGCAGTAGATATGATACAGGAAGCATTTGACGTTGCAGACTACTACAGAACACCTGTTATGGTTATAGCAGATGGTATGATAGGACAGATGATGGAACCAGTAGAATTCAAAGCTCCTGAAAGAAAAAGAGAATTACCTCCAAAAGATTGGGCTACAACAGGTACTAAAGGACAGAGAAAACCAAATGTTATAAACTCTTTATACCTATCTCCAGAAGTTCTTGAAGAGCACTGCTGGCATCTAAATGAAAAATTCAAAAAAATGGAAGAAAACGAAGTTCAGTACGAAATGTATAATACAGAAGATGCCGAATTAGTATTCGTTGCATACGGAACAACTTCAAGAGTTGTAAGAAATGCAGTAGATGAATTAAGAGCAGAAGGATTAAAAGTTGGTTTAATAAGACCTAAAGTTTTATGGCCATTCCCAAATAAAGCATTCAAAGAAATACCAAATGCAAAAGACTTATTCGTTGTAGAAATGAGTATGGGACAGATGATAGAAGATGTTAAATTAGCTAGTGAATGTAAATTACCAGTTCACTTCCATGGTAGACCAGGTGGTATGGTGCCAGTACCAAAAGATTTAGTAAGAATGGCAAAAGAAATACTTTCAGGAGGTGCTAAATAATGGCTGTTGTATTTGAGAGAACTAAAGGACTTCAGGAAGTCCAGACTCACTACTGTCCAGGATGTACTCATGGTATAATCCACAGATTAGTAGCTGAAGTATTAGAAGAATTAGGTGTATTAGGCGACGCTATAGGTGTTGTTCCAGTTGGATGTTCAGTTCTAGCATATAACTACTTCAACTGTGACACTCAGGAAGCTGCTCACGGTAGAGCTCCAGCGTGTGCTACAGGTATAAAAAGATGTCAGCCTGACAAAGTAGTATTCACTTATCAGGGAGACGGTGACCTTGCTTCTATAGGTGCTGCAGAAATAGTTCACGCAGCAAACAGAGGTGAAAAAATAACTACTATATTCGTAAACAACGCTATATACGGAATGACAGGTGGACAGATGGCTCCTACAACTCTAGTTGGACAGAGAGCAACAACTTGTCAGGACGGTAGAAATCCTGAAATAAACGGATTCTCAATGAGAATGTCTGAAATGCTTGCTACGCTTGAAGGTGCAGTATTCGTAGAGAGAGTTACAGTTGATACTCCAGCTAACGTAAGAAAAGCTAAAAAAGCTATAAAGAAAGCTTTCGAAGTTCAGTTAGCAGGTAAAGGATTCTCTATAGTAGAAGTACTTTCTACTTGTCCTACAAACTGGGGTAAAACTCCAAGTGACGCTTTACAGTGGTTAAGAGACAACATGATACCATACTATCCAGTTAAAAACTTTAAAGACATCGATCTTGAACAGGAGGTGAAGTAAATGTCTACAGCTAGAGTAATATGTGCAGGCTTCGGAGGCCAGGGTGTTATGTCTATGGGACAGTTACTAACTTATGCAGGAATGCTTGAAAATAAAGAAGTTTCTTGGCTTCCATCTTATGGACCAGAAATGCGTGGAGGTACTGCTAACTGTGCAGTTACAGTATCAGATCACGAAGTAGGTTCTCCACTTATAACTGATGACGCTACAGCAGCTATATTAATGAACCTTCCTGCTTTCCACAAATTCCAGAAAGATGTTATACCTGGAGGAAAAATATTAGTAAACTCTTCTTTAATAAAAGAAAAAGTTGAAAGAGACGATGTTGAAGCATACTATATACCAGCAAACGAAATAGCTGCAGAACTTGGTAACCCAAGAGTTGCAAACATGATAATGCTTGGAGCATATATAGGAGTTTCTGGAACAGTTGATGTTGAATCTGTACTTGAAGCTTTCAAAAAAGTTTTCGGTGAAAGAAAAGCAAAATTCATACCACTAAACAGAGAAGCTCTTCAGAGAGGTATAGATGCAACTAAATAATTGCCTAAAGTAAATTAAACTGAATATTAAATACGTTAAGTACTTTATATAGATCCCTCTGAGGTGTATACAGATGCCTCAGAGGGATTTTGTTTACAAAAGAAGTAAAAAAAGAAACAACTCTTTATATGTATAACAAGTCGGTTGAATATACTCAAAAAAACTATAAAAAATTACGTTTAAGTGGTATAATATAGTGTAACTGTCAATAAAAGCGTTTTTCACTCTTGGAAAGGAGATTCTTATGAGAAAATATTTTGGAACAGACGGAGTAAGAGGGATTGCAAACACTGAACTTGATTGCGATCTTGCATATAAACTTGGTAGAGCGGGCGGATATGTGCTTGCAAAGGGAGATCATAGAGTAAAGGTTGTTGTAGGAAAGGATACAAGAATATCTGGAGATATGCTTGAAGCAGCTCTTATATCAGGACTTATGTCAGTAGGCTGTGATGTAATAACAGCAGGAGTTATACCTACACCTGCAGTGGCATATCTTACAAGAAAATACAATGCGGACTGTGGTGTTGTAATATCAGCTTCACACAACCCGGTTGAATTCAACGGTATAAAATTCTTCAATAAAGACGGATTTAAACTTGACGACAATATAGAGCTTGAAATAGAAAAATACATAGATGATATGTCAAAAATAGATTCAAATCCAACAGGAAGTGAAGTTGGAAGAAGAATACACAAACACGAGGCATCATCTGATTATGTTGACTTCCTTGTTGAGTCAGCAGGTGTAAATCTAAGCGGTAAAAAAGTGGTTCTTGACTGCGCAAACGGTGCATCATATAAGGTTGCTCCGGAAGCATTCAGAAGACTTGGAGCTGAAGTTATAGAAATACACACAAAACCAGATGGAACAAATATAAACGACAAATGTGGATCAACTCACCCTGAAAGCCTTCAGAAAGCTGTAGTTGACAATAATGCAGACTACGGAATGGCTTACGACGGTGATGCAGATAGACTTATAGCTGTAGACGAAAAAGGAAATATAGTTGACGGCGATAAGATAATGATACTTAGTGCAATAAATCTTAAAAATAAAGGACAGCTTAAAGACGATACACTTGTTGTAACAGTTATGAGTAATATAGGTCTTAAGATAGCTGCAAAAGAACATGGCGTAAAACTGGCTGAAACAAAAGTTGGTGATAGATATGTTATGGAGGAAATGATAGATAAGGATTACTGCCTGGGAGGAGAACAGTCAGGACACCTTATATTCCTTGATAAAAACACTACAGGAGACGGAACATTAAGCTCATTAATGCTTGCGGGAATACTTGAAGATGAAGGAAAAACTTTATCTGAAGCAGCATCAGTTATGGAGCAGTATCCTCAGGTTCTTATAAATGCAAAAGTAAGCAATGAGAACAAAAACAGATACATGGAGTTTCCTGATGTAAAGGCTGAAATAGAAAGAATAGAAAAACTTCTTGATGGCGAGGGAAGAGTTCTTATAAGACCATCTGGAACAGAGCCTTTAGTAAGAGTTATGTTAGAGGGTAAAGAAGTAGGACAGATAAAAGAATTAGCAACTAATTTAGCAGAACTTATAAAAGAAAAACTTGCTTAGTTGTAAAATCCGAGAGTGTTCTATGGATACTCTCGAATTAGCGCCAGGACTTGATATGACATATAAAATATCATTTATAGTATCAAGTTGACGAGGTCAGAGTTAATCGAATTTTCGGCGGGTGCTCTGCGGTGAATTTACCATCGTAAAATTTCTTCAAAACATAGGAGTGATCCTGTGAACAAAGGGAAATTTGAGTAAATAATTTTTTTATCTCCACTTCTAAAAATAAATATATATTTTTTAGGAGGTCACATAAATATGTGTGGAATAGTAGGTTATTTAGGAACAAAAAATGCAGCAGAGGTAATCGTTGATGGATTATCAAAGCTGGAGTACAGAGGATATGACTCTGCAGGAATAGCTGTATGCAGTGAAGGAGGACTTGAAATAAGAAAGTTCAAGGGAAGACTTGCAGTTCTTGCAGAAGATATCGAAAAAAATGAAATGAAGGGTAATCTTGGTATAGGACATACAAGATGGGCAACTCACGGAGAGCCATCAGATACAAACTCTCATCCTCATTTCAATAAGGATAAAACAATAGCAGTAGTACACAATGGTATAATAGAAAACTACATGGAGCTTAAAGAGGAACTTATGGCAGATGGAGTAGAGTTCTTATCTCAGACAGATACAGAGGTAATACCACATCTTGTAGATAAGTATTATGAAGGAAATCTTCTTGATGCAGTTTATAAAACAGTTGAAAGACTTAGAGGTGCATATGCTCTTGGTGTAGTATGCAAAGATGCTCCTGATGAGCTTGTTGCAGTAAGAAAAGACAGTCCGCTTATAGCAGGTATAGGTGAAGGAGAAAACTTTGTAGCGTCAGATATACCAGCACTACTTAAATATACAAGAAAAGTATACTTCCTAGAAAATGGAGAAGTTGTACATATAAAAGGAACTGACCTTAAAATATACGATGCAGAAAGAAATCCGGTTGAAAAAGAAATATTTGATGTAACATGGGATGTTGAGGCTGCATCAAAAGGTGGATTTGACTGCTTCATGGCAAAGGAAATACATGAACAGCCAGAAGGAATAAAAAACACTCTTGAAAGAAGACTTGATGAGTCAGGAAAAATTGTACTTGACAGTATAAAAATGAAAAAAGAAGATCTTGAAAAAATAAACAAGATATATATTGTAGCCTGTGGAACTGCATATCATGCCGGACTTCTTGGCAAAAAAGCTCTTGAAGCCTTTCTTAATGTACCTGTTATAACAGATATAGCATCTGAATTCAGATACAACGATAACTTTGTGGATGAAAATTCACTTGTAATCCTTGTAAGTCAGTCAGGAGAAACTGCTGATACACTAGCAGTTCTTAGAGATTCAAAGGCAAAAGGAGCAAGAATACTTGCAGTAACAAATGTTGTCGGTTCTTCTATAGCAAGAGAAGCTGATGATGTATTCTATACTTGGGCAGGTCCTGAAATAGCAGTTGCATCTACAAAAGCTTATACAACTCAGATAGTATCTCTTTATATGATAGCCCTTAACTTCGCTCTTGAAAAAGGAAGCATAAAAGAAGATTACTATATGTATATGATTGAAAAAATGAAAACTTTACCTGAAGGAGTACAGTCAATACTTGACAATCAGGATAAGATAAAAGAAATAGCACAGAAAATAGTAGATAAAGAGCATGCGTTCTTCCTTGGAAGAGGAATAGACTATGCGCTTGCAATGGAGGGATCTCTGAAATTAAAAGAGGTTTCATACATACATGCTGAAGCTTTTGCAGCAGGAGAACTTAAGCATGGAACAATAGCTCTTATAGAAGAGGGAACTCCTGTAATATCAATAGCTACACAGGAAAAACTTTTTGAAAAAATGGTTTCAAATATGCAGGAGGTAACTGCAAGAGGGGCATATGTTGTGGCAATAGCTCAGGAACACAATAAAGGTGTTGAAAAGGTTGCTGATGATGTAATATACATTCCAAATTCTGATGATATGCTTTCACCAGTAATGGCAGTTGTGCCTATGCAGCTTCTTTCTTACTATGTATCTACTTTAAGAGGGCTTGATGTAGATAAACCAAGAAACCTTGCAAAATCTGTTACAGTAGAATAATTTAGAAAAAAAGTACCACTATCATGTCCTGAAATGGCTGTGATAGTGGTTTTATTTTATTTATAATAATATATAAAAACTTTATTTAATCAAGATTTTAAAGCTTGTTAATACTGTAATCAATTATTTCTATAGCTATATGATAAAAATAATTAATAAACATATAAAAAGTTTGACAAAATATTGTTGAAAAAAATTTCAATATTTTATATAATTATACTGTATCCACGCAATACACAAATCAGGAAAGTGAATTTTATACTTATATACTCGGCTTATCCAATCGGAAAGCGGTATACTTAAAAAATGTGATTTTTAACTAAAATATCCAGCTATAATTTATATTAACAGAATTTCTATCCTGTCATATGTGTGGTTACTTCAAATATGATGAAATGGAGGAAAAGAAAATGGTAGGAATAGTTCTTGCTAGCCACGGAGATTTCGCTACAGGTATTCTGCAATCGGTATCAATGATATTCGGTGAGCAGGAAAACGTAAAAGCTGTTACATTACAGCCAAGCGAAGGTCCAGCTGACTTAAAAGCAAAGATGGAAGAAGCTGTTGCATCATTTGAAAATCCTGAAGAAGTTTTATTCTTAGTTGACCTATGGAGTGGAACTCCATTCAACCAGGCAAGTGGACTTATGGATGGACATGATAAATGGGCAATAGTAACAGGCTTAAACTTACCAATGCTTGTAGAAGCATATGGTGCTCGTCTGGGAATGCAGACTGCTCACGAAATAGCAGAGTTTATAGTAGGGGCAGGAAGAGATGGAATAAAAGTTCTTCCAGAATCTCTAGAACCTGTAAAAGAAGCTGCAGCTCCAGTTGCACAGGCTCCACAGGGTGCTATACCAGAAGGAACTGTAATAGGAGACGGAAAAATCAAATACGTATTTGCTCGTGTTGATACTCGTCTATTACATGGACAGGTTGCTACAGCCTGGACAAAAGAAACTAGACCAGATCGTATAATAGTTGTATCTGACTCAGTTGCAAAAGATGATTTACGTAAGAAAATGATAGAACAGGCAGCACCTCCAGGTGTTAAAGCCAATGTCGTTCCAGTAGACAAAATGATAAAAGTAGCAAAAGATACTCGTTTTGGTAATACACATGCGATGTTATTATTCGAAACACCTCAGGATGCACTTCGTGCAATAGAAGGTGGAGTTGATATTAAAGAACTTAACTTAGGTTCTATGGCTCACTCAGTAGGTAAGGTTGTTGTAACTAAAGCATTAGCAATGGATTCTGCGGATGTTGAAACACTAGAAGCTATAAAAGCTAAAGGTATTTCATTTGACGTTCGTAAAGTTCCAACTGACTCAAGAGAAAATATCGACAGCCTTCTTAACAAAGCAAAAACTGAATTAGCAAAAGCATAAAGCAGGGAGGATAAAAAGTTATGTCTATAATAACAGTACTTTTAATAATAGTTGTTGCCCTGCTAGCAGGTATGGAAGGTGTTCTTGACCAGTTCCAGTTCCATCAGCCTCTAGTAGCGTGTACATTAATAGGATTAGTAAGTGGACATTTAACTGAAGGTATAATACTTGGTGGTTCACTTCAGATGATAGCTCTTGGATGGGCAAACGTTGGTGCAGCAGTTGCACCGGATGCCGCTTTAGCATCTGTAGCATCTGCAATAATAATGGTATTAGGACTTCAGGGTGGAGATACTAATGTT
Source organism: Peptacetobacter hominis (assembly GCF_006861675.1). Taxonomy (GTDB): domain Bacteria; phylum Bacillota; class Clostridia; order Peptostreptococcales; family Peptostreptococcaceae; genus Peptacetobacter; species Peptacetobacter hominis. The sequence continues at coordinate 136,960 of NZ_SGJB01000004.1, read as the reverse complement.
CAGACTGCAATATCTACATCTATAGCAGTTGCTATACCACTTTCAGTAGCAGGTCTTTTCCTTACAATGATCTGCCGTACATTAGCTATACCAATAGTTCATATAATGGACGGAGCAGCTGAAAAAGGTAATATACGTGCAATGGAAATGTGGCATGTAATAGCTATATTAATGCAGGGTGTCAGAATAGCAATACCAGCAGCAGCACTTTGCTTCATACCAGCAGAAGCTGTAACAGCAGCACTTAACTCAATGCCTGAATGGCTTTCAACTGGTATGTCAATAGGTGGTGGAATGGTAGCCGCTGTCGGATACGCAATGGTTATAAACATGATGTCAACAAAAGAAACATGGCCATTCTTCGCTCTAGGATTTGTTCTTGCAGCAATAGGTGAATTAACTCTTATAGCACTTGGTGCAATAGGTGTTGCATTAGCATTAATATACCTAGGATTAAAAGAAAATGCAGGTAATGGTGGAAACGGAGTAGGTGGCTCTGGGGACCCATTAGGTGATATATTAAACGATTATTAAAATCTTGAAGGAGGAAAAGAAGATGGCAGAAAAAATATCATTAAGTAAAAAAGAACGTATGTCTGTTGCATTACGTCATCAGTTCCTTCAGGGTTCTTGGAACTACGAACGTATGCAGAATGGTGGTTGGTGTTTCTCAATGATACCAGCTATCAAGAAATTATACCCAAATAAAGAAGATCAGATAGCTGCATTAAAAAGACACATGGAGTTCTACAACACTCATCCATATGTTTCAGCTCCAGTTATGGGGGTTACATTAGCACTTGAAGAAGAACGTGCTAATGGTGCACAGGTAGACGATCAGGCTATACAGGGTGTTAAAGTAGGTATGATGGGACCTCTAGCAGGGGTTGGTGACCCAGTATTCTGGTTCACTCTAAGACCTATACTTGGAGCACTTGGTGCATCTCTTGCATTAGGTGGAAGTATACTTGGACCATTACTATTCTTCGTAGTATGGAACGTAATACGTATAGCATTTATAATATACACTCAGGAATTCGGATATAAAGTTGGTAGCTCAATAGCAAACGACTTATCTGGAGGACTTTTAGGAAAAGTTACTCAGGGAGCATCTATACTTGGTATGTTCATAATAGGTTCTCTTGTTCAGCGTTGGGTAAGTATATCATTTACTCCAGTTGTATCTCAGGTTACTCAGTCTGAAGGAGCATATATAGATTGGGCAAATCTTCCAGCTGGATCTGAAGGTATAAAAGAAGCTATTTCAATGTACAACAGTATAGGAGCATCAGCACTTGATCAGGTTAAAGTAACTACTTTACAGCAGAACTTAGATCAGCTTATTCCTGGACTTGCAGCATTATTATTAACATTACTTTGCTGCTGGTTATTAAAGAAAAAAGTATCTCCAATATTAATAATCATAGCATTATTCATAGTTGGTATACTTGCTCATCTTGCAGGAATAATGTAATATATAAAATAGCAATTATCGAAAAAGCTCAGTTATCTGAGCTTTTTCTTTAATATATTTTATTTTTAATGGAGGGAAATTATATGATACAGTCACTTAATACAAAAGTAGACTATACAGTACCGGCGACATCTTATCTTGGAATGGCAGATTATGGAAAAGTAATGATAGGAGATAAGGCATTTGAATTCTATAATGACAGAAATGCAAGAGATTATATACAGATACCATGGACTGAAGTCGACTATGTAATGGCATCTGTGAACTTTAAAGGAAAAGTAATACCTAGATTTGCCATAGTGACAAAACAGAACGGAACACTTGCTTTTTCTACAAGAGACAATAAGGCTACTTTAAGAGCAATAAATAAATATATAGCATCAGAAAGAATGGTAAAATCACTGACATTCTTCCAGGTTATAAAAAGAGGACTTCAGAGACTTTTCAGATTTGGAAAATAGCATAAATAAAATAGGTGTATGAAAATACACTTTTTTTATTTTCTGGGAAATATATATATTTTCTGAAAAATAAGACTTATAGAATAAAACTATATAAAATTGTTATTTATAATTAATTTATATACTTAAAAATAAATATATATAAAAAATAAATTTTGTGATATAATTATCTTTAATATCATAACAAAGGAGTATTTATCATGAAATTAAACAGAAAATTAAGTGTAGTTTTAGCGGGTATGATGATAGCATCTATGTTTGCGGTATCAGGATGCTCAAACAACAGTGATTCATCTTCAGGAGAGAGTACTTCTCAGGAACAGAAAACAGCAGAAGTAAAAGATATGACAGGTGATGAGCTTGTAAGTTCTATGGGTGAAGAAAATGCTGTTGTAATAGACGCAAGAGATGCAGAGGAATTTAAAGCAGGACATATAGATGGAGCAATAAACGTATTTGTTGACGAAGCTGAATCAAAACTTTCAGATCTTGAACAGTATAAAGATTCAAAAGTTATGGTTTACTGCAACTCAGGAAAGAAAAGTGGAAAACTTGCGGAACTTCTTGTAGAAAATGGATTTACAGATGTATATAATGCAGATGGTGTAAAAGAATATGAATATAATCTTGTAAAAGGTGAATAATATAAATCAATATACCGAAAAAATGGCTATTTATTATAAATAGCCATTTTTTTTGTTTTTATCTATTCATAAAGTCATAATAAAATGGTATAATAGAAAACGTGTCAAAATAAAAACAATAGATTAAAAATAGTTACAAACTAAGTGATTATAATGAAATTTCACAAAAAATATTATATAATAAAATGTAAAGTATAAACGGTATCTGGATTTATTTTCAGTTACTTATGATTAGACAAAAGAACAGTTGACAATTTATATATAAAAGATATTTGATTAAGAGGAGAAATATTATGCCAAAAATAATAGTTAGAAAAAGTGGTCCACTAAAAGGGACAGTTAGAATAGATGGAGCAAAAAATGCAGTGCTTCCAATAATAGCAGCTACACTTCTTACAGAAGAAAAAACGGTTTTAAATGGAGTTCCTAATCTTAGAGACGTTCATGTAATATCAGATCTTCTAAGACATCTTGGAGCAGAAGTAGAGTATAAAGATAACACACTTACTGTAGATGCAAGCAACATAAATACTTGTGAGGCACCATATGATCTTGTAAGAAAAATGAGAGCATCATTCCTTGTAATGGGTCCTCTTTTAGCAAGATTCAACAGAACAAAAATATCTATGCCGGGAGGATGTGCTATAGGTACAAGACCTATAGATCTTCATCTGAAAGGATTCAAGGCATTAGGAGCTAAGATAGATATGGATCATGGTTTTGTTGAGGCTTCTACAGAAAAGCTTGTAGGTAAAAAGCTTTATCTTGATTTCCCATCAGTTGGAGCAACTGAAAACATAATGATGGCAGCAGCTCTTGCAGAAGGAACAACTATAATAGAAAATGCTGCAGAAGAGCCTGAGATAGTAGACCTTGCAAACTTCCTTAATGAAATGGGAGCAAATGTAAAGGGTGCTGGAACAAACACAATAAAAATACAGGGAGTTGAAAAACTTCACGGTGCAGAGCATACAGTTATACCAGATAGAATAGAAGCGGCTACTTATATGGTTGCGGCAGCTATGACAAAGGGAGATATAGTTATAGAAAATGTTCTTATGGAACATCTAAAACCTATATCTGCAAAACTTATAGAAGCTGGATGTGAAGTTATAGATATGGGAGATTCTGTTAGAGTAATAGGGCCTGAAGTCCTAAAACCTATAGATATAAAAACTCTTCCTCATCCTGGATTCCCTACAGATGTGCAGGCGCAGTTTATGGCAATGCTTACTGTTGCAAATGGAACTGCAGTTGTGATAGAAACAGTATTTGAAAACAGATTTATGCATGTTGCTGAATTCAATAGAATGGGTGCAGACATAAAAATAGAGGGAAGAAGTGCAATAGTAAACGGTGTAGAAAAGCTTTATGGATCTAATGTAAATGCTACAGACCTTAGAGCAGGTGCAGCGTTGATTCTTTGCGGCCTTATAGCTGAGGGAGAAACTCAGATAGGTGAGATATACCATATACAGAGAGGCTATGTTGATATAGACAAGAAAATAAGAGCTCTTGGTGGAGACATAGAAATAGTAGACTAATAGATTTTAAATAATGCAAATAAAGAGTATAATAGATAATAGATAGAAAAATAAGTAAAAAGGAGTTAGAGAAATGGCAAAAGTATCTGGTGTTGATATAGGAATAGATTTAGGTACAGCAAATGTACTTGTATATGTTACAGGAAAAGGAATAGTTCTTGAAGAGCCATCTGTTGTGGCTATAGATAATAAAACAAATACAGTTCTTGCAGTTGGTGAAGAAGCAAAGAAAATGATAGGTAGAACACCTGCAAATATATCAGCTATAAGACCTCTTAGAGATGGTGTTATATCTGACTACAATACTACTGAAAAAATGCTTAAGCATTTTGTTGAAAAAATAGTTGAGAAAAAAGGGTTCGGAAAATTTGTAATGCCTAGAATAATGGTATGTGTTCCTACAGGTGTTACTGAAGTTGAAAAAAGAGCGGTTGAAGATGCGACTAAACAGGCAGGAGCAAGAGAAGTTTATGTAATAGAAGAACCTATAGCAGCTGCTATAGGAGCAGGAATAGAAATTGGTGAGCCAAATGGTAATATGGTTATAGATATCGGTGGAGGTACTACTGATATAGCTGTAATATCTCTTGGCGGTGCTGTTGTAAGCGACTCTATCAAAGTTGGTGGGGATAAGTTTGACGAGGCAATAACAAAATATATGAAAAAACAGCACAACCTTATAATAGGGGAAAGAACTGCTGAAAAAGTAAAAATAGAAATCGGAAGTGCCTTTGCAAGAGAAGAGGAAAAATTCATGAAAGTTACAGGAAGAAACCAGCTTACAGGACTTCCATGTACAGTTGAAATAAACTCTTCTGAAACACTGGAAGCTCTTGAGGAATGTGTTGAACAGATAGTTTCAACAACTCATTCTGTACTTGAAAAAACTCCACCAGAACTTGCAGCTGATATAAGTGAGTCTGGAATAGTTATGACTGGAGGAGGATCTCTTCTATACGGTCTTGACAAGAAAATAGAACAGAGAACAGGAATAAAAGTAAAAATAGCTGATAATCCTTTATCATGTGTTGCTATAGGAACAGGAGCAGCTCTTGGATTCTTAGATATGCTTAAGACAGGTGGATCATTCAGAGGAATGCCTAAAGAAGAGTCTAAATAAGGGGGATTACTGATGCTTAATATAGACCAGATAAAAGAAATAATACCTCATAGATATCCGTTTCTTCTTGTAGATAGAATAACAGAGCTTGAAACAGGAAAAAGAGCTGTAGGTATAAAAAATGTGACAGTAAATGAACCGTTTTTTCAGGGTCATTTTCCACAGTATCCTATAATGCCTGGTGTTCTTATAATAGAAGCTATGGCTCAGGTAGGTGCAGTTGCAATGCTTTCTCTTGAAGAAAACAAGGGTAAAATAGGTGTATTTGCCGGTATAGATAAAGTAAGATTCAAAAGAGAAGTAAGACCTGGAGATACCCTTAGAATGGAAGTTGAAATGACTGCGCTTAAGAGAAATATAGGAAAGGCAAATGCAGTGGCATACGTAGGTGATGAACTTGTATGTAAGGGAGAGCTTATGTTTGCACTTACAGATAAATAATAAAAATATATTGACAAAATATAGAATATAATATAAAATAATCATCAGTATTGAAAAATTTAAAAATCTTGATTACCTTATCAAGAGAGGCTGAGGGACAGGCCCTATGAAGCCCGGCAACCACCCATATGGGAAAAGGTGCTAATTCCTACAGGAGAAATCCTGAAAGATGAGGTCAGTTAATTGTTTTAGACTGTTAACCTCTTCTTTGTGTGAAGAGGTTTTTTATTTGTAAAAAATATAAAACGATAAGGTAATATAATAAAAAGGAGGAATTAGAAAATGGCAAGACATTTATTTACATCAGAGTCTGTTACTGAGGGACATCCGGATAAAATATGCGACCAGATATCAGATTCTATACTTGATGCCCTACTTGAGGCAGATCCAAAATCAAGGGTTGCATGCGAAACTACAGTTACTACAGGACTTGTTCTTGTAGCAGGAGAAATAAGTACATCAGCATACGTTGATATACCAAAACTTGTAAGAGAAACAGTAAGAGAAATAGGATACACAAGAGCTAAATACGGATTTGACTGCGATACATGTGCGGTTATAACTTCTATAGATGAGCAGTCTGGAGACATAGCAATGGGTGTCGATGAAGGACTTGAAAGTAAATCAGGAGAAGTTACTGAAGATGAAATAGAGAAGGTTGGAGCAGGAGACCAGGGAATAATGTTCGGATTTGCATGTAATGAAACTCCAGAACTTATGCCTCTTCCAATATCACTTGCACACAAACTTTCAAGAAGACTTACAGAAGTAAGAAAATCAGGGCTTCTTGACTATCTTAGACCAGACGGAAAAACTCAGGTTACAGTAGAGTACGAAGACAATACTCCAGTGAGAGTACACACAGTTCTTATATCATCTCAGCACGGAGAAGATGTATCAGCTGAAAAAATAAGAGAAGACCTTATAAATCACGTAATAAAAGCTGTTATACCAGCAGAACTTCTTGACGACGAAACACTATACTACATAAACCCAACAGGAAGATTCGTAATAGGTGGACCACAGGGAGATACAGGACTTACAGGAAGAAAAATAATAATAGATACTTACGGAGGATATGCTAGACACGGCGGTGGAGCATTCTCAGGAAAAGACCCAACAAAAGTTGACAGATCAGCTGCATATGCTGCAAGATACGTAGCTAAGAACATAGTAGCTGCAGGACTTGCAGACAAGTGTGAGATAGAGCTTTCATATGCGATAGGAATAGCAAGACCTCTATCAGTATTTGTAGATACATTCGGAACAGGAAAAGTATCAGAGGAAAAACTAGTAGAACTAGTAAACAAACACTTCGATTTAAGACCAGGGGCAATAATAAGAGATCTAGATCTTTTAAGACCTATATACAAAAAATGTGCTGCATACGGACACTTTGGAAGAACTGATATAGACCTTCCTTGGGAAAGAACAGACAAGGCAGAACTTCTTAAAAAAGAGGCTCTTGGAGAGTAATTTTATAAAAAAATATTTTTCTGGACAGTATAAAAACTTTATATGGAAAATCTCATAAAAATAATATATAATAAAGTTGATTGTGTTCATAGATATATATTTTAAAAAAACGGATATGCATTTTGCATATCTGTTTTTTTTATTTTAACAGAACCTGTGTTTGGAAAAAATAAAAACTGTGTAGTATAATAGTGGTATGTTTCAGAATCGGCAATAAAAAGGAGGTGCAAAATGGAACGATTAGAAGGAATGGTAACCGACATAGTATTTCACAATGAAGAAAATGGCTACACAATAGCCAGACTTTCAAATGGGGACGGAGATTTTACAGCTGTTGGATGTATGCCTACACTTTCAATTGGAGAGACAGTCGAGCTTGAAGGAAAATGGGGAAGACATAGGTTATACGGTGAACAGTTTGAAGCGGAAAAATTTATTCCAGTAATACCTACATCAGTAGAAGGCATAAGGGTATATCTTGCATCTGGAATGGTAAAAGGAATCGGAGAAAAAATGGCCAACCGAATAATAGAAAAATTCGGTGTAGAGACACTGGATGTTATACAGAATACTCCAGATAGACTTCTTGAGGTTGAGGGAATAGGAAGAAAAAAGATTGAGCAGATAAAAAAGAGTTATTCGGAAGATAGAGAACTTAGAAATATTATAATTGAGATGTCTCCATATGGAATCAGTCCAAATCAGTGTCTAAGAATATATAAAAGATACAGATCAAATGCACTTAAACTTATAGCAGAAAATCCATATAGACTTGCTGAGGATATAAGAGGGATAGGTTTTAAAACCGCGGATAATATTGCTCGGAAAATGGGAATAGATATGAATTCTGAGGACAGAATAGAGCAGGGAATCCTGTTTGTACTGAGAAATGCTCTGATGGAGGGACACACATATCTTCCGGAATCTGAAGTTGAAAAGGAAGCTATGGACCTTATGAATATAGATATGGAAAGAGTTGACAACTGTCTTTTATCACTTGCATATGATCAGAAAATAAAACTGGAAAATACTAAAGAAGGGATAGCAGTATACCTTATGAACTATTTTCTGGCGGAAACATCTGTGTGCAATAAGCTCGTTGAACTTTCAGTATTTGAATTTACAAAAGATAAAAATATAGACATATCAGATAAAATAAATGAAGTTGAAAAGGCTGAAAATATAAAGCTTGCAGATAATCAAAGACAGGCGGTAAAAGAGGCTGTAAACGGTGGTGTAACTGTAATAACAGGGGGACCCGGGACAGGTAAAACCACGACGATAAATACAATAATAAAGATATTCAGAGGAATGAAAAAAGAGGTCGCTCTTGCAGCGCCTACAGGAAGAGCGGCAAAAAGAATGACAGAAACTACTGGAGAAGAGTCCAAAACAATACACAGACTTCTTGAAATGGGATATTCAACAGATGATGAACTTGTATTTTTCAGAAATGAGGAAGAACCAATCAAAGCAGATGTAATAATAGTTGACGAAGCTTCAATGATAGATATACTGCTTATGAACAGCCTTTTAAGTGCAATAAAACCGGGAACAAAACTAATTATAGTAGGAGATAGTGATCAGCTTCCATCTGTAGGAGCGGGAAATGTTCTTGGAGATATAATAGATTCAGGGGTAATAAAAACAGTTAGGCTCAATGAAATATTCAGACAGGCTGAGCAGAGTATGATAGTTGTAAATGCTCATAAAATAAATAAAGGTGAAAGACCTGTACTGAATCGGAAAGGAAAGGACTTCTTCTTTCTAAACGGTGAAACTCCGCAGAAAATCATGGATACAGTTGTAGGGCTTGTTGAAAAAAGACTTCCGGAATTCTACAAAGTCGATGGGTTGAGAGATATACAGATTCTGAGTCCTATGAGAAAAGGTGATGTAGGGGTAAATAACATGAATACTGTGCTTCAGAGCTGCCTGAATCCACCAGGTGAAAGGAAAGCAGAGGCGGTATTTAATAAGAGAACCTTCAGAGTTGGAGACAAGGTAATGCAGATAAAAAACAACTATACCAAATCGTGGAAAACAGAGGATGAAAAGGATTCAGGAGAAGGTATATATAATGGCGATATAGGGTATATTTATTATATAGATAAAAATAAAAAACTTATATACGTCATATTTGATGAAAGTAAAATAGTAGAATACAGCTATGAGGAAATGGATGAGATTGAACATAGTTTCTGCACTACAATCCATAAAAGCCAGGGAAGTGAATTTCCTGTTGTTGTAATACCGATATCCTGGGCTCCACCTATGCTTCTGTCAAGGAACCTTCTGTACACTGCAATAACGAGAGCTAAAAAACTTGTAGTGCTTGTAGGAGATACGAGATATCTTGATATGATGATAAAAAACAACAGGGTAAATGCAAGATATTCAATGCTTTCAGAAAGACTGGGCGTACTAAAAGAAGAAGGTGTAATTATATAAATGATAAAAGCTGTTATCTCAGCGATAATACAGTTTGTATTTCCACAGAATATCACATGTATAATATGTGGAAAGGAAATAGATTCTCAAAATACTTACTCAATGTGCAAAGATTGTTTTGACGAAATATCATTTATAAAAGAGGAGTGTATGTTCTGCGGAAAACCTGTGATAAATAAAATAAATATTTCAGACGATAGAGAATATGCAGAAACTGTAGACGAGGATACTGAATATATAAATGATAGATACAATGAATATGAAACTGGATTTTCAGAAAAGAAAAAGGAACTAAAAAGATGTGAATTCTGTGAAGGAAAGAGATTTTATTTTGACAGAGCCGTATCGTGTGTAGAATACTGTGATAAAAGCAAAAAAATGGTTTTTTCTCTTAAATATTACGGAAATACATATATGGCAAGATATATAGCTGAAATAATGAAAGATAAGATGGTATTTGATGATATAAAAGGGGATTTTCTGATATATGTACCTCTCCATAAAAAAAGATTCAGACAGAGAGGATTTAATCAGTCTGAAAAAATAGCACAGTATTTATCGGAATACACTGGTATACCAGCTTTGGAATGTATAAAAAGAAATAGAGCAACAAAGAGATTGTATAATCTGGATAAATCTGAAAGAGAAAAAGAACTTAAAAATGTGTTTTCTCTGTGCAATGAAGAATTGATACGTGGAAAACATCTGATACTTATAGATGATATATTTACAACGGGAGCCACAGCAAATGAAATTTCAAAGGTTCTTAAAATATCCGGAGTATCGGATATAACAGTTCTTACGTTTCTGACAGGAGCCTATTCATAGAATCATATTATAAAAAAGTATTGACCTTGTAATAAAAAACATTTAGAATAGATAGAGATGTTCAGGTCTGTGGTTGCAAGTCCAGGCCAGTCGCAGGCAAAGGGATCCACGTAAGCTATCTCCAAAAGCGGAGAAGTGATCATGGTGCGGCCTAGAAGTAAGACCTACCGATATTCAAAAAATAAATTCAAATCGAGAGAGAGTAGTAGTGAGGCAAACCCGAGCGAACCCTCCAGTAGGCGAGTGTGGGGGCAAAGACCAGGTCAGCTGAACATCATAGTTTAAAAAGCAAAACCCGTATTTACATCCAGTAGATACGGGTATTTTTATATGTAATATAAAGACAATAAAAAATTATTATTCTATCTTGATATTACGGATTTATTTTTCCATTTTCCGCCTTTATATCTGATAAATGATATAGACCGGTTTATCGCCCATCCCAGAGGAACGGCATACCATACAAAAGCAATACCGTATATTGGAGCAAATTTTACCGCGACGAAAACTCTGACAAAAAGATTCAGAAGACTTGCAAATGTAAATACACTCATATCTCCTGCACCCTTCAACACACTGTCTGCACATAGTTTAAATCCAAGAATACAGTAAAACCATCCCACAAAAGTCATATAGGCTTCTGCTGTCGAGAAAGCTGTTGCTGTTCCATTAGATCCAAGAAAAGCATAAACTATACTATTATTGAAAAACTGAAGAATAAAACATATTACAGCAGCAGAGATAATTACCATAAAGTTTGCATATTTGTATCCTGTTTTCACTCTTTCAAAGGAACCTGCGCCTATATTCTGTGCTGTATAAGCGGAAACAGCATTACCTATACCAGTAAGAGGAACTATACAGATTGACTCAACTCTCATTGCAGCTGAAAAACCTGCAAGTGATTCTGAGCCGAAACTATTTACAACCGACTGGACAAGCATCATACCGATGGAAACAGTGGACTGCTGAAGTATAGATGGAAGAGCTATTCTTATAATTGAAAAAAGCTCGGAAGTATCGAAAAAATGAAATTCACTGTTACTTTCAAGAGTTTTAAGAAACTTCACAAATACGATGAATGATGCCAGTGCGGAAATTCCCTGTGCGATAAGAGTTGCATATGCAACACCTCGTACACCGAGTCCAAAGTTTTTAACCAATATAATGTCCAGAACTATGTTGAATACAGATGAGAAAATAAGGAAAACAAGAGGTATTTTTGATTTTCCAAGTGCATTAAACATAGATGAAAGGATATTATACATAAAAAGAAATGGAAGACCAAGAAAATATATTCCAAGATATAAGGATGACATATCCAAAACATTCTCAGGTGTATTCAAAAGGATCATAATTTCTCTGCTTAATAAGAGTCCGAAAAAGCCAAGTAAAATACTTAAAACAGCAAAGGATATAAGTGCTGTCGATACAGCTGTCTTAAGTTTTGAAAAATTTCCGGCTCCAAAATACTGTCCAACTACGACAGAAGCGCCAATACCCCCTCCAATTGCGACACATATGAAAATATTAGTCAGAGAATAGGAAGCTCCTATTGCCGCAAGAGCTTCTTCACCTACAAATCTTCCTACAATTGCCGAATCGACAAGTGTGTATGTCTGCTGAAAAAGATTACCTATTATTATAGGTAATGAAAAAATAAGCAGGGCATGAAGTGGATTTTTCTTTATAAGATAATCTTTCTGCAATTAAATTCACCCCCCTATAAAATACTATACTATAAAATAAAAATATATAAAAAGATATTGGGAAAATAATCAACAAATTAACAACAATACATGTGGAAAAATATGGGAAATAGAATCTCTGTGGATGGGTAATATACACATTTATCAACTTACCAACAAAGTTATACACATTATCAACAGAATAAAAATCCACATAGTCACAAATAAACAGGTATAAAAATAAAAAATATGTCAAATAAAAAGGAATTTTCAGATAAATGTAGAATATAATAATTAAAGATATAAAGATATCGGTAATACGGTATCTGAAAGGAGTTGTCATTATGAACATAATTATATCTGGAAGACAAATGGAATTAACTCAGGGTATAAAGGACACCGTTGAAGCAAAACTTGGCAGATTGGATAAATACATAAGTCCAGATACAGACGTAAGAGTTACTGTAAGTGCTAAAAAGGGAAGACATAAAATTGAGGTAACTATAGCTCCTAAAAATGGTCCTGTAATAAGAGCTGAAGAGGCACAGGATAATCTATATCCTGCAATAGACCTTGTATTTGATAAATTAAAAATACAGCTTAGAAAATATAAAGGAAAAATGCAGAAAAAACATCAGGAAAATCAGAGTATAAGATTTGAATCTGTTGTATCAGATGATATACTTGATGATGTTGAAATAGAAGAAGAGGATACAGAAATCAAGAGACGTAAGAAAATAAGCGTAAAACCTATGACTGAGGAAGAAGCTGTTTTACAGATGGATTTATTAGGACATGATTTTTACATGTTTAAGAATGAGGAGACTGATGAAATAGCTCTTGTATACAGACGTAGAAACGGCGGCTATGGAATAATTGAACAGGAAGATTAAAGATGTATATAAAGACCATTGTATTTTGCAATGGTCTTTTTTTATGCGCAAAATAAGGGTCCAATAAATAAAGATAGATATATAGAATAAGAAATAACAGATATATAAATTAGAAGATTTATATACATTAAAAAAATATTAAAAAGAGATGGATATTTTATAGGATTTTAACATTCTAAAAGTATGAAATTAATATAAAAAATATATAATCAGTTAAAACAAAATAAAAATAAGAAAAACAGGATAAAATTATGATTTATTTTAGAGATAGAATAGCGCAGTATAGTCAGATACAGTGTTCATGAAATAAATGAGATAGAAAATATGTATAAATATTACATAATTTATAGAAAATAATCTAAAAAGGGAGAATAAGGTTATGGAAAAAAATATTAGATTTTTAATTGAATCAAATTACAGTTCGATGAGAAAGTCAGAAAAAAAAATAGCGGAACTTTTTATTGAGAATCAAATATCCGCGAAAGATATAAATATAGATACATTATCCAGAAAAGGAGGAGTCAGCCAACCTACAGTAGTTAGATTTTCGAGGTCTCTTGGCTTTGAAGGATTCAAGGAATTTAAAACATATCTGATTGAAAAAGGTTACTTTAAAGAAGATGATGATGAATACAATCTTATGACACAGTTTGAGATGGATATAAATGATGACATATCAGATGTACCATCAAAAATAATAGCATCAAATATAAAGCAGCTTAAAAACACTTTAAAGAACATATCTTCTGAGGATATTGAAAAAGCTGTATCGGCAATAGATAAAGCCGGCAAAGTAGTTATTTTTGCGTCTGAGAACTCGTGTATTGTTGCAGATGATCTAAGTATTAAGCTTGTTTATATGGGAATTGATGTTATATATAGCTCAGACTATATAAGGCAGTCTGTATATGCTTCAAATCTGAATAAAAACGATGTTGCAATAGCTATATCATATTGCGGGAAAACCAAAAATACAGTTGAAGCTGCTAAAATAGCCAAAAGAACGGGAGCGACAGTAATAACAATCACCAACTCATATGAATCAATAATAAATAAGTATTCGGATATAATAATATGCTCTGGAAATGAAAAAATAATATACAAAGAGGCTATTGTTTCCAGATGTTCACAGCTTGCTATTATAGATATGATTTATATGGGACTTATGGTGAGGAAACCGAAACACTATTCTAAGGTTCTGAAAAAAAACAGTAAGATTATAGAAGAACATGTTATTAAATAATTTAGAAAACATGTTATTGAATACTGAAATTTATGTAAAAAAATTACAAGAAATTGCTCTAATTATTATATTAAGTTAACTATAAATTTAAAAACAGTTAATTAAATGTTAATAATAAGCCTGTATTATTAATGCTGTAAGGTCGAGTGACAGTACAAATTAAAAATAATTAGGGGGAAATTAAAAATGAAACTGAAAAAAAGGCTTCTTAGTATTATGATGGCTGGAGTAATTACAGCATCAGCAATATTTGCTACTGGATGTGGAAGCAATGAAGCAGCATCATCTGAAAATGGAGAAAAAGCTGACAAAGGTGAAATAACAGTTTATACAGCATTAGAAGATGAGCAGGTATCTACTTATCTTGCTGAATTCAACAAAAAATACCCGGACATAAAAGTAAATGTGGTAAGGGAGTCTACAGGAATAATAACGGCAAAACTTCTAGCTGAAAAAGATAATCCTCAGGCGGATATAGTATGGGGAACAGCAGCATCATCTATGATGGTTCTTGATAATCAGGGGGGACTTAAGGAATACGCTCCAGAGGGAGTAGATAGAATACTTCCAGAGTTTAAATCAGACAAAGAGGTTCCTACATGGGTTGGTATAGATGCCTGGGAAACAGCAATAACAGTAAATACAGTAGAAGCTGAAAAACTTGGATTACCGGAAATAAAATCATATAAAGATCTTCTTGATCCAGCATTCAAGGGACATATAGTAATGTCAAATCCAAACTCATCAGGAACAGGGTTCCTTACAGTTTCCGCTATACTTCAGTTAATGGGAGAAGAAGATGGATGGAAATACCTTGAGGATCTTGATAAAAACATAGCCCAGTATACTCACTCTGGTTCAAAACCAGCAAAAATGGCTGCATCAGGAGAATGTGCTGTAGGTATAAGTTTTGGATATGCAGGACTTAGTCAGAAAAAAGATGGAGCTCCTGTGGAAGTTGTATTCCCTGAAGAAGGTTCAGGTTGGGATTTAGAGGCAAATGCTCTTATAAATAAAAAAGAAATAAATCCTGCAGCGTACACTTTCCTTGATTGGGCAATATCAGACGATGCAATGGAACTTTACAAAGTAAACTATCCAATAATAACTACAGATAATGTGGGAACTTATGAAGGATATGAAAATGATCCAATAGATCAGCTTATAGATAATGACTTCTCATGGGCAGCAGAGAACAGAACATCTATACTTGACGAATGGATGAAGAAATTTGATGCAAAATCTGAGCCGGAAGAATA
Organism: Peptacetobacter hominis; assembly: GCF_006861675.1. Lineage (GTDB taxonomy): Bacteria > Bacillota > Clostridia > Peptostreptococcales > Peptostreptococcaceae > Peptacetobacter > Peptacetobacter hominis. The sequence goes on along the minus strand of NZ_SGJB01000004.1, from coordinate 121,438 downwards.
ATAAATAATATTGTATCAATAGGCTGAAGGCAGGTTTAAAAAATTAAGAAAGATTTAAGGGGGGCTGAGAATGGCGTTTTTAGAAGTCAAAAATATAGTCAAGGTATTTGATAAACAGACTGCGCTCAACGATGTATCGCTGGAAATAGAAAAAGGAGAATTTATTTCAATACTTGGGCCATCAGGATGTGGAAAAACAACTCTTTTAAGAATAATAGCGGGTCTTGAAAAACCAAGTGACGGAAGTATATTCATAAATGGAAAGGACTGCACAGAACTGGATTCATCAAAAAGAAATTTTGGTATAGTATTTCAGTCGTATGCTCTTTTTCCAAATATGACAGTAGAGCAGAATATTCTATTCGGACTTGAGCAGAGAAAAGAAGTAAGTAAAAAAGAAAGAGTTGAAAGATGCAGAGAAGTGTTGGAAATGGTAGATCTTTATGAGCACAGAAAAAAATATCCATTTCAGTTATCTGGTGGACAACAGCAGAGAACAGCTCTTGCAAGAGCTATCTCCCTTAAGCCTGAATATCTTCTTCTGGATGAACCACTTTCAGCACTTGATGCAAAAGTAAGAAGTAAATTAAGAACAGAAATATGCAATATACAGAAAAAACTCGGAATAACAACGATAATGGTTACACATGATCAGGAAGAGGCACTTACAATGGCTGATAGGATTGTTGTAATGAATAATTCTGTAATAGAGCAGATAGGAACTCCGGGTGAAATATACAGAAATCCTAAATCTGCATTTGTGGCTGATTTTATAGGTTCTATGAACATATATAGAGAAGGAAAACATATCTACGGAATAAGACCGGAAAAGATAATAATGTCTAGTATGTCAATAGACGGTATGGAAAACAGGCCAGGAACAGTAACCAATATAGAGTTCAGAGGAGCGACTACAAGAGTATACGGAGAATGTGACGATAGGAAAGAAATATGTGTGGATCTTATGTCCGATGAAGTGTCTGAGATTGATTTTAATAAAGGTGACAGAGTGGTATTCAATTATACAAAAGATGATATTGTATCATATCTAGATGAAGAGGTGGTGTAGATATGAACAGATTAAAGAAGATTCACCCTTCAGATATTCTGATGTCGGCTATGACGATAATATTTACAATAGTTCTTGTATTTCCGGTTATAAGTCTTTTTTCAAAAGCTATGATAAATCAGGACGGAACATTTGCCGGATTTGGAAACTATATTGAATATTTTACTACACCGGCACTTTCAGTTTCGATAAAAAATACAATGGTTGTGTCTATAGCAACAGCCTTAATAAGTTCTGGCCTGGGATTTTTATATGCCTATGGTCTAACAAAAACAAATATAAAGGGGAAGAATTTCTTCAGATATGCGGCTATGATACCGCTGTTTCTTCCAACTGTTGCACACGGTCTTTCTCTTGTATATCTTTTTGGTAAACAGGGTGTAGTTACGATGTTTGGATTTGATATTGGTCTGTATGGAAGTACAGGGATAATAATGTCGGAAATAATATACACATTTCCTCAGTCATTTCTGATGTTTTATATAGCATTAAAATATGCTGATGGAAGACTTTATGAAATGGCGGATACACTTGGATGCAGTAATTTTACGAAGCTTGTAAAAATAACTCTTCCTTCAGTTAAATATACAGTCATAAACTCTCTGTTTGTATGCTTTGTACTTGCATTCACGGATTTTGGTGCTCCAAAGGTTCTTGGAGGAAACTACAATGTTCTGGCTACCGATATATATAAACAGGTAACAGGTCTGTTCAATATGAATATGGGAGCGGTGGTAGGATCTTTGATGCTTATTCCTGCAATACTCAGTTTTGCAGTTGATAGAATTACTGATGGTAAAAATGGAGATTTTATAAGTTCAAAATCTACAGAGTTTAAAATAAAAAAATCTACAAAAAGAGATATATGTTTTTATGTAATATGTGGAGCGGTTACACTTTCGTTTCTGATTATGATAATGGTTCTTTTTATGGGAGCATTTACAGAATATTATCCATATAGAATGGGATTTACAGTTGATAACTTCAGATTCAACGCATCTACAGGGGGAATCCAGAGTTTTATAAATTCTGTACTTATGAGTTTTTTATCTGCAGTTGCAGGAACTGCATTTGTACTTGTATATGCATATATGATTGAAAGAAGCAAAAGTAACAGATACATAAAGATGATAGGTAAGTTGTTTTCTTCAATACCTATGGCACTTCCGGGAATGGTTATAGGGCTTGGCTTTATATTCTTTTTCAACAATGCAAACAACCCATTGAACTTTATATACGGAACAGTTACAATACTTGTTCTTGCAAATATTCTGCACTTTTATGCAGTGCCGTTTGTGACAGCTACAAGTGCCATGAAAAAGCTGGACAGAGAATATGAAAATGTTGGTGACAGTATGAAGATACCTCAAATAAAGATTTTTTCAAAAGTTGTAGTACCATTATCTCTACCAGCGATACTTGAAATATTCCTTTTCTATTTTATGAACTCTATGGTAACAGTATCCGCGGTGGTATTTCTATATAGTGCAAACTTTAAAATAGCGTCGATAGCTATAACTCATATGGAGGAAGCTGGAGACATAGCCCAGGCAGCTGCAATGAGCATACTTATACTTGTAATAAATGTATTTGCGAGAGGGCTTTATGAGTTTGCTGTTTATAAAATAAGAGTGAAGGAAATTTCAATGAAGAAAGTATCTGAAAAATCAACAAAAAGAAACATACGTAAAATAGATGTGGAATCAGTAAACACAATATAGTGATTTTAAAATAAATTTGTATAAAAAAATATATATAAATCTAGGAGGAAAAAATGAAAGTATTTTGTTTAGGAGCAGCAGGAAAAATAAGTAGAGAGTCAGTACTGGATCTTGTACAGCATTCTTCTTTTGAAAAAATAACAATAGGAGACTACAACCTTGAAGAAGCGAAAAAAGTTGCAGAATGGCTTAATGACGACAGGGTGGATGTTGTTCATATAGATGTAACAAAAGTTGACGAAGCAGCTGAAATAATGAAGGGCTACGACGTTGTAATGGATGGAACACAGATAACATTAAATGGTAAATCTACAGAATGTATAGCAAAGGCAGGTTGTCATGGAGTAAATCTTAATGGATTTGGAGAAGAAAATCAGTGGAATGACTTATTTGTTGAAAAAGGAAAAACATGTGTACCCGGATTTGGTATGACTCCAGGAACTACTCAGATGATGGCTATGCATCTTGCAAATCAGCTAGATGAAGTAGACGAGGTATATGTTTCACATGGTTCATTCAGACCGATAGCATTTTCAAAATCAATAACAGAAACAACTACATATGAATACGATCCTGCACTTGAAAGCAGAGTTGTATTTGAAAATGGAGAATTTATACAGGTACCTCCATTTGCGAGACCAAGAGAAGTAAAGCTTCCTGAACCATATGGAATGACAACTCAGTATATAATACCTCATTCTGAAACAGTTACACTTGCAGAGGCATTAAAAGATAAAAATGTGAAACTTATAGAGGTAAGAGGAACTTGGCCTAAGCAGAATATGAACCTTGTAAGAGGTCTTTATGATTATGGAATACTTAAGAATCCTGAAATAGAAGTAAATGGCAAAAAAGTTGGTCTTATGACTCTTATAGGAGATTACCTTGTAGAGAGTGAAGAAGGTAAGAACACAGAACTATTTGGATATTCACTTCATATAGAAGTTGTAGGAACAAAAGATGGAGTTAAGAAAAGAGGAATAATATACCATACTCATCCAGCATCAGATGGAAGTGTTGAAGGATGGGAAGGATTACGTTCATATACAAGAAACGTTGGAATACCTCTTGCCATAGCAGCTGAAATACTTGCAAAAGGTGAAGTGGAGAAAAAAGGTATAGTAATACCTGAGTATGCATTCAAGCCTGAGGAGATATTTGAGGAACTTGAAAAAAGAGAAATATATATGCATGAAGAGTGGACAGAATTATAATATATTCTGATTTATAAATAGTATAAGAAAAATAAAAACATGCCTCTATTTTATAGAGGCATGTTTTTTAATCTTTATACATTACGACAAGTCCATCTGCTTTTTTAAATCCGTTTTTGATATAAAAATCATATGAATGAAAAGACTCTTCTGTATTAAGAAGGATACCATTTATATTCATATTTTGTAGAAATACGTTGATATTATCGAGAAATCTGCTGCCTATCCCCATGTTCTGAAAATCATTGGATACGTAAAACTGATCTATGTAATATTCAATTCCATTAATCCAAGGTTTTTTCATCCCCAGACTTACAGCTATGATTCTATCCTTGTATATAGCTGCAAAACCTAAAAAAGAATCCATATTTATAAAGTTTTGAATATAATTATCAACCAAATCATCAGAATCATATATGTCATTCCATGGTTCTTTTGAAAAAACATCTCTAAAAAGATTTGCACATTCTTCTATCATGGAAGAATTTAGGGGCTCTACTTTGAACTCTAACATAATTATATCTCCTTATTCTTATAATAAATATAATACAATTAAAATGTATCATAGACATTAGCTATATACAAGTGAGGAACATATCTCTTTGTAATGATACCTATAGATACTAAAATTGTTTGGAATTGGTAAAATATATAATAAAAAGCTGATTTTTATGGTAAAATGAAAGATAGACTAAACTTTAGAGGAGAGATGTAAATAATGAGTTTTTTAGATAGCCTGTTTAACATGGCGGATCGTAAAGATCTGAAGAAATTTGAGAAAAAAGCAGACCTTATAGACTCACTTGAGCCAAAGTTTATGGCTATGAGTGATGAAGAACTTAGAGGTATGACTGATATATTTAAAGAAAGACTGGCAAATGGTGAATCAATAGATGCTCTTTTACCAGAGGCATTTGCTACAGTAAGAGAGGCATCAAGAAGAACACTTGGGCTTAGACACTATAGAGTGCAGCTTATAGGTGGTATGGTTCTTCACGAGGGAAGAATAGCTGAGATGAAAACAGGGGAAGGTAAGACACTTGTCGCTACATGTCCTGTTTACCTTAATGCACTTGAAGGTAAAGGGGTACACGTTGTAACTGTCAACGACTATCTTGCAAAACGTGACCGCGACCAGATGGCAAAAGTATATGAATTCCTTGGAATGACTGTAGGTGTAATAGTACATGGTCAGAGTCCAAAGGTGAGAAAGAAACAGTACGACTGTGATATAACATACGGAACAAACAACGAATTCGGATTTGACTATCTGAAGGATAACATGGTAATACATGAGGAGCAGATGGTTCAGAGAGACCTTCATTATGCAATAGTCGATGAGGTCGACTCAATACTTGTCGATGAGGCGAGAACTCCACTTATAATATCTGGACCTGGGGATAAATCAACTCATCTTTATACAGATGCTAATACATTTATAACAACTCTTAAGCCGGACGATTATGAGCAGGAGGAAAAAGATAAAGCAGTATCTCTTACTGAATCAGGTATAAAGAAAGCTGAAGTTTATTTCAATGTTGAAAATATAACTGATGTTTCACATACAGAGCTTTGTCATCATATAAACCAGGCTCTTAAGGCACATGTAATAATGAAAAGAGATGTAGACTATGTTGCAAAAGACGATGAGATAGTTATAGTTGACGAGTTTACAGGACGTCTTATGTTTGGTAGAAGATATTCAGACGGACTTCACCAGGCGATTGAGGCAAAAGAGGGACTTACAGTTCAGAGAGAGTCAAAAACTCTTGCAACAATAACATTCCAGAACTACTTCAGAATGTACAATAAGCTTTCAGGAATGACAGGTACTGCAAAAACAGAGGAAGAGGAATTCAAGGCAATATACAAAATGGACGTATTCCAGGTTCCTACAAACAAGCCGATGATAAGAAAAGACCTTGCAGATGTAGTATACAAAAGCACAAAAGGAAAATTCAATGCGGTTGCTGATGATATAGCTGAAAGACATGCAAAAAATCAGCCGGTTCTTGTAGGTACTGTATCTATAGAAAAATCTGAAATGCTTTCAGATATACTTAGAAAAAGAGGAATAAAACACGAGGTTCTAAATGCCAAGTATCACGAAAAAGAGGCAGAGATAGTTGCTCAGGCAGGTAGACTTGGAGCTGTTACAATAGCAACAAATATGGCCGGAAGGGGTACAGATATACTTCTTGGAGGAAACCCTTCATTTATGGCAATAAAAGAAATGAAGAGATTAAACTTCACAGATGAAATAATAAACAGAGTAAATGCTGCAAATGAAACTGCCGGAATAGAGGAAAATGAAGAGCTTGATGCAGCAAGAAAAACATACAAAGAACTTTATGAAAAATTCAAGGTTCAGACAGATGAAGAGCAGAAAGCTGTTTTAGAGGCTGGAGGACTTTGTATAATAGGTACTGAAAGACATGAATCAAGACGTATAGACAACCAGCTTAGAGGTCGTGCCGGAAGACAGGGAGACCCGGGTACTTCAAGATTCTATATAGCGCTTGATGATGATCTTATGAGACTTTTCGGTTCAGATAGAATGCAGGGACTAGTAGATAAGGTAGGGCTTGAAGATGATATGCCTATAGAGCATAGATTCCTTACAAAATCTATAGAGTCTGCACAGAAAAAAGTAGAAGGTAAAAACTTTGGTATAAGAAAGCACGTACTTCAGTATGACGATGTTATGAATAAACAGAGAGAGGTTGTATATGCTGAAAGAAGAAGAGTTCTTGCCGGTGAAAACCTTGAAAATCAGATACGGGATATGATACACCAGATGATATCTGATGCTGTTGACGCATTTGATTCAGAAGGTAAATTCGATTCTGATGAATTCAGAAAATACATGTATACTAAATTCATGCCTATTGGAAGTCTTGATGGCGTAGAATTTGAAAAAATGAATTCTATAGAAATAATAGAAAAAGTAAATGAGATAGCTATGGCTCTTTACAGAATAAAAGAAGAACACATAGGTTCTGAAAGAATGAGAGAAGTTGAAAGAATAGTTCTTCTTCAGTCAGTTGATAACCATTGGATAGACCATATAGACGCAATGGATCAGCTTCGTCAGGGTATAGGTCTTAGAGCTTTAGGACAGCAGGATCCTGTTATAGCGTACAAAATGGAAGGATTCGATATGTTCGAGGAAATGAACAGACTTATAAGAGAGGATACTGTAAGATATCTATTCAATATAACAATAGAAGTACCTGCAGAAAGAAAAGCTGTTGTAGATGTTGAAAAACTTGAATCTCCTGATCCAGAGGGAAAATCAGCATCAAAAACACGCCATAACGAAGACAAAAAAGTAGGAAGAAATGATCCTTGTCCATGTGGAAGTGGTAAAAAATACAAAAACTGCTGTGGAAGATAGTGAGAGGATGATAGCAAATGCTTAATATACAGGAGTACAGACATGAGATAGAATCAATGTCTGAAGATATAAAAGAATTGGGTGTTTCCCTTTGACGTGGATACACTCAGAGAAAAAGTAGAAAAAAATGAACACGATATGAACAGACAGGATTTCTGGGATGATAATGAGTCAGCCCAGAAAATCCTTCAGGAAACAAAAATGCTCAATGAAAAAATAGAGGCATATGAGTCACTTGAATCATCTCTTGATGATATACAGGTTCTTATGGAACTGAGCGAGGAAGAGGACGATGATTCTGTGGAAGGCGAAATATATTCATCGATTAAATCTCTTCAGAAGAGAATTGATGAAATGAAGATAAATACTCTTTTAAGCGGAGAGTACGATAGAAACAACGCGATACTTTCGATAAACTCAGGTACAGGTGGACTTGATGCTCAGGACTGGGCACAGATGATACTCAGAATGTACATAAGATGGGCTGAAGGAAGAGACTACAAAGTAAAACTTCTTGATCTTATATCAGACCCTGAGGCAGGAATAAAAAGTGCTACAATTCTTGTGCAGGGAGAAAATGCCTATGGTTATCTGAAAGGCGAAAAAGGTGTTCACAGAATAGTAAGAATATCTCCGTTTGATCCATCAGGAAAAAGACACACATCGTTTGCATCGGTCGATGTGATGCCTGAAATCGACGAGGATATAGAAGTCGATATAAATCAGAGCGACCTGAAAATCGACACATATAGAGCATCAGGTGCAGGTGGACAGCATGTAAATACTACAGATTCAGCTGTCAGAATAACTCATCTGCCTACAGGAATAACTGTACAGTGTCAGAATGAAAGATCTCAGCATCTAAACAGAGAAGTTGCAATGAAGATGCTTGTTGCAAAACTTGTGGCTATAAAAGAGGCTGAACAGAAGGAGAAAATAGAAGACCTTCAGGGAAAATATACACAGATTACCTGGGGAAGTCAGATAAGATCATATGTATTCCAGCCGTATAAAATGGTAAAAGACCATAGAACAAATGCCGAAACAGGAAATGTCGACAGTGTTATGGATGGAAATATAGATATGTTTATAAATGAATATCTGAAGATGAACAAACTTGGAAAATAGACTCTATAGGAGAAGTGGAATTATCGGTATATAGCCGGTTTCACTTCTCCTTTTTGGTGATAACAGTTATAATAAGAATATGAAAAAGAGAGTCTGACGAAGAGGTGATGATATGAAAGTTTCAGACATACTGAAAGAGGAATTTAAACTAAAGGATTTTCAGATTGAAAATACGATAAAACTTATAGACGAGGGAAATACAATACCTTTTATTGCGAGATACAGAAAGGAAATGACTGGAGAACTAAGCGACACCGTTCTTAGAAATCTGTACGACAGACTTGTATACCTAAGAAATCTCGAATCGAGAAAAGAGGATATACAGAGACTTATAGAGGAACAGGGAAAGCTTACTGATAAAATAAAAAAATCAATAGAAGAGGCAAAAACACTTCAGGAAGCAGAGGATATATATGCTCCATTCAAACAGAAAAAAAGAACTAGAGCATCAATAGCTAAGGAAAAAGGACTGGAAAAACCGGCGCTTGAAGTATTATACGGAAAAATTCCCGATGTTGGAAAAGAGGCTCAGAAATATATAAACAAAGAAGTTGGAGTAGAGTCTGTTGATGATGTATTTAAGGGTATAAATGATATAATAGCAGAAATTGTTTCAGACGATGCTGATGTCAGAAAATATCTGAGAAATACAGTTAGAGAAAGAGGAAAAATAGTCTCTAAATCATCTGAAGAGGATGCAGGAGTATATCAGATGTATCGGGATTATTCGGAGGCTGTAAAATATATAGCTCCTCACAGAATCCTTGCGATAAACAGAGGAGAAAAAGAAAAAGTACTGAAAGTAAAAATAGAAATAAATGATGAACCGGTAAAATCATGGATAGAAAGAAGATTTGCTAAAAAACTTTCTGGAGATTCCCACAAAATAGTAGTGGATGCGATAGAGGATTCATACAAGAGACTTATATATCCATCTATTGAAAGAGAGATAAGAACTGAACTTACTGAAAAGGCTCAGGAAAGAGCAATAAAAGTATTTGGGGAAAATCTGAAGAGTCTTCTTCTACAGCCTCCTATATCGGGAAAAACTGTAATGGGATTTGACCCGGGTATAAGAACGGGATGTAAGATTGCAGTAGTGGACAAAAATGGAAAATTCCTGGACTATACAGTTGCTTATGTAACAGGAAGTGAAAAAGCTCAGGAAAAGGCAAAGAAAGATATTCTCGATATGATAAAAAAATATTCTATAGATATAGTTGCTATAGGAAATGGAACAGCATCTAGAGAATCTGAAATATTCATATCTGATTTAATCAGGGAAAATAATCTGAATGTGCAGTATATAATAGCAAATGAGGCCGGAGCATCTGTATATTCGGCATCAGAGCTTGCAGCAGCAGAACATCCGGATGTAGATGTCTCTATAAGAGGTGCTATATCAATAGGTAGAAGAATACAGGACCCTCTTGCGGAACTTATAAAAATAGATCCAAAGAGCATAGGAGTAGGACAGTACCAGCACGACCTGAATGCAAAAAGACTGGAGGAAGTTCTGGATGGAGTGGTAGAAGATGCGGTAAACAGTGTAGGAGCAGACCTTAATACAGCTTCAGCGTCTCTTCTTGAACATGTTGCTGGAATAAGTAAGGCTGTTGCGAAAAATATAGTGGCATACAGAGAGGAAAACGGACCTTTTGGAGATAGAAAAGAGCTAAAAAAAGTATCAAAACTTGGACCAAAGGCTTATACTCAGTGTGCGGGATTCCTTAGAATACCGAATGCCAAAAATCCACTTGATTCTACAGGTGTACATCCTGAAAGTTACAGCATATGTGAAAAAATGTTAGCTGACCTTGGATATACAAAGGATGATATAAAAAACGGAAACATATCTGATATAGATAAAAAGACTGATGAAAAATGGATAGAAAAAGAAGCTGAAATATTAAATACAGGAGCGGTGACAATAAAGGATATAATCTCTGAAATAAAAAGGCCGGGAAGAGACCCTAGAGAAGACGGTATAAAACCTATACTTAGATCAGATGTCCTAAAGATAGAGGATATAAAAGAAGGAATGGTTCTTAAAGGTACAGTAAGAAATGTAGTGGACTTTGGAGCATTTGTCGATATAGGAATAAAAAGCGATGGGCTTGTTCACAAGTCGCAGATGGGAAAAAGAGTAAAGGACCCGATGGAAGTTGTATCAGTAGGTGATATAATAGACGTAAAGGTTTTAAGTGTAGATATACAGAAAAACAGAGTTTCTCTTTCTATGGAGATATAACTGCTGTTTTTTAAAAGAATAGAAAAGGATGATGCAGATGATACTTATAAAAAATGGATTTATAAACACTGTAACAAATGGATCATTTAAAGGTGATATACTTGTAAATGACGGTAAAATAGAAGAAATAGGAGAATCTATACAGGCACCGGAAGAATGTGAAATAATAGATGCCGAGGGCAAGGAAATCTATCCTGGATTTATAGATGCGCATACTCACATGGGATTATGGGAGTCTGGTCTTGGATTTGAAGGGGCAGATGGAAATGAGGAGACAGATCCTGTAACTCCACATCTAAATCCGATAGATGCCATAAATCCAATGGATGAAAGTTTTGCAGACGCGTACAAAGGAGGTATAACTTCTGTATGTACAACTCCAGGAAGTGCCAATATTATAGGTGGACAGTGTATAGCAATAAAAACTTTTGGAAAAAGAATAGACAAAATGATAATAAAAAATCCCGTGGCGGTAAAAATAGCTTTTGGTGAAAACCCTAAAAGCTGTTACGGTCAGAATGAAAAAAGTCCTCAGACAAGAATGGCAATAGCGGCGACGCTTAGAGAAACATTCAAAAAAGCGCAGGACTATATGGACGAGATGAACTTCTATAGCGAGTCAGATGAAAATGATGTAGACAAACCTGAATACGATATGAAACTTGAAAGTCTGATACCTGTACTTAGAAGAAGAATACCTCTGAAAGCTCATGTTCACAGAGCCGATGATATATTTACAGCGATAAGAATAGCAAAGGAATTTGACTTAAAGCTAACTCTTGACCACTGTACAGAGGGACATCTGATAGTAGATGAGTTGCTCGAGGAAAAAGAGGATTATCCGATAATAGTAGGACCTTCTATATCAGATAAATCAAAACCTGAACTTAGAAACCTTACATTTGAAACTGCCGGTATCCTATCGAATGCCGGAATTCCTGTAAGTCTTATGACAGATCATCCGGAAACACCGATACAATATCTGCCAATATGTGCGGGAATAGCAATTAAAAATGGAATGAAAAGAGAGGAAGCGCTTAAAGCAGTTACTATAAATCCTGCAAAAACTCTTGGAATACTGGATAGAGTGGGATCACTTGAAGAAGGTAAAGATGCGGATATAGTAATATGGTACGGCAATCCTTTTGAGATAAGTTCAAATGTGGAATGCACTATAATAGACGGAAAAATAGTTTATAGAAAATAGTTATACTGTTTTTATAAAATAAACAAAAATAAAATGGTATATCAGAAATATGACAGAGTTGGAGAAAAATATGAAGAGATTTTTTTTGGAAGATGAAAGTAAGACAAGAGAAATCGGTAAAATTCTGGGAGAGAAAGTATTTCCAGGAACTGTTATCTGCATGATAGGAGACCTTGGAGCGGGAAAAACGACTTTTACTCAGAGTTTTGCGGAGTCTCTTGGAGTGGAGGACTATATAACAAGTCCGACATTCACAATAGTAAATGAATACGAGGGAAGGATGCCACTTTATCACTTCGATGTATATAGAATAGGTTGCAGCGAGGAGATGTACGACATAGGGTACGATGAATATATAGATTCAGACGGCGTATGTATAATAGAGTGGGCAAATATAATCGACGATATACTTCCTGAAGAAAGGCTTGAGATAGAGCTTAAATACAAGGATATGGGAAGAGAGATAACACTTATTCCATATGGAGAAAAATACGAAAAAATGGTTGAGGAGCTGAATTTTTAGATGAAGATACTGGGAATCGATACATCGACAAAGGCGTGCAGTGCAGCTTTATTTGATGGGAATACACCTGTATGTGAATATATAATAAATGACAAGAAAACGCACTCGCAGAAACTTATGCCGATAATAGAAAAAATGCTTGAAATGAGCGATATAAGCATCGAGGATATAGATGCAATTGCGGTATCTGTCGGGCCGGGTTCTTTTACAGGACTTAGAATAGGAATGGCAACTGCAAAGGCGATTGCTCATGTAAACAACATACCTGTAATATCTGTGGACTCGCTTGAAACAATAGCATACAATATAGAGCCGACAGATAGAAAAATATGTGCAATACTGGATGCACAGAGAACTCATGTATATACTGCAAATTATTCATATGACGGAAATACACTTAGAGCCGATACAGAAATATCAGTAAGGGATATAGATGAGCTTCTTTCGGAAATAGGAAACTCAGGTGATGAATATATAATAGCCGGGGAAGCTGTATATAAGTATTTTGACAGGATATCAGAATACAAAAACATAAAACCTGCGTCTCCTGCAAACTGTATATCAAAGGCATCTGGTGTATGTACAGGAGCTTTAATCAAATACGAAAAAGGTGAGGAAATACATACATGCTACGATATAGCACCTGTATATATAAGAAAATCGCAGGCAGAAGTGCAGTACGAGGAAAAAATGAAAAAACTTAAGGCATCATCTGAAAAATAGATGCTTCAGAGAGGGAGAAAATGGAAAATATAATAGTAAGACCTATGACTTCTGAAGATATAGGCGGCGTTTTTGAGGTTGAGAAAAACTGTTTTGAGGATTACTGGTCTAAACAGTCTTTCAGAGATGAACTTAAAAATAAAAATGCCAGATATCTGATCGCTGAAACAGATGGAAAAATTGTAGGATATGTAGGAATATGGCTTATCATAGATGAAGGACATATAACAAATGTGGCTGTACACAGCGATTTCAGAGGAAGAAAAATAGGAAACGAGCTTATGAAGGAAATGGTAAATCTGTGTAGAGAAAATGGTATTGCGGCGATGACACTTGAAGTAAGAGCTAGTAATACTGTAGCACAGAACCTGTATAAAAAATACGGATTTAAAATGGCTGGTATAAGAAAAGAGTATTACAGCGACAATAAAGAGGACGCTGTGATAATGTGGAACAGTCTGAAGGAGGTGTAGTAATGAAGGATCTTATAACACTTGCGATAGAAAGCAGCTGTGATGAAACTGCGGCATCTGTTCTGAAAAACGGAAGAGAAGTTCTATCGAATATAATATCAACTCAGATAGATATACACAAAAAATTCGGCGGTGTAGTTCCTGAAGTTGCTTCAAGAAAACACGTCGAGAATATAGATATAGTAGTTCAGCAGGCTATAGATGAAGCCGGAATAGAAATGAACGATATAGATATGATTGCTGTAACATATGGTCCAGGGCTTGTAGGTGCACTTCTTGTAGGACTTTCATATGCAAAGGCTATGGCATATGCACTTGATGTTCCCCTTGTAGGAGTAAACCATATAGAAGGTCATCTGAGTGCAAACTATATAGCTCACAAAGAGCTTGAGCCACCATTTGTAACACTTATAGTATCTGGTGGACATACACATCTTGTAGAAGTAAAGGACTACGGAGAATACGAAATACTTGGAAGAACTAGAGACGACGCTTCAGGAGAGGCTTTTGACAAGGTAGCAAGAGCTATGGAGCTTGGATATCCAGGTGGACCTATAATAGATAGACTTGCAAAAGAGGGAGATCCAAAGGCAATAGAATTCCCTAGAGCGTATATAGATGACGGATATGATTTCAGTTTCAGTGGAATCAAATCTGCAGTTTTAAACTATCTGAATGCAAAGAGAATGAAAAAAGAGGAGATACCTGTAGCTGATGTCGCTGCATCTTTCCAGGATGCTGTTACAGATGTACTTGCATCAAAAGCGGTGAAAGCTGCATCTGAAAAAGGGTACAAGACTGTTACATTATCAGGAGGAGTTGCTTCAAACTCTGGGCTTAGAGAAAAGATACAGAAGTTTGGGGAGGAAAAGGGAGTGGATGTAAAATTCCCGCCGCCTGTTTTATGTACGGATAATGCGGCTATGATAGGCTGTGCAGGATATTATAGATATCTGAAAGGCAGAGTGGATGGAATGGATTTAAATGCTGTTCCAAATCTTCAGATAACAGAGTAAAAATATGGGCTGTTGTATTGTAGGTACAACAGCTCTTTTTATATGAAAATAGCAGTTATAAAAAAATATATATAAAAATAGAAAAAAATCGATTGCAAAAGTTGGTTTTGATGAATACATTGAATAGGATTATATATATTATCCAAAAAATATAGACATAGATATAAACGGCTCTTTTAAACAGATATATGAATAAAAAATCTATATATTTTAGGAGCGTAATGAATATAGTGAAACAGTATTATGTTATGGTGGGAATTCCAATATAAGAATATATATTCAATCTACGATACGTAGATTGAATGAGTAGATACTTATCTTTATAATAATATATAAATTAAAACATAGAAAGGAGATATTTTTATGAAATTTATTATATTTAATGGTAGTCCTGCAGGAGTTAACAGCAGTACTAACGTAATAGGAGATGCATTTTTACGTGGAGCTCAACGTGGTGGTGCAGATACTGAAAATGTATTTCTTATTGATAAAAATATTGGACATTGTAAAGGATGTTTTTCGTGTTGGTTCAGAACACCTGGTAAATGTATTATGGAAGATGATATGAAAGAATTACTTTTAAAATATACTGATGCAGATGTTGTTTGTTTTGCAACTCCAGTTTACACTTGGAATATGACTGCCGCACTTAAAAACTTCGTAGATCGTCTTGCTCCTTTAAAAAGTCCACTAATAATACAGCAAAATGAAAATTTTGACCTTTCAGATACTAAAGCTAAAACACAAAAGTTTGTTGTTATATCTAACTCAGGATTCCCAGGTAATAACAATTTTGAAACAATGAAAGTTGTATTCTCTTCATGTAATCCTACTTTAGAAATTTACAGAAATTGTGGTAAGCTCCTAAAAAGCAAAGATAATAATATTAAACAAATTGTTGAGCAGTATTTAGAGAGTGTAGAGTTAGCTGGGTTTGAAATGGCAACACAAGGACGAGTATCTACTGAAACTAAACAAAAATTGGATATGCCACTAATGGAAATTGAGCAATATATTAAATATATTGGAATGTAATATTAAATTTATATATTTTATATTAAAAATTGATGTTGTACCTATAAAATAGTGAAGTGAATCATATTTTTGAATGAAAAATATAGTTCACTTCATAATGTTTACTTTTGTAAAAGGAGGTACTTATGATAAAAATAGATATAGTTAATGAAAAAGAATACAGGAAACTGCTTAAAATATTAGGTGATATATGTGAATATTTCAAGCTAGTAGTACCAGTAGAATTGGATGAAATACCATCAATAATATCTAATTTGAAATCTGAATGCATAGATGAATGATATACAAATACATGGCCTGGGACAAAAGTAAGTAGGGGAAGACGAAAAAACTTCAAGGAGTACAAATTTAGTATAAGCAATAAATCGATGGATATTCTAAAAAGCTATGGATCTTTTATAAAGGACGATAATGACGCTTATGTATTATTTGATGTGTGTCAAATAGATATTTCTTTTTATAAGAATGATAATTGTGTTTTTTACACTACAGCTCATGAAGGAATATGTATGATAGATGAAAAAATAATGTTATAAGCTAAGATTTTGAAGTAAAGGAGAAAAAATGATTATAAGAGTTGGTTTTGGTGGATATGATGAATACGATTATATATATTGTCCAGATAATATAAGTATAAATATAGACGATTTTTTCAAGTGGATATATAGCGATAAGACGCACTCATTCTGGGAAACTGACGAATACGGTGAGAGAGTATTGTGTTATAGTGGAAATGCTCTGTGCTACTGGATAAACAGTGTATTATTGAATGAAGATAAGGATAAATCGTATATGGTAGCGGAATTATATTCAGAGAGAAGAGAATACGATTTAGAGTTTGAGTTTTAAATAATCTTGCTTAAAGGGGAGTTTGTATGAAGATAATGAAACTAGAGAATTTAACTAGTGGAGATGTATATGAATTTACGTATTGCAAAAGCTAGAATCAAGAAACCTTAGATAATTTCAAAAATAAAGATTCTATTTATATATCAGATGAAGATTTTAAAAAATTAGGAAAATATATAAATCTAGTTTTTCCACAATTTAATTATTTTGGACCAAATAAAATAAAATTAAAAGAATGGAAAGAATTAGAAGATAAAATATTAATATCTGAAGATATAGAATTAATAGAATTTATGACTGAGTTTAATTTATGGATTTCGAGTTCAAAAGAAAATGAAAATTGCTTTTGGATTTTAGGTATTTAGGGAACAAAATAGTATTATTAGAATAATCAATTATTAAATCTTTTATTTTGTTGTGAATAATATATTAAAAATTATTAAATTATAATTATTTTTAGGTAATGACAAATAATTACAGAAATATAGAAAACGTTGTCTGAATAAATCTTCTATAGTATAATCTATAAAAATTAGAAAAGGAGATATAGTATGACAGCGATAAAAAAGAATAGCAAATACTTTCTATATGCATATTTTATTTATACAATGATAATAAAAAACTTTACGAGATTTGATATAAATACGGAAACGTTAGAAGGAACTGTAAAATTTTATATCAGTATATTATCAGATTTCAGAGTAGGTTTTGTACTTGCACAGTTTATAGCAATACTGATATTTTACTTTTGTATAAAGGGAAACAAGATAGCAACGGCATTGATGTTTTTTTCTATATGTTTAGATGGATTTGCATCGCTTCTGATTATGCAGACAGCAAACTTTTCACTATATAATATTATAATTATAATAAATATAGTCTTGGCAGTACTTTCATTGTATCATTTGATTTATATTAGAAAATTTTAAAATATATAAAAAAGGTTAACGCACCAGTTATCAGTGCGTTAACCTTTTGAATTTTTATTATCCTTCTATCTGTATAAAGTTGTTTGTCTGTTCAACTTTTTTAACATCTTCTTTAGGAACACAAAGTTTTAATATACCATCTTCAAACTTAGCATGTATATCTTCTTGTTTTATGTCCTGTCCAACATAGAAACTTCTGCACATAGAACCAACATAACGTTCTTTTCTTATGTACTTAGAAGAATCATCGCTATTATCATTATCAACGTTTTTAGTAGCTGAAACAGTTAAATAACCGTTTTTTAATTCAGCTGAAATTTCATCTTTTTTGAATCCTGGTAAATCAATATCAAGTTCATAATTATTCTCATTTTCTTTGATATCTGTTCTCATCATATTTTTGGCCTGTTTTCCATAAAGAGAATTGTTCATATTCCAAAAATCTCTGTCAAAAGAAAAGTCCATTAAATCATCAAATAAGTTTTCTCTAAAAATACTAGGCATCATCATAAGTCATATCTCCCTTCAAAATTACAATACATTGAATTTTTAAGCACTGTCAGATTAGTACTAAAAGAGAAATCTGATTAGAAGTGTTGTTGAAAATTCTTGTCTCAAGGAAGGTTTGTTTATATATTTTTTATCCTCTTCCTTTCTACAAATATATTATAACTCTTGTTATTAGCACTGTCAATAGGTGAGTGCTAAAAATGTTTAAAAAATAGAGAGGAAAACCTCTCTATTTTATATTAATTTATATCTTTAACAATATTTCTGGCCCATTTTTTACTAAGTGCCCTAGGTAGTCCAAATACGACTTTTACAATCTCCTCAGCAAAAGAACACATAACTATAAGATATATAGGTGCTCCCAGATAAGCAGCTGCAAAAGTAAGTGGAACAGATACGAACCACATTGATCCCATTTCTATAATAAGAGCTGCCTTTGTATCTCCACCGCTTCTAAGAGCTCCGACTATAATAAATGTATTAAATGATCTCAGAGCCATCATAATACCCATTATAGTGAATATTTTTCTTATATCGGGTTCAAGATGAGGAGTAACATTGAATATTACAAGGAGAACCGGAATAGCAGCTATAAGCAGCATTCCCATAACAAAACCTGCTATTGCGACAAGTATTCCGAGTTTCTTTGCGTATTCAAGAGCCCTGTCTATATGGTTTGAACCAAGCTCATTACCAAGCATTATAGAAGAACCGATAGCTAGACATACAGCTGTTATTATAAAGAAGTTACTTGTAGTCGTTGCAATCTGGCTGGCGGCTATAGCAGATGTTCCCGCCATGGCATAGGCAACAGAGTAACATACAGTAGCTATTGCCCAAAGAGCATCGTTTAGAAATACCGGCATACTTTTTGAATAGTAGGCAGAGATAAATCCTTTGTCCATAAGTCTGAAGTGTCTAAAACCGAATTTAAGTAGATAGTCCTTTTTGTAGATATATACATATCCGACCATAAGAACAACTTCGACACTTCTAGCTATAACTGTAGCTATTGCAGCACCTCTTACACCAAGTTCAGGAAATCCAAAATTACCAAGTATAAGAGAGTAGTTGAAAAATACGTTTACTATTATTGCTATTGCACTGCATTTCATTCCAAGTGCCGGATTTTTTATACTTCTTGAACATACACCGAATCCTATGCTGACAGCTATCATAGGATAGCACCATACAATTACATTAAGATATTCTCTACACTGTCTGACAACTTCGGCATCATGAGAGAATATATGAATTACACTTTCCGGAGAGATAAGTGCAATTAGAAAGAAAGGCATACTGATAAGTAATCCAAGAAGAATACTAAGTGCAGTTACCTTTTTTATGTTTGTTTTATCGTCTTTTCCAAGAAACTGGGAGATAAACATACCAGATCCCCCAAGTATTCCAGAAAGACACATGTTAAACAGGAAGAAGTACTGATTTGCAATTCCTACAGATGCCACAGATACTTCTCCCAGACTGCTTATCATTACAGTATCTATTATATTTACAGATGTAGATATAAGGTTCTGAATTACAATAGGTATACATAAAGACAGCAGTATAGAATAAAATCTCTTATTTTCATCGTTAAATGCGAATAATCCTGTCAAATAAAAACCCCTTTCTATTCCATAACTTTTTCCCATTCAGCGTATAATCTTTCAAGCTTTGATTCAAGTTCTGCTTTTTCCTGATTAACTTCCTTTGACTTTTCAGGATTTGAATATATTTCCTCCTGACAAAGCATAATATCAAGTCCGCTGATTTTCTTTTCTGTCTGTTCTATATCCTCTTCAAGCTTTTTGATTTTATTTCTGCTCCGTCTTTTCCGCTCTCTTTCTTCTCTTTCTTTTTTCTTTTCTTCTTTAAGCTGAGTTTTAGTTTTTGTTACAGTCTCCTCTTCACCATTATCCATTTCAAGAAGCTGTTTTTTCTTTTCAAGATAGTAGTCGTAGTTTCCAAGGTATTCAGTTATACCATCTTCAGAAAGTACGACTATTTTATCTGCTATTTTGTTTAGGAAATATCTGTCGTGTGATATTGTAAACACTGTACCTGTGTAGTTTTTTATAGCAGTTTCAAGAACTTCTTTTGAGTCTATATCCAGGTGGTTTGTAGGCTCGTCCAGAAGAAGAAAGTTTGCCTTTGAAAGTATAAGTTTAAGTATTGCAACTCTGGCTCTTTCGCCACCGCTTAGAGATGATATTTTTTTGAATACGTCCTCATCAGAGAAAAGGAACGCTCCAAGCATTGTTCTTATTTCTGTCTGAGTAAGGTGAGTATTTGAATCCCATATTTCATCTATTATAGTATTTTCAAGATTAAGTGTTTTCTGTTCCTGATGGAAGTAAGATATGTTTACAGATGTACCGAATTTTACATCTCCGGCAAGAGGTTTTATTTCATCCATTATAATTTTGAAAAGTGTAGATTTTCCGGCTCCGTTTGGACCGATAAGTGCGACTTTTTCACCTCTGTAAATATCCAGATTTAAATTTTTAAACAAGGTTCTGTCTTCAAATCCCATTTCAAGATCTCTTACCTGTAATACATCGTTTCCACTTTCTACTGACGGTATGAATTTTATATTGGCTTTTTTTCTTTCGCCGTCTGGTCTATCAAGAACCTCTATTTTATTTAGAGCCTTTTCTTTACTTCTGGCTCTTTTCAGATGTTTCTCTCTACCATAGGCCTTTAATCTTTCTATTGATTCTTCCTGTTTTTTGATTTCTCTCTGCTGATTTTCATATTTCTTTTTTTCGATTTCCTTTTCAATCTCAGATTTCACTATGAAATCAGAATAGTTTCCGTTGTATGCTTTAAGTTTTTTGTTGTGAATTTCAAAGATTCTATTTACCGACTGATCAAGGAAATATCTGTCATGTGATATAAGAATAACAGTTCCTCTGTACTGTTTTAAAAACAGTTCCAGCCACTCAAGTGCCTCTGCATCCAGATGGTTTGTAGGCTCGTCCAGAAGAAGAAGGGTAGGTTTTTTCAGAAGAAGTTTTGCAAGAAGTACCCTTGTTTTTTCTCCACCGGAAAGAATTTTTATAGGTTTTTCCATATCCTCGTCGCTGAACCCAAGTCCTTTTAGAACTCCTCTTACTTCAGATTTGTATCCATATCCGTTTGATTCCTGGAAAAACTCAAGTTTTCTGGCATACAAATCCATAAGTCTGTTAAGCTCAGCTTCATTATCATTACTTTTATCAGATATTTTCTGTTCAAGTGTTCTTAGTTCATCTTCAAGAGCGATAAGATTTCTGAAAACCTCAACGACCTCATTGAATATAGTGTTTTCAGAGTAGAAGTTGGTATTCTGCTCAAGATATCCTATCTCACAGTCTTTTGAAGTATATATATCGCCGCTGTCACAGCTGTATATACCTGAAATTATTTTAAAAAGGGTGGTTTTACCGGTACCGTTGACACCTATAATACCGATTTTGTCACCCTCATTTACTGTGAAAGATATATTTTCAAGAATGGTTTCCACTCCGAAGCTCTTATTTACATTGTTGCATGACAAAATTATCATAAATTTCTACCTCCTAAGCTACCTAAAATTATAATGTTTTGATATAATATATTCAAGGCTATATATATTGGTTTTGCAAAAAGAATGTTATATGTGATAAACTGTAATAAGACGATTTGAGAAAGGGAGGTGTTTGAAATGGGAAACAAGAACATATCGATGGCTGTAATAAGAAGACTTCCTAAATACTACAGATATCTTGGAGAACTTCTTGAAGATGATGTTCAGAGAATATCTTCAAAGGAACTTAGTGAGATAATAGGGTTCACAGCTTCTCAGATAAGACAGGACCTTAACAATTTCGGTGGATTCGGTCAGCAGGGATACGGATACAATGTTGAGGCTCTTCATGCCGAGATAGGAAAAATACTTGGTCTTGATAAACCATACAATGCAATACTTATAGGGGTTGGTAATCTTGGTCAGGCTATAACAAACTATTCAGGATTCAGAAACTCAGGATTTGAGATAAAAGCTCTTTTTGATGCAAATCCGAGAATGATAGGTCTAAAAATAAGAGATCTTGAAATACTTGATTCTGATACAATAGAGGAATATATAAAGAAACACGATATAGACATTGCTATAGTATGTATACCTAAAAATGGAGCACAGGAGCTTATAGACAGAATAGTCGGAGCTGGAATAAAAGGTATATGGAACTTTGCTCCAATAGACCTTGAAGTTCCAAAAGGTATAATAGTTGAGAATGTAAATCTTACTGAGAGTCTGTTTACATTATCATACCTTATGAAGGAAACAGCAGAGAACAAATAGATTTTAATTATGTGTGTACTGATTAAAAACAAAAAAGCTGATTTGAAAATTTCAAATCAGCTTTTTTATACTCTCTTTGTCTGATAATTATTCAGCCTGAGGAGCTCCAACTGGACATGTAGATTCGCAAGCACCACAATCTACACAAGCGTCAGCATCTATTACATATATGCTATCTCCTTCAGATATTGCTCCAACTGGACATTCAGCTGCACAAGCACCACAGCTTACACAAGAATCTGTTATTTTGTATGCCATTTTAGTATCCTCCTAATAATTATTTTTTACTGTAATCTCATTATAACAAAAAAAATCATAATGAACAATTAAATTGCAGTTATAGATTGCAATATTTTTTATATACATGCTGAAAATGGCTTGATTTTAATGTGTTGGAAGATTTAAATATTTTTTTCAAATACACAATGGATTTGAATATCAAGTGAGAGTTTCTTTTGATAAAAGTTATTTCTGGAAAAATAAAATCTTAGATTTATAATTGATATAATAAATGAGCTATTTCATATAAGAGAAAAAATGTTAAAAAAATTTCAATAATATGTAAAGTATATATGCGGTAAATATAAATTAATTATTGAGTGAAATGTCAGAATTTACTAAAAATATAAAGGTTAAAATATAAATAGTATGTAATAATTAAAGTAATAGTATATAATAAATAGCTGGAAGGCGACAAAATAAAACAAAGATATGAAAACGATATCATAAAGGGGGTATACTTTTGAAGATTTATGCATTGGTAGGAAAAAGTGGAACTGGAAAAAGTCATAAGGCAATAGAATTATCCTACGAAAAGGACATAGATTGGATAATAGATGATGGGCTACTGATTCATAGAGGTAATATAGTTGCAGGAAAGTCCGCAAAGCAGTCAAAAACAAAGGTTGAGGCGGTTAGGACAGCTATATTTTCAGACGAAACCCACAGAAAAAATGTTAGAGAAAAGATTAACAGTGATACGCCTGGAAAAATTCTTGTTATAGGCACATCAGATAAAATGGTAAATAGGATAGCTGAGAGACTCGATCTGGGAACAATATACGAGTACATATATATAAATACTATAAGTACAGATGAGGAAATAGAAAAAGCCAGAGAGTGCAGAAAAAATGGAAGGCATATTATTCCAGCGCCTACAGTGCAGGTAAAAAACATGGTAAATGGAATAAGTATAAACTCCCTAAGGGGTTATTTTGTTGGAAGAAACAATGAAATAAAAGAGGTCGAAAAAACAGTTATAAGGCCTACATTCAGCTATATAGGCGGGTTTTATATAAGTCCTGACGCAGTAATACAGATAATAAGACATGTATGCGAAACAATAGGATTTGTTACAAAAGTAAAACATATAGATGTGGAAAACAGTGAGTCTTATACAGATGTAAATATAGGCATATTTATCGATTCTGCTGATAATTTGAAAATGGTAAAAAAGCTCCAATTTAATATAAAGAAGAGTCTTGAAACCATGACCATGATTAATATAAGAAAAGTTAATATAAATATAATTAAAATAAAGAAATAGTAAATATAAATTTATTAATTAAAAATTTTGAAATAATTATAAAAATGTTGTACTATTTTTAAAAAAGTATGTTATAATCAAAATGTAGACGCGGGAAAAAGTTTTTTTCAGCGTGAAAAATTTACTTTTGTTCAATGATGAATATTTAAGGGGGCTTACAAATGTCAGGAAATGTATTTGAAAACGCACAAGCTCAGGTTAAAAAAGCATGTGATAAGTTAGGAATGGAACCAAACGTATATGAATTACTAAAAGAACCACAGAGAGTTATAGAAGTTAACATACCAGTTAAAATGGATGACGGTTCTATAAAAGTATTCAAAGGGTTCAGATCTCAGCACAACGATGCTGTAGGACCAACAAAAGGTGGAGTAAGATTCCATCCAAACGTATCATTAGAAGAAGTTAAAGCTTTATCTATATGGATGACTTTCAAATGTTCAGTAACAGGTATACCTTATGGTGGAGGTAAAGGTGGTATAATAGTTGACCCAGCTACTTTATCTCAGGGAGAACTTGAAAGATTATCAAGAGGATATATAGATGGTATATATAAATTAATAGGAGAAAAAGTAGACGTACCAGCTCCAGACGTAAACACAAATGGACAGATAATGTCTTGGATGGTTGACGAATACAATAAATTAACAGGAAGCAGCAATATAGGTGTTATAACTGGTAAACCAGTTGAGTTCGGTGGATCTCTAGGAAGAAACGAAGCTACTGGATTCGGTGTTGCTGTAACTGCTAGAGAAGCAGCTAAAAAATTAGGAATAGACATGAAAGAAGCTAAAGTTGCTGTACAGGGATTCGGTAACGTTGGTGCTTTCACAGTTAAAAATATACAGAAATTAGGCGGAACTGTTGTTGCTATAGCTGAGTGGTGCAAAGATCACGGAACTTACGTAATATACAACGAAGCTGGATTAGATTTCCAGGCTATGTGGGACTTCAGAGCTGAAAACGGAAACTTATATAACTTCCCAGGAGCTAAACACTTATCATTAGATGAGTTCTGGGCATTAGATGTAGATATATTAGTTCCAGCTGCTCTAGAAAACGCTATAACTGCAGACGTTGCAAAAACTATAAAAGCTAAATTAGTTTGTGAAGCTGCAAATGGACCTACTACTCCAGAAGCTGACGAAGTTTTAGCTGAAAAAGGTATAGTATTAACTCCAGATATATTAACTAACGCTGGTGGTGTTACTGTTTCTTACTTCGAGTGGGTACAGAACTTATACGGATACTACTGGTCAGAAGCTGAAGTAGAAGCTAAGGAAGAAGAAGCTATGGTTAAAGCTTTCGAAGCTCTATGGAAAATAAAAGAAGAATACAATGTAACAATGAGAGAATCTGCATACATGCACTCAGTTAAGAGAGTAGCAACTGCTATGAAATTAAGAGGATGGTACTAAGATTTACTCAAAGTATTACAGTGAATAAACAAGGCAGGGTTTTAACCCTGCCTTTTATTTTTTTATGGATTTAATTATTTATGCAACTGCCGTCCCTTCTTCCATGTCCACCGTTACCCTTGCCGGAACCATCACGAGGTCCGTTTCCTTTGTTTCCATTTCCAGAACCGTTCTGTAATCCGCTACTGTTGGAATTATTCTGAGTACTATTGCTGTTATCTGTTTCATATGAACTGTTTTGTGAATTGCCGGCTGAGTTGGAATTTACATTACATGTACCATTTCCATAACCAGTGCCATCGCAATTACCATTACCCTGAGAATATGTGCAAGTTCCATCTCCTGTACAGTTGTTTTTTCCTGTTTCTTTTTTGAATTCATCAAGTTTACCAGAAGAAGCTGCGATTTCTCCATATGTCATACCATCAGATCTCATTTCTGTAACCTCAGTAGTAGTTTTTCCAGTGATTTTTGATACTATATCAACAAGAGACTGACCTGTTGAATCAGCATATATAGATGTTGAAAGAAGCATTACTGAAGAAGCTGCTGCAAGTCCTATAACTTTTAATCTTTTTTTCATAATAAATACCTCCATTTCAATTTGTTTTAATACTCTGATTTTGTTTGTTCTATCCTTTGATTGTATAATAAATCAGAAATGTGTCCTTTAAGTGACAAAATAAAAAAATGACACAAAAAGTACAGAATACGGATGTATAATTGTCATAAAGGAGGAATTGATATGAAAATACTTATAGTTGATGATAATAGAGATATAAATGATGTACTTGTAAAATATTGTAAAAATCAGGGATACAGTACAATGTCGGCGTATGATGGCAAGGAAGCAATAGAGATATACGAAAAAGATGGAGCGGATATTATACTATTGGATGTTATGCTTCCCGAAATTGACGGCTTTGAGGTATGCAGAAGAATAAGGAAATACTCAAATGTTCCTATTATAATGGTGACAGCGAAAGGTGAGGATATGGACAGAATAATGGGGCTTGATATAGGTGCAGACGATTATATTGTAAAGCCGTTTTCTCCAGCGGAAGTAATGGCAAGAATAAGAGCTATAATGAGAAGAATAGGAAGAGAAATAGAGGTTGAAACAAATGAAAATACAATAAAATGTGGTAATCTGACTATAGATATAGAAAAATTTTCTGTGTATATAAATGAGGATGAGTTGTCACTTACAAAAAAAGAAAAGGAACTTCTTATAATGATAGCGTCATCTCCGCAGAAAGTATTTACAAGGGATAATCTTCTCGATAGTATATGGGGTATTGATTACTACGGTGATATAAGAACGGTTGATACGCATATAAAAAGACTTAGAGCAAAAATTGAAAAGTATGAAAAAAAAGGATGGGATATAACTACTGTAAGAGGGGTGGGATATAAATTTGAAAAGATATCTCGGATTTAAAAGCATAAAATCAAAAATCGCCGTTTATATTGCGGGAATAGTAATTCTTTTCTCTGCGGTTATGTGCACAGTTTTTCTTATATTCTTTATGAAGTATAGTATAGATACAACAGCAGATGATCTGATGCACCACACAAAGTCGATATCTGAAAATATATCGGGATCACAAAGTGTAACAGACGGAGTATCATCCGGCCGGGGAGTTTCGGGAAAAGGAAAGAAAAATAATCGGAATCATTCAGGTATGTCAGGAGGTATAAAAGGTTATATAAGGCTTGCAAACAGTCTTGCAGATGCTGAAGTATTTATTATAGATATGAAGAATGAAGATGTTATAACAGGCGGAGAAACTGTTTATAATACATATAGCGATATGCCAAAGGGATATATGGATGTTATACAGAAGTCTTTTTCCGGGGAAAGCGGCGTAGTTTCGGATATAAATAAAAGGAGTTTTCGGGGACATATAATATCATATGCTCCCGTATATGGAGAAAATGATGAAATTATAGGTGGAGTTGTACTCGATAGAAATATGAATTTTATGGAGTCGGGTATAAAAAATGTATTTATGATAGTTATAATGAGTATAGTTTCAGCTATAATACTATCGGTTATTGCAGGTATATTTTTATCTGGAAGAATGATAAATTCACTATCAGTTATAAAAAATACGATATCTGAGATAGCAAAGGGAAATACAGGTAAAAAAACAGGACTTAAGAGAAATGATGAGATTGGGCAACTTCGGAAATCTGTAGATACTATGTCCGAAAAACTGAAAAAAGCAGATGAGGAAAGGGATAAACTTGAAAAACTCAGAGAAGAGTTTATATCAAATATATCTCATGAGCTTAGAACGCCTGTAACCGTTATGAGAGGAATGGCAGAGATGTTAAGCGACGGTATTGTAAGTGATGAAAATGAAAAAGATGAAATGATAGAAAAAATAAAAAATGAGAGTATCTATATGCAGAGACTTGTAAATGATACACTTGAACTTTCAAGACTTCAGAATGCGAAGTTTAAGATAGACTCGGATATAATAAATATACAGGAGCTTGTATCTGATGCATCGAGAAGTATAAGACACCTTGCAGCAGAAAAAAATATAAATGTAATAACTGATATATCGGTTGGTGAAACATATATAAAAGGTGACTATGCCAGACTTAGACAACTTATACTTGTACTTGGGGATAATGCAGTGAAATTTTCAGAGGAAAATACAGATGTAAAAATAAAGGTATATACATATAACAACAAGGTAAGAGTATCTGTAAAAGATAGAGGATGTGGAATAGCGGACTCAGATATAGAAAATATATTTGAAAGATTCAGTAGAAGCAGAGATGAAAGAAATAAAAGAGGAACAGGACTTGGACTTGCAATTGCCCAGAGAATAGCAAAAAGACATAATACGGAATTGAAGGTCAAAAGTGAGTATCAAAAGGGAAGTACTTTCTATATTGATTTTGATATATATGATAATGTTATGTAAATCATTTACATTATAAAAAGTTGATTGTATAATATAGATTAGACGTATAAAAAACAGAGGAATGGATATAATGTTATTTAGGAGGTGTATCGATGGATAAGAATAAAATAATGTCTCTTGTAATGTCTGCGGTTATAATAGCAGGTGGAACAGCTCTTGTATCAGCAGATGAAATAGGAGAAGTAAAAGCATCTTCTGAAACTGGAATAGTAATAGAGGAGTATCAGGAGGCGCCATACAAGACAGCTACTGTAAAAGACGGAAAATCAGTTAATGTAAGAATAGATGGAAGTGTAAAAAGAGTTGCAAAAGAGGGAGAGCAGTTCAAAGTAATAGGAATTCAGGGTGAATGGCTTAATGTAGAGGACGGAGAAGACGAAGCATGGATTTCATCTGAATTTGTAGATATATCAGAGGGAGTTGCGTTCACTACGGCGTCTACTCTTAACCTTAGAGCAGCTGACAATACTTCAGCTGAAGTAATAGAGGAACTTGATAAGGGAAGTGCCCTTACAGTTGTTAAAAAAGAAGGAGACTGGCTTCAGGTAAGAAACCGGGGTACAGAAGGATATGTGCATGCGGACTATGTAACAGATGAAGCACCTATAGTACCTTCTGTAGATGTAAACGGAAATGTAATAGATGTACCTTCAGCTGACAGCTACAGTGTACAGGCTGTACTTAACCTTGCGTACTCAAAGAAAGGATCTCCATATCTTTGGGGATCAACAGGTCCTGACAAGTTTGACTGTTCAGGATTTACAAGTTATGTATTCAGAAATGCAGTAGGAGTGTCTCTTCCAAGAGTATCAAGAGATCAGGCAAATGTTGGTACAGAGGTATCGAGAGATCAGCTTCAGGCAGGAGATCTTGTATTCTTTGCTACAGATGGAACAGGAAATGTAAGTCATGTAGGAATATATGTAGGAAATGGATGTATGATACATGCTCCTCATTCAGGAGATGTTGTAAAAGTTACAAGTATAGATTCAGATTATTATACAAGCCATTTTGTAACAGCCAGAAGAGTATTATAAAAACAGAATAATATATAAATAAAGGCTCACATTTTATGTGAGCTTTTTTGGGGTTAGATATTCTTTTTAAGATAGGCAATATGGTAAAATATAGATAAATAATGATTTTATTGACATAAAAAAACAAAGGTGATAAGCTACTAAAAGAAATAAAAGGCTCTATAACGTTTCTATGAGTCTAGGAGAGGGGATACGACATGTTAAAATCAAGAAGTTTAATACGGCCAGAGGATTTCACTGTAGAAGAAATAGATGAAGTTCTTGAACTGGCAAACAGAATAATAGAAAATCCTGAAAAGTTTATCCATGTATGTGACGGTAAACTTATGGCAACACTTTTCTTCGAACCATCTACAAGAACAAGACTTAGCTTCGAATCAGCTATAAACAGACTTGGCGGACGTGTAGTAGGATTTTCAGATCCTGGAGCATCTTCAACAACAAAAGGGGAAACTCTTCAGGACACAATAAAAACAGTATCAAATTATGTTGATATAATAGCGATGAGACATCCGGTGGCAGGTGCTGCAAAAGAAGCAGTAGAGGTATGCCCTCGTCCATTTATAAATGCGGGAGATGGTGGAAATCAGCATCCAACTCAGACTCTTACAGATCTTCTTACAATAAAATCTCTTAGAGGAACTCTTGAAGGTCATACAATAGGACTTTGCGGAGATCTGAAATACGGAAGAACAGTACACTCACTTACAAAGGCTATGTCAAGATACAAAGGTACAAAATTTGTATTTATAGCACCAGAAGAGTTAAAAATGCCTGACTATGTAAAAGAGGCAATAGCTGGACACGATTTTGTTGAAACAACAGATCTTGAAAGTTCTATACCGGATCTTGATATACTTTATATGACTAGAGTTCAGAGAGAAAGATTTGACGATATAGAGCAGTACGAAAGACTTAAAGATACTTACATACTTAATGCGGAAAAAATGAAATCTGCAAAAGAAAATATGTTAGTTCTTCATCCACTTCCAAGAGTAAATGAAATATCTACAGATGTGGATTCGGATGAAAGAGCAGTATATTTCAAGCAGGCAGGATACGGAATGTATGTAAGAATGGCGCTTATAATGAAGCTTTTAGGAATAGAAGAACCAAAATAGATGAAAGGAAGATATTAGATGAGCAGAATTTTAGAAAATGTATATATCGGTGAAGATATGTACAGAATGAAGGTTGCAGGAAACTTTGAAGGAAAAATGGGACAGTTCTATATGCTTAGAGCATGGGATAAATACCCGGTACTTTCAAGACCGATAAGTATCCACGATATAGACGAGGAAAGCATAAGCTTCCTTTACAAAGTTGTGGGAGAAGGAACTGAGATATTTGCAAAACTTGAAGCAGGAGATGAAATACAGCTTCAGGGACCTTATGGAAACGGATATGAAAAAGTAGAAGGAAAAGTTGCTCTTGTAGGTGGAGGAATAGGAGTTGCTCCTCTATACCTTGTAGCTAAAAATATGCCTGGATGCGATGCATATCTTGGATTCAGAGAAGAGCCGATACTTGTTGAAGAGTACAGTAAATACTGTAATGAAGTAAAAACAACTACAGGAAATACATTTATAACAGATATACTTGATGTAAACGAGTACGACTATATACTTACATGTGGACCTACTCCTATGATGGAAAAACTTGTAAAAATGTGTGAAGGAACAGATACAAGAATAATGGTTTCTCTTGAAAATCACATGGCCTGTGGTGTAGGAGCCTGCCTTGTATGTACATGCAAAACAAAAGGCGGAAACAAAAAGACTTGTAAAGACGGACCAGTATTCTGGGGAGAGGACGTGATTTTCTAATGGCAGATTTAAGAGTAAAATTCGGTGATATAGAATTCAAAAACCCTATAATAATGGCATCTGGTACATTTGGGTTTGGTAAAGAATACAACGAGTACTACGATGTAAACGAGCTTGGAGGAATAAGCAGTAAAGGTCTTACTCTAAATGCAAAACCAGGTAACAACGGACTTAGAATATATGAAACTCCATCTGGAATAATGAACAGTGTCGGACTTGAAAACCCTGGAGTTCAGGGATTCATAGATCACGAAATGCCTTTCTTCGGAAACCTTAAATGCGTTAGAATAGCAAATGTTGGTGGAGGTTGTCTGGAGGACTATGTAAAAGGTGTAGAACTTTTAAACGACCAGGATATAGATATAGTGGAACTTAACATATCATGCCCTAACGTAAAAGCCGGTGGAATGGCTTTCGGAATAAAAAATGAAGTTGCAAGAGAAGTTGTAAGAGAGGTAAGAAAAGTATGTAAACATCCTCTAGTAGTAAAACTTTCTCCAAATGCGGAAGACATAGTTGGAATGGCAAAAGTATGTGAAGAAGAGGGAGCAGACGGTGTATCTCTTGTAAACACATTCAAGGCACTTGCAATAGATATAAAAAGAAGAAAACCTGTATTTGAAAATGTGACAGCAGGACTTTCAGGACCAGCTATAAAACCTATAGCACTTAGAATGGTATACGAGGTAAGTCAGGCAGTAAACATACCTGTAATAGGAATGGGAGGAATATCTTCAGCCAAGGATATACTTGAATTTATAATGGCTGGAGCAACTCTTGTACAGCTTGGAACTGTAAACTTCATGAATCCTGAAGCGGGAATACAGATACTTAAAGAACTGGAAGAACTTATGGACAGCGAGGGAATAAAAAACCTTGATGAAATAAGAGGTATAATATAAAACAAAATTCAAATTGTATACAAAAATAATTTTACATACTGAGAAACTATTGTATAATAGTATATGGATTAAAGATAAAGACTAAAAATGAAATAATAATATAAATGGAGGACAAAGATATGAGCAATGTAGATGTAATAGAAATACTTAAAAAAAGTGATGCATTATTAGAAGGACACTTCCTTTTATCTTCAGGAAAGCACAGTAACAGATATATACAGTGTGCAAAAGTTCTTAGATTCCCAGAGTACGCTGAGCAGGTACTTAGCACAGTTGTTGAGCAGATAAAAGATCTTGATATAGACCTTGTAGTAGGGCCAGCAATGGGTGGAGTTGTAGTTTCTTACGAACTAGGAAGACAGTTAGGTAAAGAAGCAGTATTCACTGAAAGAAAAGACAACACTATGGAACTTAGAAGAGGATTCGAAGTTAAGCCAGGTGCTAAAATAATAATAGCAGAAGACGTTGTAACTACAGGAAAATCAACAAAAGAAACTAAAAGAGTTCTTGAAGAATTAGGTGGAGAAGTTATAGGTGTTGCATGTATAGCTGACAGAACAAGCGAAGATATAGGAATGCCTATATACAGTGCAATAAAACTTGACATACAGGTATTTGACGCTGATGAATGTCCTCTATGTAAAGAAGGAAAAGAGAAACTTGTAAAACCAGGAAGCAGACAGTTCAAAGAATTAGGAATGTAATTATGATATTCTTTCTTAGATACAGACACTATATATATAGTATAGTTTCCACAATAGCTCTTTTTGTAATGTTATATCTTTACAAAGTTGAGGGATGGAATATACCTACAGTGGAATTTCTTGGAGTGCTGATATTTTTATTCGCTGGAATAAAAGGAATAACAGAAAATAAAAAGCATGAAAAAGAAGAACTGGAAAAAAATGAAAATACAGAAGAATAATAAATAAAGCCTCTGATATAAAAATCAGAGGCTTTTATAATTTGATAATGTAATAATTAACAATATTATATGCATAATGATTCTGAATAGCTTTTAAGCTCATCTATAAATACGGTTGCAGCTCTACTTGGAGTTATATTTTTTGAAACTATATACGAAAAATTTCTCACATATGTCTCATCCGGAGACACGCATACAATCTCCTCTTTTCTTTCAGCACGTTTACATATAAGTTTTGAAAGAAGAGTTATACCCATATTATTTTTTACAGCTTCTTTGACTGCAAAATTACTTCCAAGAACTGTTATAGATTCAGGAGTTATCTTGTTCTGACTCAGGAACATATCCAGAAAATCCCTTGTACCGGAACCGGATTCCCTTGCTACCCATTTCCTTCCTGAAATAAGATCTCTATAGTCCTTTTTGTGAATCAGGCTTTTTTCTGAGTAAGGAAATGCAAGAACCATTTCATCTTTATAGAAGAATGTCTGATTGAAGTCTGATGATGAAATGTTTCCCTCTATAATACCTATATCTATGCTCAGATTTTTTACCATATTTGCAATCTTTGAAGTATTTTCAATGAAAACCTCTATATTCACATCCGGATATTTCTCAGAAAAATATGCTATAAGCTCTGGAAGAAGAAACTCACCTATAGTAAGGCTGGCACCTATTCTTAGACTGCCGCTTATATTTTCGCTGTAGTTTTTTACCTCCTGAACAGTAGTATCCATAAGCTCTATAATTTCCTTTGCTCTTCTATAAAGAAGATATCCCCTATCTGTAATTGCTATACTTTTCTGTTTTACAGAACGGTCTATAAGTTTTACACCGAAGTGATTTTCGAGATTTTTTATATGTACACTTACGCTTGGCTGAGACAGGCTAAGCTTTTCAGCTGCTTTTGTAAAGTTCTTCAGCTCAACGACAGTGATAAACGATTTTAGTTCTTCAAACATATATACCACATCCTTCAAAATTGATTCCTGATACTACAATTATAGCACAATTTATATTAAATTTTTTAATAATGTAGATTATATATATTCATTTTACTAATGGTTAGACGAGGCGTATACTGAAAGCATAGACACGAGATAAAAGTTTTAAAATAAGGAGGAACAAAAATGCAGAATCAGGGAACTTTAAAGTCGGGAGTTATGATAGGACTTCCTGAAAGAATAAAATCGATAATACCGGGATTTGCAGTATCGGCGGCTGTTGCTATGGCATCTGTCGTAGCGGCAAAATTTATACCAAACGTAGGAGCTGCATCAATAGCAATATTTCTTGGAATGATAGTTGGAAATCTTTCATTTGATCAGTCAAAAATGATGAGTGGATATAAATTTTCGGAAACAGATCTTCTGGCGTATTCAATAGTTCTGCTTGGAGCAACGCTTAGTGTAGGAAATATAATGGCACTTGGAGTCGGCGGTATAATGTTTATAGTTATACAGATGGCAATAACAATAGTATCAGCTTTATTTATAGGTAAAAAACTTGGATTCGGAAATAATTTCAGATACCTTATGGCGAGCGGAAATGCAGTGTGCGGTTCTTCGGCAATAGCAGCTACAGCACCAGTTGTAGGAGCAGATGACAACGATAAGGGAATAGCAATAACAATAGTAAATGTAACAGGAATAGTGCTTATGTTTTTACTTCCTGCAATTACAGCATTCCTTTATGGAAATGAAACACTTAGAAGTTCAGCTATGATAGGTGGAATACTTCAGTCGATAGGTCAGGTTGTTGCGAGCGGTGCAATAGTAGGACCTGAAGTAAAAGACATGGCGACAATATTCAAACTTGTAAGGGTTGTATGTATAATATTTGTAGTAATATTCTTCACTATACTTAAATCAAGAGAAGAAAAGAAAAACGGACTTGAAATGTACAGCGAAGAGGCTGCTGAAAAAGGCGGAATAAAAATACCTTGGTATGTAATAGGATTCTTTATAACATGTGCATTATTCTCAATGGGATTCATACCAGAAAATGTATCAATGATGTGTAAAGAGATAAGCAACAAATTTGAAATAATAGCGCTTGCGGCTATAGGACTTAAAGTAAATGTAAAAGAGCTTTTAAGACAGGGCAAAGATGTAACTATGTACGGTGCAATGGTAGGAACTGTACAGGTTGCAGCAGCTCTGATACTTATAAATTTATTCTTCTAAAATCAATACTCCACAGAAAACTCCCCTGTATAAACAGGGGAGTTTTTATATTTATAATTAGCATCAAACGGATACATCTTTTTTATTTGATTTTAGTTTTTTATGTAAATATAGATAGATATCTATGACTATAGTTATAGCAAGATATAGATATATAATATTCTTTCCTACGATGAAGTATAGTATTGCTGATAAAATAGCAAGTACTATTGAAAAAGCACAAAGATTGTTATTTACTTTGTCAGAGTAAATACTGTTTTGGCATATTGCCTTTAAACTTATAAATAACCAGATCGTCAACAAGTATAAGTCAACTAAAGTTGTAGCGATATGTTCTGCTCTATCTCCAAATATATTTTCGCTTGTGAAAATAAAAATTATAAGTAATACAGCTATAAATATCAAAACGATAGATAGAGATTTACTGTTTTTATTGATGAAATTCACCATACTCTACACCTCCTGATGATGTAATGAGAGACACACCCTTATAATCAACACCTCATAAATAATTTTAAAGACGTTCTTTGACTGTATAATAGCATACTAATAGAAGGATATACAACAAAAGTACTATATGTCATCAAATTGTAATAAATATAAATCCAATATTTTACAATCGGGTTACAATTATATTGAACTAAAATAAATAAAAGGAGTTATATATTTTGTATATGGGTATTATAATTAGATATATAAGAAATTGCGGAGGTAAGAAATGAACGTATATGAGATAGAAAATGGAATAGTAATAGAGGGAGCAGACAGTTTTGATCCTGTTCATGTATTTGAATGTGGTCAGTGTTTCAGATGGCATAGAGAAGAAGACGATTCTTTTACAGGAGTAGCTATGGGAAAAGTTATAAATGTAAGAAGAGAAGGAGATAATATATACATAGACAACACAAACATGGAAGACTATGAAAATATATGGCGTGATTACTTCGATATGGATACAGATTACTCAAAAATAAAAGAGGATCTGAAATCATACGACGAATACCTTGAAAAAGCCTGCAAATTCGGATGGGGAATAAGAATACTCAGACAGGATAGCTGGGAGATGCTTATATCATTTATAATATCTTCAAACAACAGAATACCGATGATACAGAGGGCAATAGAGAACCTTTCTGAAAGATACGGAAGTTATATAGGTGAATACAGAGGCAAAAAATACTATGCATTCCCTACACCGGAAGAACTTTCAAAGGCTACAGTTGAAGAAATAAGAGACTGTAAAACAGGATTCAGAGATAAATACATAAAATCCACATGTGAAGCGGTGAAATCATCGGGAATAGATGTAAAATCATTCAGAGAGATGGATACAGAGGAGTGCAGAAAAAGACTTCTTGAATTCAATGGTGTAGGACCAAAGGTATGCGACTGTATAGCATTATTTGGAATGCAGAAAATGGATACTTTCCCGGTAGATGTATGGGTAAAAAGAGTGATGCAGGAGTTTTATGTAGAGGACGATATGAGCCTTACAAAAATAAGAAAATTTGCACTTGATAAATTTGGAGTGAGTGCAGGATATGCTCAGCAGTATCTTTTCTACTATGCAAGAGAGCTTGGAATAGGAAAATAGAACGATATTGGACTCTATAAATAGAGCATTATAAAATCAATCTAAACCAAAATAAAAAAATATTTATATAGGTATTGAAAATTGATGTAAAAAGGTATATTATAATAATTGTTAGCACTCTTAGTATTAGAGTGCTAAATAATAAGAAAAAAATATTCTAATATAGATTGGGAGGCATATAATATGAAAATAAGACCATTAGCCGACAGAGTAGTAATAAGAAAAGCTGAAGCTGAAGAAAAAACAGCCAGCGGAATAATACTTGCAGGTGCAGCAAAGGAACAGCCACAGATAGCAGAGGTTGTCGAAGTAGGACCAGGTGGAGTAGTAGACGGAAAAGAAGTGAAGATGGAAGTTGCAAAAGGCGACAAGGTAATATATTCAAAATATGCGGGAACAGAAGTAAAGGTTGAAGGAGAAGAGTACACAATACTTAGACAGAGCGACATACTTGCAGTTCTTGAATAATGAAAAAACAATCAGAATATAAGAATCATATAAATGTGCACAAAGCACAAATCAGAATATACGAATAAGTATTATTTTGGGAGGTAGATTGACATGGCAAAAGAAATAAAATTCTCTGAAGATACAAGAAAATCACTTGCAGCAGGTGTAAACAAACTTGCTGATACAGTAAAGGTTACAATAGGACCAAAAGGAAGAAACGTAATACTTGATAAAAAATTCGGTGCACCACTTATAACTAACGACGGTGTTACAATAGCTAAAGAAATAGAACTTGAAGATAGATTTGAAAATATGGGTGCTCAGCTTGTAAAAGAAGTTGCAGTTAAGACAAACGACATAGCAGGAGATGGTACAACAACAGCTACTGTACTTGCTCAGGCTATAATAAGAGAAGGACTTAAAAACGTAACAGCAGGATCAAACCCTGTACTTCTTAGAAAAGGTATAAACAAAGCTGTAGAAGTTGCAGTTGAAGAGCTTAAAGCACAGTCAAAAACTATATCTACAAAAGAGGAAATATCTCAGGTTGCATCTATATCAGCAGGAGATGATGAAGTAGGTAAACTTATAGCTGAAGCTATGGAAATAGTAGGAAAAGACGGTGTAATAACTGTTGAGGAATCAAAAACTATGCATACAGAACTAGATGCAGTTGAAGGTATGCAGTTTGACAGAGGATTTGTATCAGCTTATATGGTAACAGATGTGGATAAGATGGAAGCTGTACTTGAAAATCCATACATACTTGTAACAGACAAGAAAATATCTAACATACAGGACATATTACCAGTTCTTGAACAGATAGTACAGCAGGGAAGAAAACTTCTTATAATAGCTGAAGATGTAGAAGGTGAAGCACTTTCAACACTTGTAGTAAACAAATTAAGAGGAACATTCGATGTTGTTGCAGTAAAAGCTCCGGGATTTGGGGACAGAAGAAAAGAAATGCTTGCAGATATAGCAGTTCTTACAGGTGCTCAGGTAATATCTGATGAATTAGGTTACGATATAAAAGATACTCAGATGTATATGCTTGGTAATGCATCATCTGTAAAAGTAACAAAAGAAGCTACTACAATAGTAGGTGGAGCCGGAGATAAAAACGCTATAGAAGATAGAATTTCACAGATAAGACATCAGATAGAACAGACTACATCTGATTTTGATAGAGAAAAACTTCAGGAAAGACTTGCAAAACTTGCAGGTGGAGTTGCAGTAGTAAAAGTCGGTGCAGCTACAGAAGTTGAAATGAAAGAAAGAAAACTTAGAATAGAAGATGCTCTAAATGCTACAAAAGCAGCAGTTGAGGAAGGTATAGTAGCAGGTGGTGGTACAGCACTTGTAAGTGTAATACCTGCACTTGAAAAACTTATAAATGAACTTGACGGAGAGGAAAAACTTGGAGCAGTAATAATAAGAAAAGCTCTTGAAGAACCTCTAAGACAGATAGCAATAAATGCAGGTCTTGAAGGTGCTGTAATAGTTAAAAACGTAATGGATGCAGAACCTCAGGTTGGATTTGATGCACTTAACGAAAAATATATAAATATGATAGAAGCTGGTATAGTTGACCCTACAAAAGTAAGTAGAACAGCTCTTCAGAACTCAGCATCAATAGCAGGAGTATTCCTAACAACAGAAGCTGCAGTTGCAGATATTCCAGAAAAAGATACAGACCCAATGGCTGGGGCAATGCCTGGAATGATGTAATAAAAGCATTTAAAAAAATGGTATACAAGAGGATTTCGGATTTTCCGAAATCCTTTTTTAATAATATCAATTAAATAAAACTATCGAACAATTTAACAATAAATCTTTTAATTGTTGGGGATTTCAAGTATAATAAAAGTATTATAATGTAACTTTTATGCAAAAAAATATTTTAAATATAAGGAGAGAATAGTGATGAAACATGAATTAGTGCTAGTCATAGACTTCGGTGGTCAGTACAACCAGCTGATAGCAAGAAGAGTAAGAGAAAACAATGTTTATTGTGAAATTCTTCCATGTACTACAGACATCGAAAAAATAAAGGCTAAAAACCCATCAGGAATAATATTCACAGGTGGACCAAACAGTGCATATCTTCCAGATTCACCAACTATATCAAAGGAAATATTCGAAATAGGAGCACCTATACTTGGAATATGCTACGGAGATCAGCTTATAGCTCATCTTTTAGGCGGAAAAGTTGAAAAAGGTGGAAAACAGCAGAAAGAATACGGAAAAACTGAAATAACTTACGGAGAATCTGCTTTATTCGAAGGACTTACAACAAACTCTGTATGGATGAGTCACACTGACTACATATCAGAGCTTCCAGAAGGATTTGAAATAATAGCTCACACTGCAGACTGTCCAATAGCAGCTATGCAGAACGTTGAGAAAAATATATACGGAGTACAGTTCCACCCAGAGGTTGAGCATTGTCTAGAGGGAGATAAAATACTTAGAAACTTCCTTTACAATGTATGTAAAGTTAAGGGAGACTGGACTACAGATTCTTTCATAGAAGATAAAATAAGAGAAATAAAAGAAAAAGTAGGGGACAGAAAAGCACTTTGCGGACTAAGCGGTGGTGTTGACTCTTCTGTTGCAGCTGTATTAATGCACAGAGCAATAGGTGACAACCTTACTTGTATATTCGTTGACCACGGTCTTTTAAGAAAGAACGAGGGAGACGATGTTGAAAGAATATTCAAAGAAAGATTCGATATGAACCTTATAAGAGTAAATGCTGAGGACAGATTCCTTTCTAAATTAAAAGGTGTAACTGAGCCTGAGCAGAAGAGAAAAATAATAGGTGAAGAATTCATAAGAGTATTCGAAGCTGAGTCTGAAAAACTAGGAAAAATGGACTTCCTTGTACAGGGAACTATATACCCAGACGTTATAGAGAGTGGGCACGGAAACGGTGCAGCTACTATAAAATCTCACCACAACGTTGGTGGACTTCCTGAAGATGTAGATTTCCAGGAAATAATAGAGCCATTAAGAGAATTATTCAAAGACGAGGTTAGAAAAATAGGTCTAGAGCTTGGAATAGATGAAGATCTTATATTCAGACATCCATTCCCAGGTCCTGGTCTTGGAATAAGAGTTATAGGTGAAGTAACAAAAGAAAAATGTGATATATTAAGAGAAGCAGATGCTATATACATGGAAGAGCTTAAGAGAGCAGGTCTTTACAGAGATATATGGCAGGCATTTGCTACACTTCCAGATGTTAAGACTGTTGGAGTTATGGGAGATGAGAGAACTTATGCTTATCTAGTAGGTATAAGAGCTGTTGCTTCTTCTGACGGTATGACTTCTGACTGGTACAAAATGCCATACGATGTGTTAGAGAGAATATCTAACAGAATAGTTAACGAAGTTGATGGAGCTAACAGAGTTGTGTATGATATAACTTCTAAGCCTCCTGGAACAATAGAGTGGGAATAAGATTTTAGTTATTGTATTCTGTAGGAAGAGATGATATTATAGTTATATAGAATACTTTTGTCGCAAACCGTGAGCGTCTAATAAAAAGAGCGGCCAGGTAGTAGATTATGTGGTGAACCTTTCAATTATAGGTTCACCTTTTTTTGTATGAAATAAGTTAGAGTATATTTGTTTAAGATAAATTTAAAATTTAAATATAAAAAGGAGGATGAGCTTTTATAATGCTATTCAATATTTATTACTTAAACTTTTCAAAAGTATATGAAATAAAGATGATGTTAAGTAATGTTATCAAGACAGATGAAAGTATAGAAACTGGACAAAACGACACTGTTGATGCGGCGATGCAGGCAAAAATGGGGACAAAGTTTTTGAAATTATTCAACGCTGAGATCGGTTCCGATATTAAGTCGGGTTCAACAGATTCGCAAAAGGTCCTTGAAAATTTTAAAGTAACTATGACAAAATCGCTTATTTTGAGCGAAGTTATGGACAAATGTAAACCTGTTACTGATTTTAATAGCCTTGAAGAGGGTCAACTTATTAGAATTGATAAGGTATCACTATCTTTAGAAAATGAAACAGAATTGAGAACAGTTAAAATGTTTTCCAATGGTTCTTTCAAAGGTATGAATTTGCCAGAATCAGGTGGACTTGATATCAACAATTTATTCAATTCTATGTTCAAGGATTATTCTTATAAACTAAAAGGCGAAATTAATAATAGTAAGGAAAAAGTACTAATAAAAATTCCGCTCACATTCGAGAATGAATTTGAGAATATGTATAATGTGGATGACTTGTTTATCGGAAAGGTATCTTTAATCGGAATATACAAAGGAAAAACGAAGGTTAATGGACTAAAAAATTCATTTGAATTCTTTCAAGAGTTGAGTCAATTTTCAAAATCTGATTCGGATAGTGAGGTTCATAATAGTCAATATATTGAATCTACTGTAGATAAGTTGAAAGGTGAAGATGAGGACATAGATTATAATTATATAGATCTTCTCGCAATTATACAGGTAATAAAATCACAGGATAGCGAAACAGATGATGAATTCTAAAAAACAACAAAACGAAAGAGGGTTATCTAATGAGTAAATTATTTTTCTACACAAGAGATCAGTTCTTCAATTTTAAATCTGATCAAATGAGTGCAGGATTTGAATTTTTGAGTATGTCTAAATTAATATCATCTCAAAAGATTGAAAGTTTGGAGGTATCTCAACAATATTATGTTGATATTTCTTCTATAGTTAGTTTTGTAAAATATGACGACTCACAACTATTCAATTTTGAACAATTATTTAATAGTTTTGGGGAAAACATATCTTTTATTTGTGACAAAGTTTACGAAAAAGATATCAAATATATTTTTCGATATATATTTGATGAGTTTTCAGATGTTGAAGTTGAAAGAGATGAAATCACAGATGAAGTTCAAGAAATATCGGTTAAAGAATCTTCTTCTGTTAAAAAAATTACTGATTTAGATGACGCTGAGCTAGATTTATTCTTTTCTAAATTTGATGAAGGGTTATACGGTCATGAATGCTTTAAAGAAGAATTTAAAGAATTGGTCACTTCTTTTAGAGTATTTAATAAGTTAGGCGAACATAAAATACTATCATTATTTTTAATGGGTGACTCTGGTATAGGTAAAACTGAGGTTGCGAGAACGATTCATAAGGCACTTGGAAGTCAATCGAAGTTAGCAAAAATAAGTTTTGGAAACTACAGTAGCCATGATGCGCTTAACAGTTTGATTGGTAGCCCTCGAGGATATATTGGAAGTGACGGGGGTGAATTGTTAAAAAGAGTCAATGAATCTGATGTAGGTTTAATATTAATAGATGAATTTGAAAAAGCTAATAACGCTGTATTCAATTACTTTTTGGATATTCTTGAAAACGGTAAAATTATAAATTCTCAAGCAGATGAGTATGATGCTAATGGTTATATTATTGTATTTACATCAAATATTACTAAAGAAAATTTTACAAGCAAAATATCTCCCGAATTAAGATCTCGTTTCGATTATAAAGGTGTTTTTAATTTACTTACTGATGAAGATAAGAAAAAGTTTGTTCGTTTTAGGGTGAATCAAATTATTACTAAGTATTATCAGCTTATTTCAGAGGACGTACCAGATAAATTGTATGATACTATCATTAGTGAGATAAATGTTTCCCAATTTAAAAATATGAGAGACCTAAATAAGAAGATAAAAGATACTTTTGTTGCCAATATCAAACCTTGATTTATTAATGGATTTATATTACATTTGTGGCAATAAAAATCGGATAGCATATGCTTTATAGATAATACAAAAGAATATATAGACTACTTGCTAAACCATACTTAAAAATCGTTTAATATTGATTTATGAGGAGTGAGTTTGAATAAAATTTAGTATAACAAAAGATTGAGAACTAGGAATTTATAGAAGCCTAGGTTCAAGTAAATTTAATTGGTAAAGGAAGATCATCTAGGTATA
This sequence comes from Peptacetobacter hominis, assembly GCF_006861675.1. GTDB lineage: Bacteria > Bacillota > Clostridia > Peptostreptococcales > Peptostreptococcaceae > Peptacetobacter > Peptacetobacter hominis. The sequence goes on along the minus strand of NZ_SGJB01000004.1, from coordinate 78,278 downwards.
ATCGAGTTATTTCAGAACAAGACTCGAAAAAACTCGATTATATAATGTAAATATTGTAACAGGAGTGAACTTTTTGATAGAAGTTCACTTTTTGTATGCTAATAAATCAAAAGTAACATGATGTAATATATATACTAAGTGGAGGTCAGTTTGGACATATCAAAGGTTGAATATTTTATAAAAAGAGTTGAAATCATATAATATTCTATAGAAAAGATGTTTGTTCTGTATTTGTGGATTTACTCAAAGTTTAGTGATATAATTTTTATCAATAAAGTCATGGTATTAAAGAATATAGAATACATATTAAAAAAACATAAAATATTTCAAGCGAGAGGATCTGTAATGATAATATACAAAGTATTAAAAGATAAAAAGCAATATATTGATTTATTGCTTTTGGCAGATGAACAAGAAGATATGATTGACCGTTATCTTGAAAGAGGTACAATGTATGTGCTTGATGATAATGGTATAAAAGCTGAGTGCGTAGTTACAATTGAAAATGATGATATTTTAGAAATAAAGAACATTGCTGTATTACCAGAATGTCAAGGAATTGGTTATGGAAGAGCATTAATTGAATGGATTATTAGAGAATATAAAGGAAGATATTCCATTCTGCAGGTTGGGACAGGTGATAGTCCATCAACTGTACCATTCTATGAAAAGTGTGGATTTGTAAAATCGCATATGATAAAAAATTTCTTCATAGATAACTATGACCATCCAATCATTGAAAATGGGACTCAGATAAAGGACATGGTATATCTACAAAAGAGAATTTAGATATCAATTGGACTTTTTTGAAACTTTATCATAATCAAGGGGGTGTAGACATTGGACTTATCAAAAGTAGAATATTTTCTAAAAGCAGCTGAACTTGAAAACTTTACAAAGGCAGCGGAAGAATGCAACATAGCTCAAACTACAATGAGTAAATACATAAGTACTCTTGAAAAAGAAATCGGATGCACCCTATTTCAGAGAAACAACAAAAAAGTCGTTCTAACTGAGCAGGGGCAGAAATTCTACAACGGAATAACAGAAATAAACAAAAGCTACCAGAAACTCCTACAGGATATAGTTTCATCTGTAGATGGCAGTATTCATTTGGGAATAGCGATTCAGGACTATCTGGAGATACCGGTTCTTCAAAAGTTTGAAAAAACTTTCCCTGATATACCGATATACTTCTCATTTGGTCAGGATACGGAACTTATCGACATACTTGAAAGTGGAAAAGTGGATGCACTTGTTATTCCAGATGCACTCAAAATTCCTGATGGATATGAATACTATACGATTCTTAGAATGAGACAATCCATTGTATGCTCAAAATCTATGGTAAATAGATTTGAAACAGCAGGATCTATAATATCCAATATGCCATTAATTACAAAATCAGACAATCCGGACTATCACGAGAAGTGTCAGGAGAATTTCAGACAAATATTCGGAGTAACAAGTCCACAAATAATAGTCTGCAAAACTCTATCAGAACAACTGTTAAATGTGGGAATGTCAAAAGGATTTGCGATACTTCCATATTCTAGGGGTTCGACATTTGAGGGACTTACTACACTTCCTCTTGGAGATGACTTTCGGGAAAATACTCAGTTGGTGTTTTCAAAGTCTGTTCAATCCGATTCCTTCAAAAAACTACTGAAATTTATATATGAAGAAAAGTGCTTATAACAAGCATTTTAATTCGTTTTTAATATATGTGTAAATGTGTTAATCTTAATGTATTACAGTACAATTTGATTGACACTTTTTTATTTGGAGGGATTAGTATATGAAATTTTTTATTGATAAAGAGGTATTTAGAGTTTTACCGGATTACTGTGTTGGGGTAGTTGTGGTTTCTGAGTTTGACAATGCGAATAAAGTCGACGAAATCGCAAAGATGCTGGATGAGGCAGCAGTTGAATTTTCAGAGAAAGTACAGGGAATAAATCTAAAAGAGGACAGTAGAATAGAGCCATACAGAAATTCTTTTAGACTTTTGAATATAAATCCGAATAAGTTTATGTGTTCTATTGAAGCACTTGCAAAACGAGTTCAGAAAAAGCCTGAACTTCCACATATAAATACACTTGTAGATTTGGGAAATGCCGTTTCTCTGAAGAATTTTGTGCCTATAGGTGTTCATAATGTTGATAAGTTTGAGGGAAACTCTATGGGTGTAAGATTTTTCGAAAAGGGAGATCACTTCCTTCCGATGGGTGGAACTGAGATGGAAGAACCAGATGAGAAAGAGCTTCTTTATGTGAGTGGAAATACAGTGAAGACTCGTCGCTGGACATGGAGACAAAGTGAGGATGGTAAGATAAGCGAGGATACGAGAAATGTTGTTATTGTTATAGATGGTTTCCGTGGAGTTAATGATGATAATGTAAGAGAAGCGATGGATGAACTTCGTGGATTGTTTAAAGAGATGTTTGGAATGAGTACTATTACAGGTATGGTTGATAGTGAGAATAATGTATTTGAGTGGTAAGATAAAGGATGGAAAGGGGCTATCGCACTAACAAAATGTTAATGCGACAGCCCCTTTTTTAACATATAATTTTAATAGTTTTATTAATATATAGAAGTTATAAAGTGAAAAATAAAAGTTATAAAAATGTATGAAATAAGATTTATTTTGTTTTAGTAAAAGATATAGAAAATTTTGTGTTTTTATAATAGAATGGATCTATAAATCATTTTTAATATAGGATGTGTGAAAGGTGTTAGTTAAGAAAACAAGATACGATTTAAGAGGTAAAATTGGACTAATAGATGCGGATTTATTGGATAATGGTACAAGACATCCAAATCTTGTTATAATGAAATTAAGTGGATATTTTAAAGAAAAGGGATGCGAAGTAGAACTCATAGAAAATTATACTATAATAACCAATAATAATTATGAAGGCATAAAAGACTATGATGCAATATATATATCTAAGGTATTCGATTTTACAGAGATTGATGAAAATATTTTGAAGTTTGATAATGTATTTTTTGGAGGAACGGGTTTTTATTTTGATGGAGGAGAAGATTTACCATACGAAATAGAACATCATATGCCAGACTACCATATATATGATTCGTTTATAGAAAATGATACGAAACATAAAAATAAAAATGTGTATTGGAAGGACTATATAGATTATTCTATAGGATTTGCAACTAGAGGATGTTTTAGAAAGTGTGAGTTTTGTGTAAATAAAAAATATGACAAAGTTCACTTCCATTCACATATAAAAGAATGGCTTGATCCAGAAAGAAAAGGAATATATTTATGGGATGATAATATATTTGGATATTCTAAATGGAAAGAAGTGTTTGATGAATTAAAGGAAACAAAAAAGAAATTTCAATTTAGACAAGGAATAGATATAAGACTTCTTACAGATGAGAAAGCAAAAGTATTAAATGAAGCAAAATATAACGGAGATATAATATTTGCTTTTGACCATATAGAAGAGAGAGAATTAATCGAAGAAAAGCTAAAACTTTGGAGAAAATATAGTACCAAAGGAACAAAGTTATATGTTTTATCTGGATTTGATGGACAAGACGAGAAGGAAATAGAAAGTGTTTTTGAGAGGATTTTAATAATTATAAAATATGGTTGTTTACCATATATTATGAGACATAAAGATTATGAAAAAAGTCCTTATAGAGGATTATTTGTTCAGATTGCAAGATGGTGTAATATGCCACAATTTTTAAAGAAAATGACATTTAGAGAATTTTGTGAAGCTAATCAAGCACATCATAAAACTAAAGGCACATTATGTTCATCAATGAAAGCATTAAATGATTTTGAAGAAAAATTCCCTGAAATAGCAGCAAAATATTTTGATGTTAGATATGACGAACAAGAATATGTTAAAGAATTGAAAGAAAGAAGAAAGATAATGAAGTAAGGGTGATTAAAAAATTGTACATAGATGAATTATTAAAAGAGGAAATAGATTACAATAAGGTATTAACATTATTTTTTTTGGATAATTTTAACTATGAATACAGAAAGTATACTGACAATGAAAGAGAACAAAGTACAAATAGATTAATTAATATTTTAGAATATGTAAGCACTGACAATATAATAAAGTTGATTGATTCAAATAAAGATAAGATTAAAGATATAAATCCAGGAAATATACCACAATTTAGCAATTTATCATCTATAAATGATGTTTTAGATTTTGTTAGTGTTGCAGAAAATACAACATATGAATTAATAGGTTATTATATAAACAAAGACTCAAAAAAGGGTGCTCAAATGAAATATGGAGAAAATCACTATAAGATAGCAGCATTAATGGGATTAGTAACTCTTCAAAAACCATTTGAAGTAACTGATTTGGGTAAAAGATACATGATGTTAACAGAAGAGGAAAAATTAGTAGTTAGAAATAAACTCTTTTTACAAATACCAATAGTTCAAATATTATTAACTTCGGCTATATCTGACAGAGTTAATGGAATGGATGTATTAAGGAAGTATTTATCTGAATCGACAAGTATAAGAAGAAGGTCAAACTTAAAAAATATTATAAATTGTATATGCGAGAATATAGAAGATATAGAATTAAATGTTAGAATAATGACTAATATCGAATGGAAGTGATTTGATTGGGAAATGATTTTAAAGATATACCATTAAAGCTATCGTATGATTCTGGTTTTGATGATATACTAAAGGATTTTTATATACCCGTCTTATCAAATGCAAAATCGTATGATAGAATAGCTGGATTTTTTTCATCAACTAGTTTAGCAACAAGTGCTAGAGGATTAGGAGAATTTATAAAAAATGGTGGAAAAATGAGGTTGATAACATGTCCTCAACTTAGTAGAAGTGATGCAGATATGTTAGAATATTTTTCTGATGATATAGATGCAATACTAAGTGATAATTTTATACAAGATTATGAGGAAATAGAAGATAAATTCAAGAGAGACCATGTAAAAGCATTAGGGTGGATGCTAGCTAATAATAAATTAGATATAAAGATAGCAATAATTAAAAAAAATGGTCATGTATATGATCGGGAAGAAATAGAAAAATCTGGAATAATGCATCAAAAGGTTGGAATATTATATGATAATGAAGAAAATATAATATCATTTTCTGGTTCTAATAATGAATCTGCATCTGGATGGATAGGAAATACAGAAGAGTTTAAAGTTTTCTGTAGTTGGAAAGGTGTAGAAGAGTATATATATGAAGATATAAAAAAGTTTGATAGTTTTTGGAATGATGATAGACCGGATATAGAAATAAAAGATATTCCATCGGCGATAAATGAACATTTAATAACTGTAAGTAAGGATTTTGAATTTAATGATATAGATATATATAAATATTATCCAGAGGAAAATGTAAAAGAAGATGAAGAAGAATATATCATTGAAAATAAGAAAAAAGAAAAGTTAAATTTATTTTTCTATCAAGAAGAAGCAGTAGAAAAATGGGAGGAAAATAATAGATGGCTACTATTACAAATGGCTACAGGGTGTGGAAAAACTAGAACGGCTATAAAATGTATGGATAATGCGTTAAAAGATACTAATAAATTACTAGTTATAATTTCATGCCCTCAGGTTACATTGTCATCTCAATGGGAAAAAGATATAGAAAATTTAGATATAGAAGAACATAGAAGTATACGTATAAATGGAGATATAAAGCGATGGGATAAGTTATTGTTATCTGAAATTAGTAAATTATCAGCAGGTAGATATAATAATTTAGTAGTTTATACAACTCATAAGATTTGTCATTCAGATAACTTTATAAATATACTAAAAAATAGCAGCAAAAATATAATAAAATTTTTGATAGCTGATGAAGTTCATGGAATGGGGGCAAAAAAAACAAGGTGTGGGCTATTAAAGTTATATAAATATAGGTTGGGATTAAGTGCAACTCCACAAAGATGGTTTGATGAAAGCGGAAGTAAATTGATTGAATCATTTTTTGGTAATGAAAGTTTTGAATTTAGCCTGGAAGATGCTTTAACAAATATAAATCCAATTACTGGGAAAACATTTTTAGCCGAATATACATATCATCCAAGATTTATTAGTTTAACAGAAGATGAAATAGAGGAGTATAAAAAAATAACAGAAAAGATAGTCAAAAGTTCTAGGTATAAAGATGATGAGACAAATGATTATATAGAAATGTTAAGATATAATAGAGCTAAGATAGAAAAAAAAGCAGAAAATAAATATAAAGAATTAGAGTGTTTGTTGGATGAAATAGGTCAAGATATATCAGACACAATTATATTTGTATCTGATTCTCAAATAGACAGAGTAATGAAAATATTGGGAGATAGAAATATAGATGCAGCAAGATTTACTCAAGAAAGATCAACTTCTATATCAGAAAAGTATAATGGAATGTCTGAAAGAGATTGGATAATAGATTTATTTAAAAGGAAAGAATATAAGGTATTAGTAGCTATTAAATGTTTAGATGAGGGAATAGACATACCATCAGCAACAAGAGCGATTGTTATGGCAAGTAGTACTAATCCAAGAGAATATATACAGAGAATAGGTAGAGTAATTAGACAAGAGAAGAATAAAAATTGTGCAGAAATTTACGATATGATTATAAAACCATCGTTTAATTTATTTTATGATGACAAATTAATAGAAATGGAAAAAAGGATTTTTAGAAAAGAAATGGATAGAGTTCTTGAGTTGTCAAGGAATTCTATAAATAATGTAACGATTAATAATATGATATATGATATTTTAGAGGAGATTAATTTATGATAAAAAATAAATCTATAATAAACAAGATAAAAGAAAAAACAAAAGACGATGCAGATATGAGTATGTTTTTGATAAATATACTAAATCATGAAAATGATAACAGTCAATATAAAAAAGAATATGAAAAATTAATAGATAAATATATTAAAAATAGGAGTAAATAGAAATATGAGATTTGAATCGATAAAAATTTTAAATTATAGACAATACAAAGATATATCCTTTGATTTTACAAAAACAACGAATAATGATTTACATATAATAGTAGCATCAAATGGGGTAGGAAAAACAAATTTATTGAATGCTATAAACTGGTGTCTGTATGGAGATGAACCACATAGGTCTGGAGCATCAGATTCAAAAAAAGATACATTACCAATTTGTAATCTTAAATCTATAGAAGAAGCAAAATCTAATGGACTTAAAACTTGTGATGTTATAGTTGAAATAATAGCTTATAATAATGGGAAAAGATATACAATTAAAAGAAGTTCTAAATTTGATGTAAATGCTAAAATAAGTACAGGGAAAGATATATTTAATGTTAAATTTAAAGATAAAAAAGGTAATACCAACATCGAAGAAGGAGATCATGCTAAATATATAGTGGATAGATATCTTCCAAGAAAAATAAGAGAGTATTTTTATTTTGATGGAGAACAATTATTGAATTATTTTAATGAGGATAATAATAAGATTTCTCATATAAAGGATAGTATATATGAAATATCTCAGGTAAATGTAATAGATAAAACAGAAAAGCACTTAAATGAATTTAAAAGTAGATATTCAAAGGAGATATCAAAGCTATCCCCTCAGTTAAATGAAAAATTAAAAGAAAAGGAAAAAATAGAGAATTCGATAAAATCATTCAAAGAGGAAATACATAAGTTAGAAGAACAAAATAAAGAGGCTAAAGAAGCAATTGAGAAAGCTAATAGAATACTTAATGGAACAGAATCAGTAGTAGAAGATAATAAACATTATGAGGAAAATAAAAGAAAAATAGCTAATAGAGAGCATAGGCTAAATAGTTTAAATGAGGAATTATCTAATCTTGTTAAAAAATATATGACAAAAATATGTTTGTATAAAAGAAAGAATGAAGTTATCGATTATATATCAAAATTAGAAAAATCATCAGGGATACCTAATTATATAAATATAGATATAATTAAAAAAAGTTTGAATGAACATAAATGCCGGATATGTAGAAATGAAATAGATAGTTCTCTCGAGGATAGATTGAAAAAACTAATAGAGCAAAATAAAGAAATAGACGATAATATAAAAAATTTATCTAGGATAAAAAGATATATTGAAAGAAATTTAGATTTAGATATTGATAGATACGAAGAAGAAAAGTTAGAAATATACGAAAAATTAGATGAGTGCAATAATGAAATAAAAGCTTTAAATGATAGCAATGACATTTTACGGAAAAGAATAGCTACGGTTTCTGATCTAGAAGTGATAACAGATGAACTTAATAGAAAAAGAGAAAATGAAAAAAGAATGTCAACAAATGATAGAAAAATTGGAGCAAAAGAGAATGAAATCATAAATTTGGGGAAAAAATTAAAATTAGCTGAAGATTCATATGAAAAGGCACTTAAAGCTAATAAAGAATGTGAAGAATTGAAATCTAAGTTAGAATTTGTAACAGTTGCATCAAAAATAATATCAGAAGTAAAGCATGAAATTATACGCGATGTTAGAGTAAACATGGAAAAATTAACAATGAGCACTTTTGATGACTTAATATGGAAAAAGGACACTTATGGTAACGTAGAATTAGATTCAAACTTCAGATTAAAATTATTTCATAAATATGAGAAAACATCGTGCTTGAATAGTTGCTCTGCAGCAGAAAAAGAACTTCTAGCATTAGCTTTTACAATAGCATTACATAAAGTATCTGGATACGATAATCTATTATTTATTGATACACCAGTAGGAAGAGTTTCTGATGTAAACAGAGAAAATTTTGCTAAAGTATTACTTGGAATAAGTGAAGGAAAACAAATAATATTAGCCTTTACACCAGCAGAATATTCTGATGAGATAGAGACTGTTTTTAATAGAGATGTTATATCTAGTTATGCGTATCTTGAAACAGATGAAACTAAAACTGGAATGGAGGTAATATAGGTTATGTTGGATAGAGTGAGTATTGACCGTAAATATAAAGAATTACCTGGTGAAATTGCTTTGATTGATAAAATTAAAAATAAAAATATAGAAACATTCAAATATAATATAGATATATTTATGTTGGCTTTTGACCTTGGGATAAAAGATGGACATAGAACCCCTTTAAAAAATAAGATGGGATTTGTACGAGATAATTCAATAGGAGATAGTGAATTATATTGTATGAAGGCAGCAATATTACCAGATTTAATCGAGGAAGGGATGGAAAAAGAAATAAACAATACAGATGAAATATATAAAATAATAGAAGAGTATGCGAATACAGGATTCTCTATATTGGATAAAATTATTTCTGAAATTGATGGGTGTGAAGAAGATACATTTATATATAAACTAATTGAGATTATGGATGAGGAGATAAGTAATATTGACTTGTAATTAAAGAAAATTATAAATAAAAGTATTTAGCCAGGAGATTAAGTAATATGGATTCCTGGCTTTTATAATTATCAATTTTGAGGTGGTTTTATGTACTATATCGACGAGATGAAAATAGAACTTAACAAAATAACAGAAGAAAATAGAATATCACTAACTGATGAAGAAATAAATAACATAATAGTATATGCTGAGGAAGAATATCTATGGGATAACTACGATAACTGTTTATCCTATACAACTCCAATTTCCTCATATATAAAATATGCACTAAGTCAGAATGGATACATATCAGCATATGAAAACATACTATAAAAATAGCAGTATATCTAATAAATAACGTTGAGGAAATTATTCTTACTCTGTATAATAAAAAACATAAGTATATATTCTAAACTACAGAGTAGAAAAATATATTTACTTAATACATATATAATTTATAAAGGAGGAGTTTTATGTACGATGAAAAAAGAGAACTGCTGATATATCTGGTATCAGTATTTGCGATAACATTTCTGACAGGAATACCACTTGCTTACTCGTACTACAATGGACTTTCAGTAGACGTATTCCCGCTGGTGCAGATGCTTTATCCAGCAGCATGTGTAATGCTTACATACATGATTGTCAGAAAAGGGGATCCAAAGATTCCCCAAAAACGGTATACATTCTATCTGGGAGTAGTTTCTTTAGCAATAATTGCTATGATTATGGGAACTGTACTAAAGATAAATGTGAATGGTCTTATTGAGAGTGCTCTGGTAATTATCGGGTTTATATTTATTTTCCTGATACTAAAGGTTGAAGATAAGGAAAAGGCGAGAGAGTATGGATTGAGAGGAAGTATGAAAGGATGGATTAAATATTCTCTTATATTTATCTTATTCTATATTGCAAGTTTATTTTTAGAGGAGCTTTTCTCAGGAAATATATCTGAAATGATGCAGGTATTATCTACAGATACTTTCAAAAAAGTTTTTTCAATGATACTTATACCGATAACATTTCTATTTCAGATAATGATATTCTTTGGAGAAGAATACGGATGGAGATATTTTCTTCAGGGTAGACTTCAGAATATGACAGGAAAAAGAGTGGGCGTTATTCTTACAGGAATAATATGGGGACTTTGGCATATGCCTCTTAACTTCTTCTATTATATGGATCCTGAATATGGGCTTATAGGTATGGCAAGTTATCAGATAGGCTGTATTACAGGTGGTATATTCTTGGCATATGTATTTATGAAGACAAAAAATATCTGGGTTGTATCAATTATCCACTGCATAAATAATATGATGACGCCTATAATTTATGGAATGAATTCCACTTCAAGCCGGAATCCATCATGGGGTGGAGTAGTTGCTTCACTTGTTGCCAATGTTTTGGTATTTGGTATAATCCTGTTTGCAAAGGAATTTAGAAAAGAACAAAATATATAGAGGGGAGAGAATTTATGGCTACAGAAAAAAGAGAATTATTAATATATCTCGTATCAGTATTTGTGGTAACATTTCTGATGGGAATACCTCTTATGTATTCATATAGAAATGGACTTTCTGTACAGATGTTTCCGCTGATACAGATGCTTTATCCGGCAGCGGGTGTAATGTTTGCATACTTGATTACCAGAAAAAATAATCCTCAGATTCCGAAAAAACGGTTCATATTTTATATTGCGATTGTATTAATTTCAATAGTCATACTTATTGGAGCGACAATATTTCATACGAATATAGACGGCATACTTGAATTATCTGTAGTGATTGCAGGTATTGTATTTATCCTAATTGTCTTTAAAGAAGACAGGAAAAATACAGATGCTTTTGGACTTACAGGAGGAACAAAAGAATGGTTAAAATACGGGTGTCTGTTTGTTGTACTTTATCTGGCGAATGTATTATTTATGACTGTTGCTTCAGGTGAAATATCAGAGATAACAAAATATATAACAGCAGATGAAGTTTCTGGAAGATTGATGAGTATTATATTTATGCCACTTATGTTTCTTATTCAGCCTGTATTTTTCTTTGGAGAAGAGTATGGATGGAGATATTTTCTTCAGGGAAGACTTCAGAATATAGCAGGAAAAAGAACAGGTGTTATTCTTACAGGAATAATATGGGGACTTTGGCATATGCCACTTGATTTTGCATATTATCTGAAGCCGGAATATGGACTTATCGGTGTTGTATCCCATCAGATAACATGCATCTCCCTTGGAATATTTTTCGGATATGTATATATGAAGACTAAGAGTGTATGGATTGTATCGTTTCTTCATTACATAAACAACATGATGTCTCCGATTATTTATGGAATAGAATCTATTGAACCAAATCAGAGTGCATCATGGAATGGAATGCTTATATATCTTGTTGCAAGTTTTCTATTCTATGGAGTATTTATACTTTCAAAGGAATTCAGAAAAGAAAGCTGATATAATTAGATACATTTCGTATATGTTAAGTTATAAATAATTAAAAGTATACATTTGACAAAGCCAAATTAAAGTTTTAATATGAAAGTAGATATCTTATGATTGGAAGTGAAAAAATGTATAAAGTAATGACACCTGGACCTACACAGGTAAAGGAAAATGTTAGAATGTCTATGGTTTTTGAAAGGGAAAATCCAGATATAGACGAGAGTTTCTGTGAATTTTACCATGAGACATGTTCTATGCTGTCAAAATTTTTTAATACCGAAAATGAATTCTATATATTAGGTGGTGAGGGTATTCTTGGACTTGAAGCTGCCTGTGCATCACTTACTGAAAGTGGTGATAGAGTTCTGGTTATAGACAATGGAATCTATGGTAAAGGTTTTGAGGATTTTGTAAAAATGTATGGTGGTAATCCTGTTCTTTATACAGTAGATTACAAAAATACAGTTGATGTCAAAAGGCTTAAGGAGTATCTTGAAAAAGATCATGATTTCAAATATGCGACAGTTGTGCATTGTGATACGCCAAGTGGTATTTTAAACGATGTGGAAAGTATATCTGATTTACTTTCAGAGTACGGTATTATGACAGTTGTCGACAGTGTATCAGCTTCTTTTGGAAATCCGTTGTCTATGGGTAATATAGACATACTTTGTCTTGGATCTCAAAAAGCTTTGTCTGCACCTCCAGGTCTTACAATGGTTGGAGTGAGTGATAGAGCAAAAGAAGTTATGTACAACAGAAAAACTCCGATAGCATCTTTTTATGCAAATCTTTCTACTTTCAGAACATATTATGAGGATAAATGGTTCCCTTATACTATGCCTGTATATGATATTTACGCACTTAGAACTGCTTTGGATAATGTTTTTGATGATAAGGATATTTTCGAGCGTCACCACAGGATTGCATCAGCAGTGAGAAAAGCTATTGTGGATTCGGGGCTTACTTTATATACAGAAAGTGGATTTTCAGATACAGTGACAGTTTTTGATGTTCCAGAGGGAATTTCTTCAGCGGATATTATGAATATTATGAAGGATAAATACAATATACTTGTAGCAGAATCTTTTGATGTTATGGCTGGGAAGGTTATAAGAATCGGGCATATGGGAGAAAACTGTAATATGAGTGATGTTTTTGATACATTGAATGCACTTGAAAATGCACTTACTGAGCTTGGATGTGATTTGAAGTGCCCATTAGGTGAGACTTTTATGAAGGAAATTTTATAGTATATAAAAATAAGCGTATAGACGGTCAAGAATGCTGTGAAATCAGTATTTCTTGGCCTTTTTATTTGAATATGATTAGAATGATTTTATTTTAAGATTTCCTTTTGAGTTTATGTTTTATTTATGTATTAATTATCCCATATTGAATTTAGTTTTATATTCAAATATAATATATTTTGTCAATTTCGTTCGTTATTGAGAAAAATATATTAAAAGATATTATATAAAATAATAAAGGAGGAAGAAATGTGTATTATTAATTCAAATCCGGGTTTGTGTTTCAATGGAGATATAATATATCCGGAGATAAAAATTCAAAGAAATAGATTCACTTTTATAATAGGAAAAAGTGGATGTGGGAAGAGTACATATCTTAAAATGCTGAATCGCATGGTTTTACCAAATGAAGGAAGTATTAGATACAACGGAAAGGAAATTTCTGAGTATCCGGTACTAGAATACAGAAGAAATGTTCTTCTTGTGCCACAGGAAATTTTTCTGCTGGATGCCACTATAAGGGAAAATTTCGATTTTTATTATACTTCAAGGGGAGATAAGACGATATCAGATGAGAAAATAGAAGAATTTCTTGGAATATGCTGTCTTGATTTCAAAGCAGGTGATGTATGTACGAGAATGTCGGGTGGAGAGAGACAGCGTGTTTTTCTGGCAATTTTTCTTTCTATGGCAGTAGATGTTTTTCTTATGGATGAGCCTACTGCTGCTCTTGATGAGAAGACATCTATTGAACTTATGCAGAATTTCAGAAAATACTGTGGTGAAAATAATATTACGGTTGTATGTATATCACACAGCAATAAGCTGGTTGAAGTTTTTGCAGACGATATTATAAAGTTGGGGGGAGATATAGGTGAGTAATATAGAAGTTTCTATTGCGCGTTTTTTACTGATTTATCTTCTTTTGATTTTGATACTTCTTGTTATGAAAAAGTGCAAGATGAGTCAGACAAAGCTTTTGTTTGTAGCGAGTTTGAAGATGACATTTCAGCTTGTGTTAGCGGGACTTCTTCTTGAATATATTTTCAACATAGATAGCCCGATTTATACTTTTGCATATCTTGTAGTTATGATTGTATTTACCATACACAGAATACTTTCCAAAAATAAATGGCTTAATAGTAAATTCAAGCTTATAACTGTTATTTCGGTACTTGTATCCAATCTTTTTATTATAGTATTTTTTATTTCTGTTGTTGCAGGACAGGATTTAGGAAATCCACAGTATATGATTCCAATTGGAGGTATGGTTCTTGGGAATACTATGACTGCTATGATTCTTGGACTCAATGCATTCAGAGAAACTCTAGATGGTCAGAGATACAAGATAAATGCGCTTATATGTGCGGGTGCATCATCAAAGAATATTTTACTTCCATGCGTTAGACAGGCTCTTGAAACAGCTACACTTCCAACACTTAATTCTATGCTTGGTATGGGTATAGTGCATCTTCCGGGGATGATGACAGGACAGATTCTGGCGGGTGCGGTTCCAATTACTGCGATTATGTATCAGATAGCTATTATGATTGCGATTTGTGCAGCTAATATACTTGCATGCTTTATAGCGCTTTATTTTGGATATCAGACTATAGTTGATCATGATACTCAGATTATTAGATTTGATATGATAGAGATGGATAAATAAAAAACGTATAAATAGATGATATTATTATATATGAAACATGGAACTAATATTGATATAATAATAAGTATAATTCTTTTTATGAAAGAGGGTATTCGCTTGAAAAAATTTATATTTTTATTTCCTGTTATTTCGGGTATACTTTGGGGATCTGCAGGAATATTTGTAAGAACTCTGACTAAAATGAATATGAACAGCTATACAATAGTTGAATCAAGAGTAATACTTGCAGTACTTATACTGGGAGCAGGAATATACTTATATGATAAAAGCCTTTTAAAAATAAAATTAAAAGATGTCTGGGTATTTCTTGGCGGGGGAATACTTGGAATATTTGGACTTAATGTATGCTACAATATAGCGATTGAAGAACTTACTTTATCGCTTTCAGCAGTACTTTTAAGTCTTTCACCTTTATTTGTACTTATACTTGCTGCAATTATATTCAGAGAAAAAATAACATCAAGAAAAATACTATGTATGATTATGGCGATAGTTGGATGTATTCTGGCAAGTGGAGTTCTTGAATCTTCTTCAGGTATGGAATGGTCAGTATATGGAATAGCAGTAGGAACTATGGGAGCAATATTTTATGCTATGTATAGTATTTTCACAAAGCTTGCAATACAGAGAGGATATGGACCGCTTACAATAACTTTTTATTGTCTGCTTACTGTATTTATAGTTCTTATACCGCTTACTGATTGGAATGTAATAGCATCTTCTATATCTTCAAGTCCTATAAATATGAGTATATTTATGGTTGTTCATGCACTTTGCACATCTGTACTTCCATATGTAATGTATACGGTATCGCTTGATTATATAGAAGCTGGGAAAGCATCTATACTTGCATCAGGAGAGCCGATTGCAGCTATGATATTTGGTATAATCTTCTATTCTGAGATACCTACTTTAATATCTCTTACAGGGTTATTTTTAGTAATATGTGCAATTACACTTCTGAGTGCACAGCCTGAAAAGAAATACAAGGAAATTAATGTAAATTCATAGAAAAGTTTATAGATTTTAGTAAAAAGTCACGCTTTGTATAGTGTGATTTTTTATTTATACAAATTTAAAATATAATTATTTAAATATATAAAACAAAATGGTAGTATATGTATATACTGGGTATATATGACTCAATAAATATGAAACATGAACAGGAGAAAAATTATGTGTACATCATTAAAGTACGTAAACGGAGATTGTTATTTCGGGAGAAATCTCGATCTTGAGTATTCATTTGGTGAAAAAGTTGTAATTACACCTAGAGGATACAAATTTGAACTTAGAAAAGAAAAAATGCTAAATACAAAATATGCAATGATAGGTATGGCGACAGTAGCTGGTAAATATCCACTATATGCAGAAGCGGTGAATGAAAAAGGACTTTATATAGCAGGGCTTAATTTTCCGGGAAATGCAGTATACAATGATGAGACTGATGGAAAGTTAAATATAACTCCATTTGAGTTTATACCATGGCTTCTTGGAAACTTTGCAACAGTCGATGAGGCTGAAGAAAGTATAAAAAACATCAATCTTATAAACATAAATTTTGCTGAGAATATGACACTTGCGCCTCTTCACTGGATGATATCAGATAGAGAAAGATGTATTGTAGTGGAACAGAGAAAAGACGGACTTAATATTTTTGAAAATGAGTACAATGTTCTTACAAACAACCCTCCGTTTGAGTACCACAGATGGAATATGAACAATTATATAAACCTGACAAATACTACACCTGAAAACAGGTTTTCGCAAAAGCTGGATTTATCTACTTATAGCCGGGGAATGGGGAGTATAGGCCTTCCAGGCGATGTATCCTCAGCTTCAAGATTTGTAAGAGCAGTATATAATCTTTCAAACTCGGAATCTACAAAATCAGAAAGATCATCTGTATCTCAGGTTTTTCATGTGCTTGATTCGGTAGCGATGATAAGAGGTGCTGCACTGACACCTGAGGGAAAAAGCGATATGACAAGATATTCATGCTGTATAAATGCGGACAAGGGTATATATTACTACAAAACCTATGAAAACTGTCGGATAACAGCGATTGATATGAACAGTGAAAATATCGATGGAGATAGTCTGACTGTATTTGAACTTGAAAGAGATTTACAGATAAAATATTCAAATTCAAAAGAAAGTATATAACTTGAGGTGATGATATGAATATATTATTAAATATTTTGGATGAGCTTATAATACTGTTTTTTGTATTTTCTATATTGGGATGGATTACAGAGGTTACACTTAAATACATACAGTTTCACAGATTTATAAACAGGGGATTTCTGATTGGACCATACTGCCCTATCTATGGAGCAGGTGTTGTTACTGTCACTGTAATAGTAGGTGGACTTGTAGGAAGACATGGTACAATATTTGAAACTTTCTTTGCAGGAATGGTAATATGTGGAGCTCTTGAATATTTTACGAGCTGGTATATGGAAAAATTCTTCCATGCAAGATGGTGGGATTACAGCCAGAAACCTATGAACCTTCATGGTCGTATATGGATGGGAAATCTTATTTTGTTTGGTCTTGCATCTGTAATAATAGTATGGTGGTTTGATCCGGCTTTTTTCAAAGTTATTGAAGGAATAAAATCAGAATACATAAAATATATGGCGGTTATAATAGTAATCATTGTTATTTCTGATAACGTGGTTTCACATTTTATGATGAATATTGTTAAAAAAGAAATCGATAACCGGAAAGGTGACAGTACAGAAGAAATAACTAAAGAAATAAGAGTTCTTCTAAAGGATAAACAGATGCTTATACGCCGTATAAATGATGCATATCCTAATCTTCAGGCAAGACCTAAACGTCTAAAAGATGAAATCAAAAATATAAAGAAAGAGTATAAAAAAGAAATAGATGAATTAAAGCGTATAAAAGCTGAATACGAAAAAGAAATAGACGAATTAAAAAAACAATTTAAATAGATTATATAAGATATCTGCAGGAAATTATTCTCTGCAGATATTTTTTTACACCTAAAAATATTAAAAATAAAAGTTCTTAAGAAGGATAAAAGTTTAATTAATTTAATAAATTATAAAAAATAACAGAATTAATAAGGTTACAAAATAATTACAGAATATTATAAAATATTGAACAAATGAATAATAACTGTTAAAATAAAAAAATCTTAAAGGAAGAGGTGATACTTTTTAGGAATATGGAGTTGTGTTTAGATGTTTAAATTTACTTTTCATATGTATAAGGTAACTGAAAAATGGGAGAAAACGGTTTATTATACATATAAAAATCTGAAAAATCAGAAAAACAATGTATCATGTTCAAAGGATGGAAAACTTTCTATACCATAAAATATCTTATGAATAAGAAGGGATGGAAAAAATATGAAATCGATGAAATCAACAGCTAAAAAAGTGATTATAAGTGCAGCAATAATAGGAATGTTATCTTCAAACGCGGCAATTTTTGCAGATGAAGCCACGCAGGGGGTAGCACTTTATAGAGATGATGATTATCAGGGTGTGCATACATATTTAAAAGAGGGAAATCACAATCTTTCAAAATATGAGTTCGGTGGAGGAAATCTGTCATCTATAAAGGTACCATATGGTTACATAGTAACTCTTAGAACTGAGTCTGGAAAACATCGTCTTGTACTTGGTCAGGGAGAATATCATTCATTATCTGAACAGGGATTTGAAAATTTAGCATTTACTGCTGAAGTAAAACATTATCAGGCGGCAGAGTACGAAGCTGAACTGGCAAGACTTAAAAAGACTAAAGAGTTTGAAGCACAGGCTGAAAAAGAAATAAATGATCGTGTTCAGGGAAATCCGGTATCTCAGTACTGGGATGCAACACTTAACGATGTTAAGGTTGAGAATATTAAAAATTCTGAAAGTACAAATCTTGATATGATATTTGGAGGAAGCACAAGACTTACAAATACAACAAATGAAAAGGTTACTCTTACAAGTCAGGCGTTTGATTTTGCTGAAACAAATACCGTAACTTCGGCTACGACAAATTCAATAGGTACATCGGTTTCTGCATCAGCTTCATTTAATGTACCTGTGGTAGGAAGTCTTAATACAACAGTTTCTACACAGTACAATTTCTCTGATACTGAAACAAAAAGTGATAGTAAGACTGTAACATACAAAGTTCCATCACAAACAATAACTCTTAATCCTGGTCAGACTGTTGAAGTAAGAGCAAGACTTGAAAAGGTAAAAACATCAGGAAAAGTTAAACTTGTAGGAAATCTTACAGCAACTGAAAGAGGTTATGTATCACTGACTAGACTTATGGGAAGCGGACATCATTATAGCTGGAAAGAATATTCAAGAAAGCCTTACGAATTCCACTTTGATGGAAAGAGAGTAGAAGGAGAAGGTACATACACAGCAGATTATGGAGCAAATCTTTACATAGATGTAGTAAATATTGATACAAAAGAAACAAAGACATTTAAAGCTGAAACAACTTCTAACTCAGATCGTTCAGCAAATTCATCTGCATCTGTAATAAATGCGACACCTATGAATATAGATATGACAAAATAAATTAAATATATAATTATATTACATATATAAAGGGATGTAGGTTAATTTACTGATCTCCTGTTATCAGAATATAAAATCTGATCTGGAAATCAGTATAGCCGTACATCCCTATTTTATGCTTTTAAAGCTTTTAGGAAAGTAAATTTCCTATTAAACAAAGATACAAACTGTCCAACTACAACAGCTGATATAACAGTTCCTATACCAAGGCCATTAAGTTTCCCGAAGAAAATAAAAGAAAAAACAGCAGCAGTTATCATAAGTGTAACATCAAAGCAAGTCTTTGTTTTACCAAAATCTGATTTCAGCACATATGATATAACTCTTACCATTCCCTCCCCAGGAACAACAAGTACATTCGGTGCGACTTCTACACATATTCCAAAGGCAAGAATCATACATCCAAATATAAGACACATAAGTCTAAGTAATAATGTATTTGGATTTAAGTCTGATAAAATGAACATCCAGATGTCTATAAAAGAGCTGAATATAAATGTTGCAACAAGCTGCAGAAGCTGTATAGGCTTAAATTTATTTCTCAAAAGGATTATTTCAAGGATTACAAATATAAAGTTTAGTATAAATGTGAATATACCAAAACTCAAATCCGTAAATTTAAGGCTGAATACATAGGGAACTCCGGAAATCGGTGATGTTCCAAGTGCACTTTTTGTTATAAATGTTATACCGAATGCGTTTATTATAAGGCCGATTATAAATATAATGTATCGTTTTACTATACTATTCATAAAAAAACTCCTTTCCTGATTATAAACTTTATATAAATAATTATACTCCTGTATATTTAATGTTGTAATATTATAAAAATATTTTATAGCAAAATATAAATATTTTTATAATATCAACTGATGTCCAAATTAAAAATTGTAAAATATCATTCCTTAATATTAGAAAAACAGTAATGATGTAATTTTACATAATTAATGTAAATAAATTTACATTAATTATAAAAATGTAAATTTAAACTGCATTTTACACAAATTAAATATTTATTTTACAAAAAATAGATATACTTGTTATCAGAAACAAAGAAAACTGATAAAACTGGAGGAATAATAAAAATGGAAAACAAGAAAAACGGCTATAATCAGTCACAGAAATTAATGATTTTCGTATTAACAATGTCACTTTACGGTTTGGCAACTTTATTTACAGAACTTATACCTAAGTTTCAGGTTGGAATTGTGGAATTTTCAGTGGAATATTTTCTTTTTATACCACTTGTACTCGCTATGCTTTTTGATCCTATATCAGCAGCTCTTGGTGCAGCGACAGGAGAACTTGTATTCAGTGAAATAATGCTTGGACAGTTCGGAGGACTAGGTGAACTTGAAAAATTTATAACAGTAACAATAGGTGTTTATATTGCAGGAAGAATGGTGAAAGATCCTAAAAATAAGAAATCTGTTGCAATTGCTGCAATAACAGGTACCGGTGTACAGCTTTTTCTTGGAATGCTTGTAGATATAATGAAAGTGCAGTTTGCAGTTCGGGATTTTGAAGCGGTGGCAGGTCTTCCACAGAGTGTATTTGCAACTGAAGGATTTGCATTTATGAACGATCTTTTATTCTCAGGAATATTATTCTGTATGCTACCGACATTATATCTTGTGCCTAAACTTTATGGAAAAATAGAGCCTCTATTAGGAATGAAACCTCGTACAGAAAAAACAGGAGTGGGAAGTATAAATGCAAAAGTGATAATTGGCTCAGCAGTAGCATTTTTCATAGCAGTATGTTCAGAAATGATGGCAGAAACAGGTCTTTCAATAATAGACTGGGAAGCTTCATGGGCAGAAAGTGGTTCAGCAATAGCGATGGCTATGGTGGTAGCAGCCGCGGTCGCACTGGTTGTTCTAATAGTTATGAAAAAGAATTCACAGCACAAACAGGCATAATAACAGAAAAAATAGCGGAGAGGAATGAAAAAATGAGTAACATAATAGAAATAAAAAACCTTACTTATTCCTATCCGGGATCATCTGAACCTATATTAAACAATATATCTGTAAATATAGAAAAAGGAGACTTTCTTGCAGTCATAGGAAATAACGGCTGTGGAAAGTCTACTTTATGTAAGACTATGAACGGTCTTATACCTCATTTTATAGCAGGTGATTATTCCGGAGAAGTACTTATAGATGGAGAAAATACAATAGATTTAACTGTTGGAAACCTTGCAAGAAAAGTAGGATATGTATATCAGGATTTTGAAAATCAGATAGTAAGACCGACAGTACTTGATGATGCATCATATGCATGTCTTAACTATGCGATGGATGATTATGAGCAGAGAGGAATGACAGCACTTAAGCAGTGTGGACTTGAAGATAAAAAAGATGAATTTGTGTGGCAGCTTTCAGGTGGGCAGACTCATCTTCTTGCGCTGGCGGGTGTTACATCTATTCAGCCTGATGTAATAATACTTGATGAACCGATAGCACAGCTTGATCCACGGCATGCGGACAAAATATATGAAGTATTGAAGGAACTTAATGAGAAATATGATAAAACAATAATAGTAATAGAACATCATACGGAATATATAGCAGATTATTGTAAGAATGTTTTATTTATAGATAAGGGAACAGCAAAGTGGAAGCTTCCTGTAAAGGAAGCACTTGCAAAAGTAGACGAACTTGAAGGATGCAATATATTTCCACCACAGGTTACGTCAGCAGCGAGAATGCTACAGAAGAAAAATATAATATCAGATAAAGAAAATCTACCTGTGACAATTGCCGATGGAATAAACAGTTTTTCAAAACTTAAATATAATAAAGAAAAAAATAAAGATGTAAAAGAATATAAACCAGAATCTACTGGTACTTCAGTGAGTTTTAAAGATGTGTCAGTATCATATTCCACTGTAAAAGGTGGAAGAAATAAAATATATAATGGACTTAATCTTGATATAAGAGAGGGTGAGAAGATAGCACTTATAGGATCAAATGGTGCAGGAAAAACCACTCTTATGAAGATGATGATAGGACTTATAAAAGCTGAAGGCGGAAGTATAACAATAGGTCAGGAAAATATAAACGATATGAATATGGATAAAATATCAAGGGCAATATCTCTTGTATATCAGAATCCGGAAGAGATGTTTATAAAGGATTCAATAGAATCGGATATAGCATATGCCATGAAAGTAAGAAACATAGAGGGATATGAAGAAAAGACAAGGGAACTTCTGGAAAGGTTTAATCTTACAGAACTTAAGGACAGAGATGGAAGGCTTCTTTCAGGAGGACAGATGAGAAGAGCGAGTCTTGCAATAGGTATAGCTCTTAAACCCGAAATACTGCTTCTAGATGAACCGACTGCAAATCTTGATATAGCAACAAGAAAGGAAATAATAAGAACACTTTCAGATATAAAAGATGCTACGAAAACTGTAATAATAGCAACTCATGATATGCAGCTTGTGTGTGAATGGGCAGATAGAATAATTGTCCTTAAGGGTGGAGAAGTTATAAAAGACGGAAACAAAGACGATATATTCGGAGATGAAAATGTACTTATAGAAACAGGAATAAGACCTCCTGAAATATTCAGTATGGCAAAGGCGCTTGATGAAAGCAGTCTATGCTACACAATAAAAGAGTTTGTTGAAAGTTTTGAGGTGATAGAAGATGGAAAAAATAATGAAAAAATTGTCGGATAATATAGTCGACAAAATTTCTATGGATTTTCTTAGAAATCAGATACTGAAAAACGCATACGGCAATACAGATACGGTAATAGCAGGACTTGATCCGAGAATACTTATAATGTGGTATCTTTTCTTTGGTATTGTTCCATGGTTTTCAAATAACCTTGTATTTCTTACAGGAGCATTTGTAATAGTTACAATAACAACTATAATGGCTCATATATCAGCTCTTGTAATATTCATATTCTGTATAGGTGTATTTTCACAGACTGGATATCTGTTTATAGTTTCTCTTTTATTTGGTGGTGATATAAGTACACTTATACCGCTTGCAATTCTTACTGTAAAAGTTGCAACAGTTTCTCTTGCATCTATAACAGTATTTTCAGGGCTTGATCCGGATAATCTTTCAAAAGGACTTATGTGGTTTGGATTTCCTGAAAAACTATCATTTTCTATATCATATGCATATAGAATACTTCCGATGCTTATAAAGGAATTTCAGAATATAATGCTTTCATATAAGCTGAGAGGAAATCCTCCGGAACACAGTAATTTCAAAGGGAAAGTAAAATATTTTATATATCAGATAAAAATAATAGTACAGGCATTTTATCCACTTATGCTTAATACAGCGAAAAAATCAAGAACCACTGTAGAGGCACTTGAAATAAAAGGGTATAGATATGCTGCAACTGACAAAAGAGTAAGAAAGATGAGACTTTCAACTCTAAAAATAGGATACAATGATATGATATTTATCTCTGCATCTGTTTTATGGGTATCTCTTACAATGCTTGTATCTACAATTATGTAATAAGTAAAACACAAAAAAGGAGATAATAATTATGTATATGGATTTTCACACACATGGAAAGCTTGCTAAAAAGCTTCCATTTTCAGAAATTTACACAGAATGGCTTTTTGGAGAAGCAAAAAAAGCCGGACTTGACGCTATATGTCTTACAGAACATTTTAATACAATACAGTTTGAAGATCTTTATGAATACCTTAAAAAAATAGGAAAAAGAGAGAATGACTGTTATGTTCTGGAAAATGGACTTAAAATTTTCACAGGAATGGAAACAGATATAAAAGAGGGTGGACATATATTATCAATAGGTCCTATAGAGTCAATAATAGAACTTAATAGAAAACTTGAGCCGTATAAAACTCCAGACAATTTCCTTCCTTTCAATAAGCTCATGGATCTTTTTTCAAACTATCCTGTAATAGTAGGTGCAGCACATCCGTTCAGAGAGGGCGGTCATATACCTGAAATAGACATAAATGAGCTTAAAAGACTTGATTTTATAGATATGAATGGAAAGGATATAGCAATAGATAAAGAGGGAACTCAAAAGAAAATATACGAATTTTCAAAGCAGATTGGAAAACCGGTTGTATCAGGAAGTGATACTCATCAGTCTTTCCAATATGGATGCATAAAAACAAAATTCTATGGTGCAGTTACAGAGATATCAGATCTTTATGAAAGAATTAAAAGTGGCGACTACAATATAGAAATAGATGAAAATGCAGGTTATAAAGTTAGAACAGCTTCTATTTTAAAGAAAGCATTAAAGGAAATACATTTTCTTGGAGGAGACTATGTTTCTATTCTTAAATGTGATGAGATAGTTTAGATTTATATTAAATTAGAAAGTATGTACAAAAGCATCCCTAATAAGTGGTATAATTCAGATAGATAATGAACTATACAGGGGTGAAAAGATGACATTTAATTTTGTCGATAAAAGTCTTACATATACAAAAGCGGAAGAGAAAATAATGGACTTTATAGAAAATAATACTGATGATTTTCTGTTTATGAATATAGGACAGGTTGCAAAGACTCTTGGAGTTTCCGATGCAACTGTATCTCGATTTGCAAAACATACAGGGTGTAAAGACTTCAAGGATTTAAAAATAAAAGTAAAAAATGAAAACAAAAGCGGTGGAGCTGCAAAAAAAATGTCTGAAGCCCTTCTGAAATCGGATGGATTCAATATAGATCACTGGATTGAACTTCAGAAAGGGTATATAGATAAGACAAGGGAAGTTATAGAAACATCTGAACTTGAAAAAATGGTTGAATTTATATCAGAAGCAGACAGAGTTTTTATACATGGTAAAAATGCATCATCATCACTTGCACAACTGATGATGTTCAGACTTAGAAGAATGGGAATAAATGTATCTATGATTCCTTCTGGTGGAAGTGAAATTGTAGAGGGAATTGCATCAGCAAAAGAAGGGGATGTCATAATAACCTTCTGTCTTTCGAAGATTTCAAAGGAATCAAAAATGATACTTTCATACGGAAGAGAAGCAGGATATAAAACGGTTGTATTTTCAGGAAAAAAATACAGAAATGAAGAAGAAAAGGCAGATGCAAATATATTTGTATATAGAGGAGAGGAAGACGAATATCATTCTATGACTACTCCTGTTATAATTATAGATGCAGTAATACT
This sequence comes from Peptacetobacter hominis, assembly GCF_006861675.1. Lineage (GTDB taxonomy): Bacteria > Bacillota > Clostridia > Peptostreptococcales > Peptostreptococcaceae > Peptacetobacter > Peptacetobacter hominis. Next base: position 52,826 of record NZ_SGJB01000004.1, on the reverse strand, counting down.
GGCTGTTTATGAAAAGATTTCAAAAAAGGCCGAAGAAACATTGAACAATATTCATATACTTAAAAAAAAGTATAAAAAATAATAAAAAGTCTCTTTATCGTATTTGAAATATGCGGTGAAGGGGCTTTTTTGGATAAATGACAAAATATTCTGTATATGATATAATGTTTGTAATAATATCCTGGCTAATATGCGTATATACGCATAAATATAAATAGAATAGGGTGAAACTATGACAAAAACCGAAAAAGTAGAGAAGAGGATATTATGGCTCTCATTTGCAGCAGGTGTAGCAACTGTAATAGCAGAATTTGCAATGGCTATATATACAGGATCGCAATCCGTACTTATGGATGCTGCATATGATTCATCAGAGCTCATAATTATAGGGCTTACGCTGTTTCTTACACCGCTTTTTCACAAACCAATATCCGAAAAAAGGCCATTCGGATATGCTCAGCTTGAATCAGTTCTTATTATAATAAAATGCTTTATGATTCTCGCTGTGACAATAGGTCTTACAATAAACAGTATTGAAATAATACTGTCGGGTGGAAATAGAGTCGATACATCTCAGATAGGGATTTTCCAGGTTGGTATGGGATGTGTAGGGATTGTTATACTGATATTTATGCAGATGATGAACAAGAAGATATCATCTCCAATAGCAGATATAGAAATCTATGACTGGAAACTTGATATAGTGTACAGCTGGGGGATGGCAATTGCATTTACGGCGGCAACACTCATCGAAAAAACATCTTTTGCCTGGATGTCAGCATATTTTGATCAGGTTATGGCAATAATAGTAGTCTTTGCTATGATGCCTGAGGTTATAAGAATGCTTGTGAAATCGTTCAAAGATGTATTTCTTTTCTCACCAGAAGATGAGGTTATGGATGAGATAAAAGAAAAGTCAGAGCCGATTATGGAAAAGTATGGTTTTGAAACAGAGTTTTTTGACGTGACAAGGACGGGAAGAAGAATATGGATATCTGTATATTTTAGTACCGAGGAAAAATATGTATCAATAGACGAGATTAATATGGCAACCAGAGAAATAAAAAAGGAAATGAATGAAATCTTTGAGCACTGTGAATGTGAACTCGTAATAAATACTGATTAAAAATACAATTTACGTTGTTTATACAACATATTTATACTTCTGTATATGTTATTATTTGATTAACATAAAAAACAGGAGGATAAATAGATGAATATAATAGATAATAAAATGTTTTGCTTTCAGTGTCAGGAGACAGCTGGATGCAGTGGATGTACAAAAGTAGGAGTATGTGGGAAAAAACCTGAAACAGCAAAAATTCAGGATATGCTTGTATATGTTACAAAAGGGATATCTGAAGTAACCACTCTTCTTAGAAAAGAGGGAAAAGAGATATCAGAAAATGTAAATCATTTAATATCACTGAATCTTTTTGTAACAATAACAAATGCAAACTTCGACGATGAAGCTATAATGAAAAGAGTAAAAGATACTTTAAATCTGAAGTCAGAGCTTTTAAAAGAGGTGTCAGATAAAAATTCGCTATCAGAGCATGCCCTTTATATGGAAGCTGATGAATCAGAGATAATGAAAAAAGCTGAATCTGTAGGAGTTTTATCTACAGAAAATGAAGATATAAGAAGTCTTAGAGAGCTTATAACTTATGGTCTTAAAGGGATGGCTGCATATCTGAAACATGCAAACGCACTTGGAAAAGAAAAATATGAAATAGACGCTTTTCTTCAGGAGACACTTTCAAAAATGCTTGATGACAGTATAGGTGTGGATGAACTTGTAGCGCTTTCTCTTGAAACAGGAAAGTTTGGAGTAGATACAATGGCACTTCTTGATGCGGCAAACACAGAGGCATATGGAAATCCTGAAATAACAAAGGTAAATATAGGAGTAAGAAATAATCCGGCTATACTTGTATCAGGTCATGACCTTAGAGATCTTGAAATGCTTCTTGAGCAGACTGAAGGAACAGGAGTAGATGTATATACTCACTCTGAGATGCTTCCTGCACATTATTATCCAAAATTCAAGAAATACAGCCATTTTGCAGGAAACTATGGAAATGCATGGTGGAAACAGAAAGAGGAGTTTGAAACTTTCAATGGACCTGTGCTTTTCACTACAAACTGCATAGTTCCGCCAAAGGGAAGTTATATAGATAGAATATATACTACTGGAGCAGTAGGATTTACTGGATGTAAACATATACCAGGAGAAATAGGCGAGTACAAGGACTTCTCTGAAATAATAGAGCATGCAAAGAAATGCCCTCCTCCAACTGAGATAGAAACAGGAGAAATAGTAGGTGGATTTGCTCATAATCAGGTTCTTGCGCTTGCAGATAAAGTAGTTGACGCTGTAAAATCAGGAGCAATCAGAAAATTTATAGTTATGGCCGGATGTGATGGAAGAAGTAAAGCCAGAAACTACTATACTGATTTTGCAAAAGCACTTCCAAAGGATACTGTTATACTTACTGCAGGATGTGCAAAATACAAATACAACAAACTTGAACTTGGGGATATAGGTGGAATACCTAGAGTTCTGGATGCTGGACAGTGTAATGATTCATACTCACTTGCTGTTATAGCTCTTAAATTAAAAGAAGTGTTTGGACTAGATGATATAAATGAGCTTCCTATATCGTACAATATAGCGTGGTATGAACAGAAAGCGGTAATAGTTCTTCTGGCGCTTTTATACCTTGGAGTTAAAAACATACATCTTGGACCTACTCTGCCGGCATTCCTATCACCAAATGTGGCCAAAGTACTTGTAGAGAATTTTGGCATAGCGGGAATAGGAACTGTTGAAGACGATATTGAACTTCTTGCAAAATAATTGAATATAAAATAATTGACTGCATAGAGCATATATTGTGATCTATGCAGTTTTATTTTTGAAAAAATAAAATAGTAATATTATATTGAATGGTTAAATTTTGAAAAATGAGAAAATAGTAAAAGAAATTTTGATTACTGACATAAACTTTAAAAATAATAATAAAACACAAACATTAGTTAAATAAATATTAAATTTAGTAAAAAATAGATAAATTTATTTTGCAAAATAAAGAAATTTATGATATAAACTATAGAAAGTGGGTATAGAAATAAACTATAAATACAACTTAAATCATCTATAAAACAATTCAAATAAATAGGAGGTAAAAATGAAAAAGGTAATATCTGGTGCTTTGGCAGCAGCGGTAATAGCAGGAAATGTACCGCTGAATGTAATGGCTGAAGAAATAAACCTAAGTACAGAATTAACAGGAGAAAATGCTAATACGGTAAATGAAAGTAAAATAACAAAAAGTGGAAAGCTTGAAGTTGATATAAATCTTGAACTTCCTGTAGTAAATGAAAATAAGGCAGGAATAAATATAAATCTTAAAAAAGAAAAAGATATAATTGCGGAAATGGAGCTTGGTTCTGAAATAAAATCAAGTTCTATTTCATATAATGATAAAACAATAAACTATACAGTAAAAGCTCTTGCTCATGACAGAGTAACAGAAGTAGAAGACGGAGGAAAGGTATATTACTACAGAGTAATATTTGATGGATTAGAAGCTGGAAGCGACTGTGCATATAACATAGGTATAAATGGTGTAGGTTTCTCGGGAATAGCTTCTAATGTTATTTTGGATACATATTCAAAAAGAGTAGTCATAAATAATACATTAGTTACAGTTGGCAAAGAAGAAGATAGAAAAAATGGAGCTATGCTTTTTGGAGATATAGATAACAATAAAAAAGTAGACAGAATGGACTATGATGCAGTATATGAGAGTATAGGAACGTACAAAGCAGAGTATGATATAAATAGAGACGGTAAAGTGAATATACTTGATCTTACATACATAAAGAAAAATATGGGTAAAACAGCAGGTTCTCCTACAATAGAGGATACAGACCCAATAATAGATACAGAAAAAGTTACACTTTCATCGGCTGCTGGACAGAAAATAACAGGGAGTAGTGAAGATTTATTTTCTGATACAGAGGGAAGTGTACGGATATCTACTGGTGATACTGTGATAAGCAAGAATAATCCAGCAAAACTGGATATAGATCTTTCTGGAATAGGAAGAAGTGCAGTTGAGATGGAGCAGATAGTCATAAAATCTGGAACAAATGCACCTTCAGCTGGAACAGTAGAAGTCGATGGAAAGTCATACAGTTTTGGAAGTGAAAATTCAGAAACTGATAGTGGAGCTGATACGGGAATTGTATCAAGAACTACTGTTAGAAACGGTGATATAGTTATAAACCTTCAAGGTCAGAAAGCAGTATCGAAAATTACCATAAATGTAACTGCTACAACTGGAAATGATAGAAATCTTGTTGAAATAGCTAAGGTAGAATTTTTAAATAACGTATATAAAGAGCTTCCAAAACCGGAAATGAATATACCTGAGATAACATCAGTAAAAACATCTACAAAAGTTGCTCATGAAAGTATGGAAATAAATTGGAAGCATGAACAGAACGTTACAGGATATGAGGTAAAGGTAGAAACAATAGACAGCTCTGGAAATGGTACAGGAACAAGAACTTTCAAGACTTCAGAAAACAGCATTAAGGTAAGAGATATAAAAGCATATGCAAGATACAGAATAAGTATTCAGTCTCTTAATGGTGAATGGAAAGGTGGATACAAGGAAGCCGACGAGAATGATAAAAATGGAGTTATAGACAATATAGAAAATGATTCGATAGCATCTGGAAACTATGTGCCAAAGACATTTGATCCAGACGGAATAATAAATATACTTGTTGTGCCGGATGAAAAGCCGGAACCACCAGAAGGTATAAGCGTAAAGGGTAAATATAAATCTATTGATGTAAACTGGAAGGCGCACAACTCGGCTCAGAGCTTTGATGTGTATTACAGAAAAATGGGAGCTTCTGAGACAGAATTTAAAAAAGCCAATACAGAACCTATAGTTAATAAAACATCTTATACAATAGGAAATCTTGAAGATGGAGCAACATATGAAATAAAACTTACTGCAACAAACCATCTTGGAACAAGTGGTATGTCTCAGGGAGTAACAGGAAAGACAAGTGCAATAAGAATACCTAATACATCAAACTATAATCTGATAAATCTTCCAAATGGTCAGAATGAACTTATGCAGCATGTAACATCTGTTGAATTCCCTAGAGCAGCAGCAAATGAATATCTTGATATATTCGATGAGGACTGTGTAGTAGACAACGATTATACTACAGCCTGGGCTCTTAATAACTGGGACGGTGGAATAAACTCAAGAATTGGACCTATAGTTACATTTGACCAGAAATATACTATGGATACAATAACAGTTGTCACAAGAGGAGACAATCTTTCTACATCTGTGTGGAGAGGAATTATAAAAGTATGGAATGATGAAACAAAAAGCTGGGAAGAGCATGAAGCATCTGTATACAATAGAAACAACAATGGAAATTATACTATATTAAAGCTTAATAAACCTGTAACAACAAATAAAGTTCAGGTAAATATAGGTGGATATGCATATACTCAGATAAGTATAGCGGAACTTAAATTCTATAAATACGACAGCATAGAAAAAGATGTAAAAAATCTTTTCAAAGATGAACTTCAGATAGAGCTTAGAGATGATATGGAAAATCCTGTAACTCAGGATGAAATAGATGCTCTTAGAGAGAGACTTAATACAGAAGATCCGAATACAGGAGAATATCACCCGGAAAAAACAACTCTTATGAAAGAGATTCAGGTAGCTGAAGACTTATTAAGAGACAAAGAAGTTTCAGAGGATGTTATAACTGTGGATCCACTTATAAATAATAGTGGAACAAATACAGGTTATGGAAATGATTGGCAGGCGCTTGGATATACTGCAAAAGCAGGAGATACAATAAATGTATATATGGCTACAAGTGATGAGTCTAAACAGGTTTGGTTTGGATATGAGCAGCACTATGCTGAATCTGGATCTTATATGTCAAAAGAAAAAATAGTTCTTAAGCCAGGGAAAAATACTATACAGATAGATAAACTTACAGATCTTAATGTTGAAAAAGGCGGAAACTTATATGTAAGATTCCCATATAGTGTAGATAGTTCAAATGTAAATATAAAAATAAGAGTAAGTGGAGCAAAGAAAACTCCTCATCTTAATCTGAATAACTATCTAGATGATGTAGATTATCTGGTAAATAATAAAAACAATAACGAAGATCCAAAGGTAAAAGCAGTTAAGGATAAGATTAGAACATATATAACAAAACTTGATACTCATGTGTCTACAATGCAGAATGAATACAAAGCAGGAGCGACAGAAGAGGACAATACAAATAATATATACTCATATGACGAGAAAACATCTATACTAAACTCTACTAATATAGAGGGAGACAGATTTACACTTACACTTCCTGCGACAGAAGTATACAAAGGAATCAAAGATGGTGCATCAGGTATAGACGCTCAGGTAGATAAACTTTATGATACAGTTCTTGCATGGGAGCAGATTATACAGATAACTAATGCAAAGAAAGGTGTATACGAAAAAGTTGCAGACTTCAATGGAAATGGAGAGGTAGACAGCTCTGATAATGCTGAATACAACAGAAATAAAGCATCTAGAAACAGAGTAAACGTAAAATACCAGAGAATGTTTATAGGTGCATTTATGTATGCAAGTGGACATCACGTCGGCGTTGAAATGGGAAGTGCAGCAGATCTTATGAATGGTGTACCATTTAAATTTGATGAAAGTGGAAATGTAACAAATCCTGACGAGGCTAAACTTTTCGGATGGGGAATAAGCCACGAAATAGGTCATAAGGCCGATATAGGAAGTAGAACATACAGCGAGACAACAAATAACCTTCTTGCACTTATAACTCAGACATTCGATGGAAAAGATAAATCGAGACTTGATGAAAACAAAACATATGATAGCATATACAAAAAAGTAACAAGTGGAAGTGTTGGAGTATCTCAGGATATAAATACTTTACTTGGAATGTTCTGGCAGCTTCATCTTGCATATGAGCCAGGAAATACATCACAGATGTTAAAGAATAACAGTGATAATAATCCTAACAACGATTCTTACTTTGCAAAGATGAACAGAGCATACAGAAATACAGCAAATGAAACAAGTGATAAAAATCAGCTTCTTATAAGAAGAGCATCTGATGCAGCTGGAAAAGACCTTAGAGCATTCTTTGCAAGCTGGGGAATAATAGCGGATGAAAGTACAAGTATATATCTTCAGCAGAAATTCCCGAATGCAGAAGACAAGGAAACGAGAAAAATACAGTATCTTAACGATGAAGCCTTCAGAAAGAGACTTGAAGGTGTAACAGACATGTCAGAGGATACTGCAGTAGAAGCATCTTTTGTAGGAACAACACCTGGAAGTACTGTAAAGAGCGATTCTGTTAAAATATCAATGAATGTAACAGGTGACAAAGACAAGATACTTGGATACGAGATAATAAGAAGTGACGGAAACTATTTTGATGGAGAATCAAATCATGTAGCATATAGACCTGTTGGATTTGTAAATGCATCAGCTGATGGAAGTGCGACTTTCACAGACAGCATATCTCCTATTAACAACAGAACAGCTACATATAAAGTAGTAGCATACGATTATAACTTAAATGCTACAGAGGAATACGAAATAGGAAGCATAAAATTCAGCCACGATGGAAATATAGATAGTTCAAAATTTGTACTGAAATCAAATCTTACATCGGATGAAACAAATGAAAATAGCAACAGACTTGACAATATAAAAGATTCAGATTCAGCGACATCATTTAAGGGAAGAAAGCTTACAGCTTCTGAATACAACAATGATCCTCATAAAGTAGATGATATAAATGTAAATGCTGATCCGTATATAGTTATGGACCTTCAGGGAAGCAAATCTATAAGTGGACTTAAGTATACTAAATCATCAGATGCGGTTAGCAGATTCTCATTAAAGAGACTTTTCAGTAGAAATACATCATATGAAGCTATATCTTCTTATGAAATACATATAAGTAATGATAATAAGAACTGGACAAAGGTATCTGAAGGAAAATTCGATTTTGGAAATCACACTATCATAGGTGGTGCAGATGATGAAAATACTGCAAAAGTATTATTTAATAAAAACGGAAATCTTTACACTTATGATGCCAGATATGTAAAATTTGTTGCAAAAGGAGCTACAAATATAGATATAGCTGATATAGGACTTATAGGTTCTACAGGTGACAATATAGAAATAGGAGCTATAAACTCAGAGAATGGAGAAAGAACAAACGGTATAGGAAGACTTGAAAGTGATTTTGTAGTACAGGCAGATAATACTCCGGATGACGGAAAGGATGATACTGTAAAAATACCAGCAGGATCTATAGTAATAACAGGTGAGTACAAAGGAAATCCGGCATTTAACGTACCACTTCTTATAGATGAAAACAACAGAACTATAAGTGGAGAAGCAATACTTATGGCAAATGTACCGGATGATTCACCTCTTGGAAGTGTAGCAGATGGAAAATGGATATACTGGATACCTGCTGAAAAATATGAAACTCTTACAGGAAGAGTAAAGGCGGAACTTTACAGATACAACGAACTTAACTCTGAGGGAGCACCTATAGGACAGAGACTTGTAAGTGATACTCTTTATGTTGAAATAGGGGCTGGAAGTTATGAGGAACTTCCAACAATAAAACTGGAAAATTCAGGATTAACAAAATCAAACTCAAAAGCTACATATGTAAATACTGATATAGCAGTTCGCGAAGATAAATAGGTTTATATTATAGATAAAATTTGATAGGAGGAAATATGAAACGATCGAATAAAATTATAAGTGCAGCAGTCGTATCTACAGTAATAGTATCGAGCGGGATAATAGGTATGGCAAATAATAATGGTGTAGATAGAACTTCAGCATCAAAAGATACAGATATGAAGTTAAATATAAAATCTGGAGCAGATGGAAGAAGTTTCAATCTGAAAGTCGATGATATAAGTACAACAAATGCATTTCATATGATATTTAAAATAGATGGAAATGTGGAATACAAGAGTATTTCATTTGCTGAAAAAATAAAATCAAATGGAACGTCAGATATAAAAACATCAAAAGATGGAAATATTACAACAGTTGATATAACAGTAACATCAGAAACTGATCTTACAAAAGCCGGAGAACTTGAAATAGGTGCAGTAACAATATCTGGAAATGCGGGAGAAGAATATAGGGTAACAGATGCTGAAATAACAACAGTAACAGCTACATATGATGAAGATGGTGATTCGAATCTTGAAAAAACCGGAGACCTTAGTATAACTGTAGGTGAAGGTGGAAATGGAGATTCGGTTTCATCTGGAGGAAGTTCTTCGGGAAGTGGTTCGTCTGGAGAAGGAACATCAGATGAGGAGATAAAGCCAGATGAAGAACCTACAGTAAATGTAGTAAAAATGACAGGTTCTGACAGATATGATACAGCAACAAAGATAAGCCAGATGGGATGGAAAACAGGAGCAGACACAGTAGTAATAGTAAATGGTAATGAAAAGCATATGGTAGATGGGCTTTCAGCAACACCTCTTGCAAGTGTAAACGATGCTCCGGTACTTCTTTCAAACAATGGAAAGCTTCCATCAGATACAGTTCAGGAGCTTAAACGTCTAAAACCAAAGAAAGTATACATAATAGGAGGAACGACATCAGTTCCTGCAACTGTGGTAAACAGTATAAAAAATACTGTATCAAATGTAAATGTAACTCGTATAGGTGGAAGTACAAGATATGAAACTTCACTTGCCATAGCAAAGGAAATAGACAAGACAAATGATGTATCAAAAATATTTGTAAGTGGCGGAAACGGAGAAGTTGATGCACTTTCAATAGCCTCTGTGGCAGGAAAGGCAAAAGCACCTATAATACTGACAGATGTAAATAAAGTAGACAGTAATGTTTATAACTTTATAAAATCTGAAAATGTAGGGGATGCATATTTTATAGGTGGAGAAAAGAGAATATCTGATAAAACAATAAATCAGATAAATCAGGTTGTATCAAAGGATGTAAGCAAAAATAGAATTGCAGGAAACACAAGAAAAGATACAAATGCAAAGGTAATAGAGAAATTCTATACAGGTTCTGAGTTAAAGGGAACAATTATAACGAAAGATGATGTTATAGTTGATGCTCTTACGGTTGGAAGTTTTGCAGCTAAAAACGATATGCCTGTAGTAATAGGAAAAGAATCTCTAAGTACTGCACAGAAAAAGGCACTTTCAGGTAAAAAGACAGAAAACATATATCAGGCTGGAGGGGGAACAAAACAGTCTGTAATGGATACACTAAAAGACATATTAAAGGGGAATTAGATTTGATATAAAAAGAACCATCAGAATAATTTATTCTGATGGTTCTTATTTTATATGTAGTCATCTGAAACAATTATATAAAAAAGTTCGACAATTGATTTTTATTGTAAAGAAACTGTTAAATAAGCATTAATAATATAGAAAATATAATGATATTTTTAATATAATGATAAATAAGAAATTAAATATGAATATATCATTCTGAAATTGAAAAGCTCTATATTTAGCCATTTGATACTGGCTTTAGAATATATATGCATATACAGATTAAATTTATTTTACAAAAGTTTAACTTATATATAATCGCTATAAATATCGGGGATATATGTTATAAATGAAAGAAATAAAAAAATAAAATCAATAATATTATGTAGTTTGACTACCTAAGGGGGATAGATAGGATGGAAAGAGAAGAACTTTTATTTATGATTGCAACGAAGTATATGACTCTGAGTAAATCAGAGAAAAAGGTAGCGGACTTTATAAAAAATTTCAGAGGTAAAGCGGAAAATCTTACAATGAAGCAGGTTGCAAAAGAGTCTGGAGTGAGTGAACCATCAGTTATGAGGTTTGCAAAATCATTGGGACTTGATGGATTCAATGAACTCAAGTACTCGCTTATAAAAAGAAATAAAGATGAGACAGGAACTATGAAGCCACTTCATGGGTTTGATATAAGCAGAAATGATACTATAGAAATGATTCCAGGCAAAATTGTTATGACTATTGAAAAACAGATAAACAGTATGCTTGAAGCTATATCTCTAAAGAGTTATTCAGATGTAATAGAAAGTATTTCAAATGCTGAAAATATTGATATATACAGTGTTGAAAACTCAGTGTCTTCAGCAAACGATCTGGCTACAAAACTGCTTTACCTTGGAATAAATGTAAAAATGTATACAGATGCATATCTACAGAAGATAAGTGCCTATAATCTCAGTGAAAAGGATGTTGCAATAGGAATATCTTATTCAGGAAATTCAAAGGATACCGTTGAGATGATAAAAACTGCCAAGAAAAAAGGAGCAAAAACAATAGTTATAACAAATTACAGAGATAGTAGAATAGTTAAATATGCAGATATACTTATATGTACAAGCAGTGATCAGATGCTTTATGGAGATGCAATATTTTCAAGAGCAATACAAATGGTAATAAATGATATGATTTATATGGGGATAATCCATAGCGACTACGATAAATATATAGATATACTAAAAAAGAATGAAAAAGCGATAAGAAACAGAGGATATTAATAAAAAATATATGCAGAAAATGTAGTGAAATGTAGTTTCACTACATTTTTTTATGTCCTGAAAATGATGGAATCACTACTTTTTTTTAACATGGATTTTATTGAATGGGATATTTTCGTGATGCTATACTTTGGATGTGGCAAGGGAAATGAAATTAAAATTTAAAATATAACCGATAGAAACACAAACTAAAAAAAGGAAAAGGAGAATAGAATATGCTTAAATTAAAAAATATAAAAAAGAGCTTTGATGGGAAAGAGGTTTTAAAGGATATAAGTATAGAAGTAGGAGATGGAGAAATAGTTTCAATACTTGGTCCATCAGGATGTGGAAAAACAACTTTACTTAATATAATACTTGGGCTTACAGATGCAGATTCAGGAGAAATAAATTTCAATGGAGAGGATCTTACAAAAGTTCCAATGGAAAAAAGAGGATTCAATATAGTTTTCCAGGATTATGCTTTATTTCCAAACCTTAACGCATACCAGAATATAACATACGGACTAAAAAATAAGCCGGGAATATCAACACAGCGGGAGATAGATGATTTTATAAATCTTCTTGGATTAAAAGAACATCTGAATAAAAAGATAGAGCAGCTTTCAGGTGGACAGAAACAGAGGGTTGCACTTGCGAGAACTCTTGTGATGAAGCCAAGAATACTTCTTCTTGACGAGCCGCTTAGTGCACTGGACGGAGTAATAAAAGAATCTATAAAAGAGCGTATAAAAACAATAGCTAAAGAACTTAATCTTACAATAATAATAGTAACTCATGACCCTGAAGAGGCACTTACTCTTTCAGATAAGGTACTTATAATAAATCAGGGAATGATATCTCAGTATGGAAATCCTGAAAGTATAATAAATGCTCCAGGAAACAATTTTGTAAAAGAATTCATACTTAATCAGCTTGAAATAAAGAAAAATAATATATTCAATCTTTTTAATATGGCAAGTCAGATAACGGCTGCTTCGACAGGGGGAGCGATGTAATCATGAAAATGAAGACACAGAAGGAAATAAAGTCCATATTCGGAATACTTTGTGTTGTATTTGCACTTTTCCTTATTATACCTCTTGCATATGTATTCAGATATGCATTTGTAGGAAATGCTGGAATAACAACAGAATTTTTCTCTGAGGTATTTTCAGAAAAAGGATTTACAACAGCAGTTATGAACAGTTTAAAAGTATCGGCGCTGAGTGCATGTATATCTACGGTGCTTGCATTTATACTTTCTTATACAGTTCACTATACAAACACAAAAGAACCCATCAAAAAATTCATAAAAACTGCAGCGGTATTTCCAATGCTTCTGCCTACAATAACATATGGATTCGCAATAATATATTCTTTTGGAAAACAGGGACTTATAACCACGCTACTTGGAAGACAGTTTTTTGAAATATACGGACTTAATGGGCTTGTGCTGGGATTTGTAATCTATACGCTTCCGATATCGTATATGCTGACATCAAATACTATGAGATATGTAGATAAGAAATTCTCTATAGTATCGAGAGTAATGGGGGACAGTCCTCTGAGAACTTTCCTTAATACGGTTCTTAGACCACTTGCAGGTACACTTGCGGCGGCATTTATACAGACATTCTTCCTTTCATTTACGGATTTCGGTATACCGGCATCTATAGGTGGAAAATACGATACAATAGCATCTACTTTATATTCTGAGATGCTGGGATCAATACCAAACTTCAATACAGGTGCAGTTGTAGCTCTTGTAATGCTGATACCTACAGCTGTAGGAATAGGGGTACTTACATATCTTGAAAGATTCAATATAAGATACCAGAAAATATCGAATGTTGAAATAAAAAAAGGACCTGTAAGAGATACAGTATTTTCAATAGCGTCAGTACTTGTATGTGTATCAATAATAATACCTTTCATAGTTATATTTATAGCTCCATTTGTAAAAATGTGGCCATATGATATGACACCTACATTAGATAATTTCATGAAGATAATAGAAACAGCAAATCTTGGAGAAGTATATCTTAATTCCATAGGAGTTGCAGCAGCTACAGCTGTAATAGGTATGATTCTTACATACTGTGCAGCGCTTGTAACTTCAAGAAGTGAGATAAATCCAAAGGCAAAATCAGTAATAGAAACAATATCACTTATAACAAATACTGTTCCTGGAATGGTAATAGGTATAGCTTATCTGCTTATGTTTACAGGAACAAGTATACAGAATACATTCACTATATTAGTTATATGTACGGTTGTGCATTATTTCTCAACACCATATCTTATGTTTAAAAACTCTCTTTCAAAGATGAACTCTTCATGGGAGACGACAGCAATGCTTATGGGAGATACATGGATAAAAACAATAATAAGAATAGTAACACCAAACTCATTTGCGACAATATGTGAAGTTTTATCTTATTACTTTGTGAATGCAATGGTAACAATAAGTGCGGTTGTATTCCTTGTTGGAGCGAGAACTGCAACAATTACAACAAAGATAAAAGAACTTCAGTATTTTGCTAAATTTGATGAAATTTTTATACTCTCAATAATGATACTAATAACAAATGTTGTTGTTAAAGCGATTTTTCAGGCGCTTGCAAATAGAAAAACTTCAGAATCAGAAGAAAAAGAAGAAAACAAAGGAGAAAGAAGAAAAATGAGTCTAAAGAAAAAGCTGGTTTTACCATTATTATGTTTAACAATGGCAGTTGCACCTCTTGCAGGATGCGGAAAAACAGGATCATCAGATCAGGTTGTAATCTACTCTAACGCGGATGAAGAAGCTATAGAGGCGATGTCAAAAGCACTTGATGAGAATGGATATGAAGGACAGTATACAGTACAAACATTTGGTACATCTGAACTTGGAGGAAAATTAATAGCAGAGGGAACTAATATAGAAGCAGACATGGTTACAATGAGTTCTTTCTATCTTGATAGTGCTCAGGAAAAAAATGATATGTTTGAAAAAAGAAATTATGATATAAAAACTCTTGATGGAATAGATGTTCCGGATTTCTATGCACCTATAACTTCACAGGAGGGAGCAATAATAGTTAATACAGAGATGATAAAGGAAAACAACCTTCCTATGCCTACATGTATAAAAGATTTAGCTAAGCCTGAATACAAAGGATTTATATCAGTAACAGATGTTGCAAGCTCATCTACAGCATGGCTTTTAGTACAGGCTATAATAAGTGAATACGGTGAAACAGAAGGGAAAGAAATACTTTCAGCTATATATGAAAATGCGGGAGATCATATAGAGGAATCAGGTTCAGCACCACTTAAAAAAGCAAGAGCAGGAGAAGTTGCAATAGGATTTGGTCTTCGTCATCAGGCAGTTGCAGACAAAGAAGAAGGGCTACCAATAGACTATGTAGACCCAACAGAAGGAAACTTCTCTCTTACAGAATCAGTTGCAGTAGTTAAAAAAGACGATGCTGAAAAAGTTGAATTATGTCAGGAAATGGCAAAATGCATAATAGAAAACGGTAGAGAGTACCTTATACAGACATATCCAAATGCGATATATGAAGGTGAAAAAACAGATAACAAAAACCACTCTAAATATCCAAAAGTATTTGCAGAACCTTTAACAGCAGAACTTCTTGAAAAACACATAGAATTCTCAGATTCATGCAAATAATATAAAAAAATATAAGAAAAATAATAGTAGAGATAAACAGCCCCTGAATGTTTCGGGGGTCTGTTAACGAAACTTAAAATAAAAATAAAAAGGAGAATTAAAAAAAATGAACTATAAACTATTAACACCAGGACCACTTACAACAAGTGAAACTGTAAAGAAAGCGATGATGGTAGATCATTGTACATGGGATAATGACTACAAGGTTATAACACAGAAAATAAGAAAAGACCTTCTTGAACTTGCAAATGCATCAGAAGAAAATTATACAGTAGTGCTTATGCAGGGAAGTGGAACTTTTGGAGTTGAATCAGTAATAACAAGTTCTGTAGGTAAGGAAGATAAACTTCTTATATGTGAAAATGGAGCATACGGTAAAAGAATGAAAGATATAACAGAGCATGCCGGAATCAACAGCGTAGTATACAGCGAGCCATTCAATATGATACCAGATGCTGCTAAAATAGATGAAATACTTAAAAATGATCCAGAAATAACTCATGTATCTATGGTCCACAGTGAAACAACTTCAGGAATACTTAACGATATAGAATCAGTTGCAAAAGTTGTAAAAGGGCATGGAAAAACTTTTATAGTTGATGCTATGAGTAGTTTTGGTGGAGTAGTTATAGATATGGATAAACTTGGAGCAGACTTTATGATAAGCAGCTCAAATAAATGTATACAGGGAGTACCAGGATTCTCATTCATAATAGCAAGAAAAGACGCTTTAAAAGCATGTGAAGGAAAAGCCAGAAGTTTATCATTAGACCTTTATGACCAGTTCAAGACAATGAACATAGACGGAAAATGGAGATTTACTTCACCAACTCATGTTGTTCTTGCATTTGCACAGGCAATAGAAGAACTTAAAGCTGAAGGTGGAATACAGAAGCGTTATGAAAGATATCTAAATAATAACCGTACTCTTATAGCAAAAATGGAAGAACTTGGAATAAAAACATACATAGATATAGATCATCAGTCACCAATAATAACAACTTACCTTTATCCTGAAATACACAATTATTCATTTGAGGAAATGTATGAGTATATAAAAGAGAGAGGATATGCTATATATCCAGGAAAAGTTACTGAAGCTGATACATTCAGAATAGGTAATATAGGTGAAATATACGAAGAAGATATGATAAAACTTGCTGAAATAATAAAAGAGTTCATGGAGGTAAAAGCAAATGAGCAGTAGAAAAACAGAGGCAGTAATATTTGACTGGGCAGGAACTACAGTAGACTATGGATGCTTTGCACCTGTACAGGCTTTTGTAGAGGTATTCAAGGAGTACGGAGTAGAACCTACAATGGAAGAAACAAGAAAACCAATGGGAATGCTGAAAATAGACCATATAAGAACTATGCTTAATATGGAAAGAATAAGTACTGAATTTGAAAAAGTACACGGAAGAAAACCTGAGGATAACGATGCAAAGGAAATGCATGATATATTCGAGAAAAAACTTCTTTCTATACTTCATAACTTTGCAGAACCAAAGCCATATGTTATTGAAACAGTGGCAGAACTTAGAAAAAGAGGAATAAAAATAGGATCTACAACTGGATACACTGATAAAATGATGGAAATAGTTACAAGAGAAGCAAAAGCTGCAGGATACGAACCTGACTGTTGGTTCAGCCCTGATTCAACTTGCGGTGTCGGTAGACCAAAACCATTTATGGTATTTAAAAACCTTGAAAAACTTGGTGTATCATCAGTAGAGAATGCGATAAAAGTAGGAGATACGGTATCGGATATAAAAGAAGGAAAAAATGCCGGACTTCTTACAATAGGTGTTATAGAAGGAAGTTCTGAAATGGGACTTACAGAAGAAGAGTACAATGCTCTAACAGAAGAAGAAAAAATAGAAAACTGTGAAAGAGTAAGAGAAGTATACATGAATGCAGGTGCTGACTTTGTTGTTCAGGATATGAGAGGAATACTTGCATTTATAAAATAAGCAATCAACTTAAATAAATATATATTTACCTTAAAACTATCCATTGACCGGAAAACAGGATGTACTATACATCCTGTTTTTCTTTGTTAATAAAAATGCAATGATTATAAAATAAAGAAAAAAGTACATATATATAGAAAAAATAGTCTAAAATAACGTTTCCTATAGTTTAAAATGAAAAATAAATATTCAAAATGAGATTAAAAAACAAGGAGTTTCGCGAAAAATAAAATTAACTATTACGAAAAAAGAAAAATTTATGCTATAATGCAAAAGTCGTAAAAAAGAGAAGAATATTTATTTTGAAAGGAGAATATATGGAAACAACAAATCATTATTTAACAGATGCACCGATAGGAAAGCTTATGATGAAATTTTCTATTCCGTGTATATTATCATTACTTGTATCATCACTATATAACATAGTTGACCAGATATTTATAGGTTGGGGAGTCGGATATCTTGGAAATGGAGCTACAAATGTAGTATTCCCAATCACAATAATAGCACTAGCCATAGCACTTATGATAGCAGTGGTATTCAGAAAGCTTGATAGTGAAAATTGTAATGATGGTGAAGATATAGCCGAAAATAATATTTGTAATGCTATATAGTATATGCAAAACCTTAGGTGGCGGAATTTTATCCGTCACCTATACTTTTATCTTAAATATATCTTTTTTAAACTCGATAAGGCCATCCTTCTGCATTTTAGATAGTTCCGCAGAAAGTGCAGATCTATCTACTGATAAATAGTCGGCAAGCTGTTGTCTATTAAAAGGAATTTTAAAATACTCGGAATCAGATTTTGAATCTTCATAGGATAAGTATAAAAGAACTTTTTCTCTGATTGTCTTTTGAGTCAGATATTCTATTTTTCTTGTGAAATCAAGGTTTCTATGGGCGAGTATATTCAGCAGGTTTTTTACAATTCTTGAATGAAGCCGGCATGAGTTTGAACAGACAGCCATTACTCTATTTACGTTCATAAAAAGAATCTCTGTATCACAATCTGAAACTATATTTACCATAAGTGGATCCTCGGAACTGCATGCATAACTTTCACCGAATATATCTCCAGGAGAGATTTTACCTATTATTTTTCTGTTTCCCCATATATCGTATCTTTCTATTGATACACTTCCACTCAAAACAAAACCAATGCTTTCTATAAAATCTCCGATTCTATATATAGTTTCATCTTTTTTGAATTTCTTTGAAACAGCATTTAAACATTCTAACATTGAAATTATATCGTTTTCGGAAACTCCATCGAATAAAGCTGAATTATTTAGTATTTCCCGTTTTTTTAAATTTAATATCATATTTTTCACCTCAAAGTTGTTTTTACAACGTAATTATTAAATTAATTCTATTATAATATGGGTATAGAATCAATATAATAATTAGAGTATATAAGATATATAAGTTTAATTTTGAGGAGAGTAGGAGAGTTATGATAAGAAGAATAATAAAAATAGACGAAGAAAAATGTAATGGATGTGGACTTTGTGCTGAAGCATGTCACGAATGTGCGATAGGAATGATAGATGGAAAGGCGAAACTTCTAAAAGATGATTACTGTGATGGGTTAGGTGACTGTCTTCCGGTATGTCCAACAGGTGCTATATCATTTGAAGAAAGAGAAGCAGCTGCATATGATGAAGAAGCTGTTAAAAAAAGAATGGAAGCTAAAAAAGCGGGAATTAATCTTCAGGGAGAAAAACTTCCATGTGGATGTCCTGGAAGCCAGAGTAAAACAATAGAAAGAAAATCAATAGATCTTAATGTATCAACAAAACAGAATAAGACTGTAAATATAGAGAATACGAGCAGACTTTCTCAGTGGCCGGTGCAGATAAAACTTGCCCCTATAAATGCACCTTACTTTGATGGAGCAAAACTGCTTATTGCTGCTGACTGTACTCCTTTTGCATATGCAAATTTCCATGAGGATTTTATAAAAGGACATATAACTCTTATAGGATGTCCAAAGCTTGATATGGTAGATTATTCAGAAAAGCTTACTGAGATAATAAAAAACAACAATATAAAAAGTGTAAAAGTCGTGAGAATGGAAGTTCCATGTTGTGGTGGAATTGAAAAAGCAGCGATAGAAGCTATGAAAAACAGTGGTAAATTTATACCATGGCAGGTGGTTACAATAAGAACAAATGGAGAAATACTAGAAGACTAGAAAATATATTTAAAACAGGCATTTTTATGCCTGTTTTTTTATTCATAAATACTTTAGATAACTTTAAGATTAAATAAAAATATAAATGGTATAATATAAAAGTAAATACATTCAAATTAAAGAGGTAAGTATGGAAGCAGGAATAATATATATAGTAAATAAATTTGGATACCTTGGTATAGGAATATTAATGGCGATAGAAAATATATTTCCGCCGATACCGTCAGAAGGAGTTCTGACATTCGGAGGTTTTGCAACTACGTACACAGAACTTACAACAATAGGTGTAATTATTACATCGACTATAGGATCTGTAATAGGGGCTATATTTCTATACTACGTTGGAAAACTTATGACAAAAGAAAAAATGGAAAATTTCATAGACGGCAAATATGGTAAAATGCTGAAACTAAAAAAAGATGATGTGAGAAAGGGATATAAGTGGTTCAATAAACACGGATATAAAGCAGTTTTTATAGGGCGATTTGTTCCTATTATAAGAAGTATAATATCAGTTCCAGCCGGAGCATCAAAAATGGATATGAAGAAATTTCTAATTCTTACTACACTTGGAACTATTATATGGAATACGATTCTTGTAAATATAGGAAGTATGCTGGGAAGTGCATGGAATAATATAGAAGAATATATGAATCGGTATACTCTTATTATTCTAGCTGTAATACCGATAGTGTTTATAGTATATCTTGTAAGGAAGAAAAGAAAATAGAAATGCAGGCATTTGATAAAACTGATCTGAAAAATTATTATGTATAGACAAAAAAACAAATAGAAACATAATAAATGATGTGATATAATGCTCTACATGCTGTAAAAATAATACTATTTACAGGGAGTGATGTAGAGATGAATTTTTATGATTTAATGCAGCTTGATGTGTATGCACTTAGAGGATATATATCTAAAGAAGAGTCAAAAAAAGGAAAAATGTACTATATGTCGGCTCTGTTGACAAAGAGTATTTTAACAGTACTGTTTGCGGTTTCAGTAATTTCTGCAATGAGTTTTGCATTTGGAACTGAAAACAGTGGCATGGCAGTATTTATATTCTGTATATTTATGAGCATGAGATTTATAGGATACAATTACAATATAAAAGATTCGATAATAGGTCTTGCAGTGGTATACGTAATAATGTTTATTTCTCCGGTATGCCAGTATATACTTGGGCCATACGCAGGAATACTTATAAACTTTATGGCAATAACCGCCATTCTTGTTATAACAAGTGATAGACCGGAATACGGTAATGCCGGTATTTATATGTTTGGATATGTATTTGCAATGGATACAAATGTTACTATGGAAGTAATGACAGGAAGATTTTTTATGTTTATAGTAGGTTTTATTGCATGCAGTATTGTAATGTACAGAAACAATAAACATAAAGATAAACATATTTCATTTAAAGATATACTAGCTGGATTTAGAATGAGAAATAAAAAGAGCAGATGGATGATAAAGGTTGCAGCAATTATGAGTTTGCTGTTCTTTATCGGTGAAGTTGTAAATATAGACAAATTTATATGGGCAGGATTTGCATGTGCGTCAATTATTACTGCATATGAGGCGGATTTCAGTGCACGAGTAAAACAGAGAACATATGGTATCGTAATGGGAACAATTTTATTTGTTCTTATATGTTCAGTTATGCCTGCTGGATATATGTTTATAGTAGGTCCGATAGCTGGTATTATAATGGGGCTATGTACAGAATACAGAAACAAAACAGCCTGTAACTGTTTTGGCGCATTGGCTATGGCCCGGGGAGTATATGGTACAGGAAGTGCAGCGGTTATGAGAATTGCAAATAATATAGGCGGTTCATTGCTGGCTTTATTTGGAATATATGCGATATCAGTTGTTGTAACTTTGTTCAGAAAGCTTAATGAAATTGAAAATTATCAGCTTACAGAATAATTTATACAACAATATATTAATAAAAAAACTGATTATTTATAATACAGTTATACAATATGAGTTTGTGGAATTAAAGCATTCAGGTTTTTATTGCCTGAATGCTTTTTATTTGTATATAGATCCCAGGTTTTACTGATGTATCCTTTTTAGTGTTTTGATTTTTTTACATATTTTATTATGATTTTTATAATTTCAATTATCAATAGAATATCTATAACAATACCTATTATAAAATCAGAATAAAAAATACCGATTTCTGATATAAAAAGCGAAAAATCAAAATACATATGCCAGAAAATAAGAGCGCTTATATTCCCGGTTTCGACAAAGAAAAAAGCCGCAAGAAGTCCAAAAGGTATGACATTTACAGTCTGTATAAATGCTGACTCAACTGAAAGCCCGGCAGCAATATTTACCATATGAAGAAGAGAGAAGAATATAGCCGAAACCACAATCATAACAGGTTTTGAATAATTCTTTTCCTGCATATATGAAATTATAAAATTTCTGAAAGTACCCTCTTCTGAAAGTCCGATCATAAAAGTAAGTATAGCTGACGAGATGATTCTTGCAGAAAATTTTGAAGTGATTATTCCCTCTGCAATAGTGAGTACAACCGATAATACAGCTATAAAAGGTATAAGAGAAATTCCTACAGAAGGCTTTTCAAATGCGGTTTTTAGTTTGTCTGTAATGCTATAGTTTTTATTTATATAAAGAGTATAAACCGAAAGTATAATCATCATAGGTATAGCAGCAATGCTTATAATAGGGCTATTATATCCTATACCAAACATATTTAGCGAAAAAAATCCCACACCAGCAATAACATAGTAAATAATATTTTTCAGTAATAGATTCATTTTATCCTCCTTAAAAAAGACATATTTTCCGAAATTAAATAAAATTTGGAATAATTATGCAAAATTATACTGAATACAAAATATTATGTCAACAACAAAAAGGATACAAAGAGTTACAAAAAACATATTTGTAACGAATACTTAATATGTATTTTAAAAACAGATGTTAATATAATCTAACAGACGTTAAAAATAAATAAAGAGGTGTGAATATGGGAAAGAAAAAAGAAAACAGTAAAGAAAGATTCAAAAACCTTACACTTCTTCACTCAAATGATCTACATGGAGATTTTCTTGCGGAAAAAGTGAATCGGGAGCTTGTTGGCGGAGTATCAATGCTTTCCGGATATATAGATAAAGTAAGAAATGAGGAAAAAAATGTTATATATGCAATAGCTGGGGATATGTTCAGGGGATCTGTAATAGACAGTGAGTATAAAGGAATATCTACAATAGAAATAATGAATCTGATTGGACCGGATATTGCTACAATAGGAAATCACGAAGTCGACTATGGAATAGCTCATCTTCTGTTTATAGAAAAGTGTGCTACATTCCCGATTATAAATGCAAATATGTATATAGCTACAAATAACCATAGAATGTTCAGGCCGTATAGAGTGATAAAAATAGACGGAATGAAAATAATGTTTATAGGTATAATAACAGAGATGGTTCTATCAAGGACCAGAATGGAAAATATGATAGGTTCTCTTATTGATATAAATGATGCGGTGGATGAGATAGGAAAAATATGCAATGCATATAGAAAAGAAGATGTCGATATGACAGTTCTTCTTACACATATAGGTTTTGATGAGGACAAGGTCCTTGCGTCAAAACTAAAAAAAGAATGGGGAATAGACCTTATAATAGGAGGACATTCCCATACGCTTCCGGATGAACCTGAGATAGTAAATGGAATACCGATTGTTCAGGCTGGTATAGGTACAAACCAGATTGGAAGATTTGATATGATAATAGATACAAAAAAGAAAAGAATTGCTTCCTATAAATGGAAGACGATACCTATAAAAGAGGAGTACTGCCCAAGAGATAATCAGCTTGAATCTCTTATAAATACGTATAAAAAAGAAGTAGACGGGAAATACGGAAGAATAGTTACAAGGCTAAATAGACAGATTACACATCCGGAAAGAACCAGAGAAACAGAAGCAGGAAATCTTATGGCGGATATACATAAGGAAGTATCAGGAGTGGATATAATGTTTCTTGGAAGTGGAAGTCTGAGAAAGAAAAGACTCGGACCGGTTGTAAGCCTTGGAGATTTGACAGAGTTTTATCCGTATGACGATGAGATATATGTGACAGAATTAAAAGGAAAGACAATCAAGAAATTTATATCAAATATGTTCAGAAATGCGTATATAGAGCCTATTTCATCAGAATTTTATCAGGTGTCTTACGGGTGTGAGTTTATATGGTCAATGTCTGAACAGAAGCTCATAAAGGCGGAACTTGATGGAGATAAGATAAAAGATGACAAAAAATACACTGTAGGTATACAGAGATACCATTATGAAAATGTTGAAAAAAATCTTGGGGTCAAGAAAAAGGAATTTGACAAGGATATAAGATGCACTGCTACTTCAGGATTTCAGGTTGTTGAGGAATACCTGTCTACACATATGCATATGGATTCGATGGTAGAGGGAAGGCTTAAGATAGTGGATTAGTTCAGAATGATGTATAATATAAGTAATAGAAAAACTTCAACAGAGAAGGTGATATTATGAGAAATATATCAGAGCAGGAACTAAGGGATATGATAAAAGAAAGAGATATCTCAGAAGGAAATAAAATGCTGGACTTAAAAAGATGCAGATTTGAAAATATCGATATGAGCGGTATGAAACTGAGAAATATCGATTTTGAATGGTGTGATTTTATCGATGTAAATCTGGATGGCGCAGATTTTGAGGGCTCTATATTAAGTAATGCCTATATGGAGAGACTATCTCTTAAGAATGTGTCTTTCAGAAACTGCATGATGCACAGTACAGACCTGAGATTTTCTAATCTTGAAGGTGCAGATTTGAGAGGTGCCGATATATTCTGTTCAAATCTTGAAGATACAATACTTGATGGTGTAATAACGGATGATACGACAAAACACTTCAAAATGAAATGTCCGGAGACAGGACCTTTTATAGGATGGAAGACCTGCTTTAATATGAGGCTTGTAATGCTTCTTATTCCTGCAGATGCAAGAAGAACATCATCAACAATGAATACATGCAGATGTGATAAGGCTAAGGTTCTTAAAATAACAAATCCGGATGAAAGTGTGAAGTTTGATGAAGCGGTTTCATTTGTAGATGGAGATTTTGTGTATAGAACTGGAGAAATGGCATATGCAAAAGGTTTTAACCCGGATAGATGGAGAGATTCTACAGGTGGAATACACTTTTTCCTTTCAAAAGAAGAAGCTCTTGGATATCTTATGAGTATAAGTGAAGAACAATGTGAATCAGCAAATAACTGGGTTTAAACGATAAAAATAAAATTATATATAAAAAAATAATAATAGTATTTAAAAATATAGAAAAGGCATATATAATATATCTCGTAGTCAAAACAGATAAATTAAATTAAGTCAACAAAGCATTGGGTGCTGCTTCATTAATGACGGCATCTGATGCTTTTATTTTTTTGTCTGCATAAAAGGAATAGAAGTACTTCAGATAGAAATATAGATAAAATGGTCTATTTCTGCAATAAATACATATTATCCGAACAAAAAATAAATTTTACACTCAAAAACACGAACATTATCTAGGTGAAACAATTAAAAATTTAATATTTTTACAAAAAAAACAAAAAATAAGTTGATAAAATAGGTATATTAATATAAAATTTAATTATATAGTTCGTATAATAATACGAATTTTTTTAACTGAACAAATAAAAGGAAGAGAGGGGAAATAAAATGAAAGTAGCAGTAATAATGGGATCTAAATCAGATTACCCAAAAGTTGAAGAAGGAATAAATGTTTTAAAGGAATTTGGGGTAGAGGTTGTAGTAAGAGCTTTATCAGCTCACAGAACTCCTGTACAGCTTACAGAATGCCTTGAAGGACTTGAAGGAAACACAGACGTTATAATAGCGGCTGCAGGAAAAGCTGCACATCTTCCAGGTGTAATAGCAGCTCAGACATTAATACCTGTAGTAGGTCTTCCAATAAAATCATCTACTATGGACGGTCTTGACTCGCTTTTATCAATAGTTCAGATGCCAAAAGGTATACCTGTTGCGACAGTAGCAATAGACGGAGGTCTTAACTCTGCTCTTTTAGCTCTTCAGATGATGGCGCTTAAATATCCTGAACTTACAGGAAAACTTCAGGCCTACAGAGATGAAATGGCTAAAAAAGTTTTAGATGACGATGCAAGCCTTAGATAATGAATCGGACAATATAACAATGACATATATTTATTAAATAAAATCTATTAAAAAAGGATGGTGTGTTTATGAGCGGAATACTAGGTGTATATTCAGACAAAGATGTATCGAAAGAATTATACTATGGTATATACTCTATGCAGCATAGAGGACAGGAAAGCTGTGGTATGGCTATATACGATACTGAAGCTTCAGAAATTGTATATAAAAAGGAAAAAGGACTTGTAGGAGATGCCTTCAAAGAGGAGGAACTTAAAAACTACAAAGGAAATATAGGTATAGCACATGTAAGATCTTCATCAGTAGGTCACAACCATGTGTCAAATACTCAGCCTTTTGTTGGAAGTTGCAGATCTAGAAAGCTTGCAATAGTTGACAATGGAAGTCTTGTGAATGCAAATTATCTTAGAGATTCTCTTGAAGAGGAAGGATTTATGTTCCAGACAAATTCAGATGCTGAGGTAATACTTCACATACTTGCAAGATACTACAAAGGAGATATAGTTGAAGCTGTTAAAATGACTATGGATCATATAAAAGGATCGTATACTCTTGCTCTTATATGTGATGATTCACTTGTTGCAGTAAGAGATCCTCATGGATTCAGATCACTTCTTCTTGGTAAAAAAGGAAATGAATATCTTGTAGCTTCTGAAAACAGTGCAATAGAAATACTTGGTGGAGAAGTAATAAGAGACGTTGAACCAGGTGAGATAATAGTTGTAAAAGACGGAGAACTTAAATCATATCACTACTCAGAAGTATGCAAACCTGTTAAGAAAAGCTGTATATTCGAGCATGTATATATAGCAAGAAACGACGCTACAATAGACGGACTTAATGCTTACGAATTCAGAATAAACTGCGGTGCATATCTTGCAAGAAATGAAGATATAAAAGCTGACTGTGTTGTTCCAGTGCCGGATTCAGGATGGGCAGGAGCGATAGGTTATGCAAATGAAAGTGGACTTAAAACTACTGAGGGTCTTGTAAAGAACAGATATGTTGGTAGAACATTTATAAAACCTACTCAGGAAGAGAGAGAAATAGCAGTAAGAATAAAACTTAACCCACTTGCATCAGCAATAAAAGGAAAATCTATAATACTTGTAGATGACTCTATAGTAAGAGGAACTACTTCAAAACAGCTTGTAAAATCACTTAGAGAAGCTGGAGCAAAAGAAGTACACCTTAGAATAACTTCACCACCTGTAAAATTTCCTTGCTACTACGGAATAGACACTCCAACAAGAGAGAGTCTTCTTGCAGCAAGCCATAGTGTAGAGGAAATGAGAGAATACATAGGCTGCGATACACTTAAATTTATAAGCCTTGAAGGAATGAAAGAGGCAGCACACGGAATGAACACATTCTGTACATCATGCTTCGATGGAGATTATGCAGTAAAAAAAATAGATAAATAAAAAATCTAGGAGGATTATGAAATGCTAACTTACAAAGCTTCTGGTGTTAATATAGACGAAGGAAACAGAGCTGTAGACCTTATAAAAGGAAAAATAAAAGAAACTTATGACAACAATGTTATAGGAGATCTTGGAAACTTCAGTGGACTTTACAGCATAGCTGAATTTGCTGGAATGAAAGATCCTGTAATAATGGGAGCTACTGACGGTGTTGGTACAAAACTTAAAATAGCTCAGATGATGGACGTTCACAATACAGTAGGTATAGACCTTGTTGCGATGAGTGTAAACGACCTTATATGTCAGGGTGCAAGACCACTATTCTTCCTTGACTATATAGCTTTAGGAAAATTAGTTCCTGAGCATATAGCTGAGATAGTTGACGGTGTTGCAAACGGATGTAAAATGTCAGGATGTGCACTTATAGGTGGAGAAACAGCTGAAATGCCTGGTATGTATGGAGAAGACGACTACGATTTAGCAGGATTTGCTGTTGGTATAGCTGACAAGGAAAAAATAGTTACTGGAAAAGATGTAAAAGCAGGAGATGTTCTTGTTGGTATAACTTCAAGTGGAGTTCACTCAAACGGATTCTCTTTTGTAAGAAAAATATTCCTTGAAGAATACAACTACGATATGAACCAGTATGTTGAAGAATTAGGAATGACAGTAGGAGAGGCACTTCTTACTCCAACAAAAATATATGTAAAACTTGCTCTTGACCTTATAGAAAAACAGAATATAAAAGCTATAGCTCATATAACTGGTGGAGGAGTTATAGAAAACATAACAAGAGTAATACCAAAAGGTCTTGGACTTGATATAAACACTAAATCTTGGGAAAAACCACCTATATTCAAGATGATAGAAGGATTCAATGCTGTTGAGCAGAGAGAACTTCATAAGAGTTTCAACATGGGTATCGGACTTGTTGTAATAGTAAACAAAGAAGATGCTCAGGCAGTTGTTGATTACATAAATGCAAGACCAAATGACAATGCAGCTTATGTTGATGAAAAATACGCTTCTTTAATGGAAGATAAAGCATACATAATAGGAGAAGTTACTGATTCTCACGAAGGAGTAGAACTATGCTAAATATAGCTGTTTTAGTATCTGGAGGGGGAACAAACCTTCAGTCTATAATAGATGCTGCCGAGGCAGGAGAAATAAACGGACAGATAAAGGTTGTAATTTCTAACAAAGAAAATGCATACGGACTTGAAAGAGCCAGAAAGCACAACATAGAGGCTGTATTTGAAAATGACGAGGAAAAAGTCATTGAAATACTTAAAGAAAAAGAAATAGATCTTGTGGTGATGGCAGGATATCTGAAGATAATAAGCCCAAGATTTGTAAATGAATATAAAAACAGAATGATAAACATTCATCCTTCACTTATACCTTCTTTCTGCGGTAAGGGATTCTACGGAAAGAGAGTACATCAGGGTGTTCTTGACTACGGAGCAAAAGTTACTGGAGCCACAGTTCACTTTGTAACTGAAGGTGCCGATGAAGGTCCTATAATAATGCAGGAAGCAGTACCTGTAATGCAGGATGACGATGCAGATACACTTGCTGCTAGAGTTCTAAAAGTGGAACATAAAATACTTAAAAAGAGCGTAGGACTTATATGCGATGGAAAAGTAAAAGTAGATGGAAGGAGAGTATATATAAATGAGTAAAAGAGCTTTAATAAGTGTTACTGATAAAACAGGAGTACTTGAGTTTGCAAAAGCACTTAACGAACTTGATTTTGAAATAATATCAACTGGTAATACATTTAAAATGCTTAAAGAAAACGGGGTAAATGTAATGCAGGTTGAAGACGTTACAAAATTCCCTGAAATACTTGATGGAAGAGTAAAAACTCTTAACCCATATATACATGGTGGAATACTTTACAGAAGAGACCTTGAAAGTCATGTTGAAACAGTAAAAGAACACGGAATAGAAGGAATAGACCTTGTATGTGTAAACCTTTATGATTTCGAGGGAACTTTAAAGGCAGGAAAAAGCCACGCTGAAATGATAGAAAACATAGACATCGGTGGACCTTCAATGATAAGATCAGCAGCTAAAAACTATAAAGACGTTATAATAGTTACTGATATAAAAGACTACGATATGGTAATAGAAGGACTTAAAGAGGGAGATCTTTCTGAAGAAGCAAGAAGAAACCTTGCATACAAGGCATTCTCTACAACAGGAAGATACGATGCTTTAATATCTACTTACTTTGCAGAGCAGGTTGGAGACGATTATCCAGAGCTTCTTAACCTTACATTCCAGAAGGAACAGACTCTAAGATACGGTGAAAACCCACATCAGAACGGAATACTTTACTCTCAGCCAAATGCTAAAAACCCTATACTAAACTACGAGCAGCTTAACGGAAAAGAACTTTCTTTCAACAACTTAAACGACCTTACAGGATGTCTTGAAGTTATGAGAGAGTTCAAGGATTCTGAAGAGGTTGCTGCAGTAGCAATAAAACATACTAACCCATGTGGTGTAGGTCTTGGAAAAGATGCTTTAGAAGCTTACATAAAATGTTATGAAGCTGACAAGACTTCTATATTCGGTGGAATAGTTGGTATAACTTCAACAGTTGATAAAGCTGTTGCAGAAGAACTTCACAAAATATTCCTTGAAATAGTTGTTGCATACGACTTTACAGATGAAGCTCTTGAAATACTTAGAACTAAGAAAAACCTTAGAGTATTAAAACTTGCTAAAATAGAAGACAGCAAACAGAAATACGATATGAAATATCTTGATGGAAAACTTCTTATCCAGGATAAAGATGTTAAACTTGCTGATAAATACGAAACAGTAACAAAACTTGAACCTACTGAAGAAGAACTTGAAGATATGAAATTCGGTATGAAGATAGTTAAAAACATGAAGTCAAATGCTATAGCAGTTGTAAAAGACGGACAGACTTTAGCATTAGGATGTGGACAGACTTCAAGAATATGGGCTCTTAAGAATGCTCTTGAAAACAACAAAGATAAAGACTTTACAGGAGCAACTCTTGCATCTGATGCATTCTTCCCATTTGACGACTGTGTTACACTAGCAAATGAATATGGAATAAAATCAATAGTACAGCCTGGTGGATCAATAAGAGACCAGGATTCAATAGATGCCTGCGATAAATTCAATATGTCAATGGTATTTACAGGAGTAAGACATTTCAAACACTAAGAGAGGTATCGGATATGAAAATTCTAGTTGTAGGAAGCGGCGGAAGAGAACACGCAATATGCTGGAAACTTAAACAGGAAAAAGATGTTGAAAAAATATACTGCGCACCAGGAAATGCCGGAATAGCTGATTCTGCTGAGTGTGTGGATATAAAAGACAGTGATATAGAAAAACTTGCAGTGTTTGCAGAGGAAAACGGGATCGACCTTACAGTAGTCGGTCCTGAGGTACCTCTTGTAATGGGTATAGTTGATGAGTTTGCAAAAAGAGGTCTTAGAGTATTCGGACCTAATAAAGAATGTGCTACTTTCGAAGGAAGTAAGGCATTTTCAAAAGAATTCATGATAAGAAACAATATACCTACTGCAAAATACAAAGAGTATACAGACCTTGACGAGGCAATAGCCGAAATAGACAGCTTCGGATACCCTGTAGTTATAAAGGCTGACGGACTTGCTGCAGGAAAAGGTGTTGTAATACCTGAAAACAGAGAAGATGCAATAAAAACTTTAAAAGAAATGATGTCTGACAAAAAATTCGGAAGTGCCGGAGATAAGGTAGTAGTTGAAGAATTCCTTACAGGAATAGAAACTTCTATACTTGCATTTGTCGACAATAACACAATAGTTCCTATGGAAAGTGCAAAAGACCACAAAAAAGTAAACAACGGAGAAAAAGGTCTTAACACAGGTGGAATGGGAACATTCTCACCAAGTGAGTTATGGACTGAAGAACTTGCTGAAGAAATAAGAGTAAACGTACTTGAAAGAACTCTTCAGGGATTCAAAAACGACGGTCTTGACTACAGAGGAATATTATTCGTGGGAATAATGATAACTGAAGATGGAGCAAAGGTTCTTGAATACAACGTAAGATTTGGGGACCCTGAAACTCAGTCAGTATTATTCAGACTAAAAACTGATCTAAGTGAAATAATGAACGCTGTAATAGACAACAGACTTTCAGAAGTTGAAATAGAGTATACAGATGAACAGGCAATATGTGTTATACTTACTTCTGGAGGATATCCTGAAGACTACGAAAAAGGCAAAGAGATAACTGGCCTTGATAGCCTTGATGATGATATAGTAGTATTCCACAGCGGAACTAAGATGTCTGATGGTAAATTAGTTACAAACGGCGGTAGAGTAATAGGAATAACTTCAAAAGCTAATACTGTTTCTGAAGCTGCCGATAAAGTTTATGAAAACATAAAAAGAATAAACTTTGAAGGAATGCACTACAGAACTGATATAGGAATGTAGTCTTTCAAAAAATAAACTGGAGGAGAAAAGATGGATAAGAATGTCAAAAGAGTATTAGTCGAAAAAAGAAACGGCTTTGATCTTGAAGCAAGAGCTCTTAAAAAAGACATCGAGGAAAGTCTTCACATAAGTTCTGTTGAGTCTCTAAGAGTACTTAACAGATACGATGTAGAAGGTATATCTGAGGAAGTTTACCAGAATGCTGCAAACTCAATATTCTCAGAACCAAACCTTGATGTTGTCTACTTCGAGGAAATTCCGGGACTTAAAGACGAAAAAGTATTCGCGGTTGAATACCTTCCAGGACAGTATGACCAGAGAGCCGATTGGGCTGCTCAGTGTATACAGATTGTCAATCAGGGAATGAGACCTGAGCTTAAATCAGCAAAGGTATACGTTCTTACTGGGGACATAACTGAAGAAGAATTCAACAAAATCAAGGGTTATATAATAAACCCTGTGGACAGTAGAGAAGCCTCTTTAGAGAAACCTGAAACTCTTGCTATGGTTACAGAAATACCTACAGAAGTTGCAGTTCTTGATGGCTTCAGAAATCTTGATGAGGCAGGACTTGCTGATTTTGTTAAATCACAGGGACTTGCGATGACTCTTGAAGATTTAAAACATGTTCAGAACTACTTTAAAAACGACGAAGACAGAGATCCGACTATAACAGAAATCAAGGTTCTTGATACTTACTGGTCAGACCACTGTAGACACACTACATTCATGACAGAGCTTAAGAATGTGGAAATATCAGAAGGTAAATACACTGATATAGTTAAGGATACATTTGACAGCTACATGGATACAAGAAAAGAAATCTATGTAAACAGAAAGAAAGATGTATGCCTTATGGACATAGCAACTCTTGCTATGAAAAAACTTAAAAAAGAAGGAAAGCTTGCTGACCTTGACGAGAGTGAAGAGATAAACGCATGCTCAATAAACGTTGATGTTGAAATCGATGGAAAACCTGAAAAATATCTTGTAATGTTCAAGAACGAAACACACAACCATCCGACTGAAATAGAGCCATTCGGTGGTGCAGCGACTTGTCTTGGAGGAGCAATAAGAGACCCATTATCAGGAAGATCTTATGTTTACCAGGCAATGCGTGTTACAGGTGCGGCAGATCCTAGAACATCTCTTGAAGATACTCTTCCAGGTAAACTTATGCAGAAGAAGATAGTAACTGAAGCTGCAAACGGATACAGTTCATACGGTAACCAGATAGGTCTTACAACTGGACAGGTAGCAGAAGTTTACGATGAAGATTTCGTAGCCAAGAGAATGGAAATAGGTGCAGTTATAGCTGCAGCTCCTAAAGAAAACGTAATAAGAAAAAGACCTGAAGAGGGAGATGTAATAATCCTTCTTGGAGGTAAAACTGGTAGAGATGGTTGCGGTGGTGCAACTGGTTCATCTAAAGAACACAGTGAAGAGTCTATAAACACTTGTTCAGCTGAGGTTCAGAAAGGTGATGCTCCAAACGAAAGAAAAATACAGAGATTCTTCAGAAATAAAGAAGTAGCTCAGATGATAAAAAGATGTAACGACTTCGGTGCAGGTGGTGTATGTGTTGCTATAGGTGAAATAGCTGAAAGCTTAGACATAAACCTTGACCTTGTACCTAAGAAGTACGATGGACTTGATGGTACAGAACTTGCAATATCTGAATCTCAGGAGCGTATGGCGGTTGCTATAGATGCTTCAAACAAAGAAAGATTTATAGAGCTTGCAAGAACTGAAAACCTTGAGGCAACTCATGTTGCTACTGTTACAGATACAGGATATATGAGACTGTTCTGGAATGGAAAAGCAATAGTAGATCTTAAGAGAGCATTCCTTGATACAAACGGTGCAAAACAGTCAACAGACGTAAAAGTTGAGGCTGTAGATGAAGAAAATACATTCTTCAAAAACAGAGACGTTGTAGCAGGTGCATCAACTCTTAACGAAAAATTTGAAAAAGCTCTGGCAGATCTTAACGTATGTTCACAGAAAGGTCTTGTAGAGAAATTCGACAACACTATAGGTGGAAACACTGTAGTAATGCCATTTGGTGGAAAATATCAGGCTACACCTGCACAGGGTATGGTTGCAAAAATACCGGTACTTGGAGCAGAAACTGATACATCTACTATAATGACATACGGATACAACCCTAAGATAGGTAAGTGGTCTCCATTCCACGGTGCACTTTATGCAGTAGTTGAATCTGTTGCAAAACTTGTTGCACTTGGAGGAAACTACGCTACAACTAGACTTACTTTCCAGGAATACTTCGAGAGACTTGGAACTGCTCCAGAAAGATGGGGTAAACCATTCTCAGCTCTTCTTGGTGCATACTATGCTCAGGAACAGTTCGAGATACCTGCAATAGGTGGTAAGGACTCAATGTCTGGTACATTCAAGGATATAGATGTTCCTCCAACTCTTGTATCATTTGCTGTAGATACAGTAGATGCCAAGAAGGTAGTAACTCAGGAATTCAAGAAAGCTGGTTCTAAGGTAGTACTTATATCAGCTGAAAAAGCTGAAAACGGAGTTGTATGCTTCGATGAGTTAAAGAAAAACCTTACAAAAGTAAGAGAACTTATACACTCAGGAAAAGTTCTTTCAAGTTATGCTTTAGGATTTGCCGGTGTTGGTGAAGCTATAGCAAAAATGGGATTCGGTAATGGAATAGGATTTGTATTCAGCAAAGAAGCTGAAGAAAAATTCGCAAACACTGATGACTTATTTGCAGCAGATTACGGAAGCATAATACTTGAACTTGCTGATGAAAGTGCACTTTCTGAACTTGAAGGATTCAGATGTGTTCTTCTAGGAGAAACAGCTGAAGCTTCTGAAATAGTATTCGGAAATGAAAAAATAAATCTATGCGGACTATACAAAGGACATTGTGCTACTCTTGAGCCAATATTCCCAACAAAAGCCGCTGAAATAACTTCTGAGGTTAAAAACGTAAGCTACGTGAGAACAGGAGCTCCTGCTAAATCTTCACTAAGCATAGTTAAACCTAAGATATTTATACCTGCATTCCCAGGATCAAACTGTGAATACGACTCAGCTAGATCTTTTGAGAGAGCAGGAGGGGAAGCAACTATAAAAGTATTCAGAAACCTTTCTTACAAAGATATAGAGGAATCTATAGATGAAATGGTAGCTGAAATCAAGAAATCTCAGATAATAATGCTTCCTGGTGGATTCAGTGCAGGTGATGAGCCAGACGGATCTGCTAAATTCATAGCTACAGTATTCAGAAATCCTAAGATGATGGAAGCTGTACACGACCTTCTAAACAACAGAGATGGTCTAATGCTTGGTATATGTAACGGATTCCAGGCACTTATAAAACTAGGTCTTGTTCCTTATGGTGAAATAAGACAGCCATCTGCTGATGCTCCTACATTAACATACAACAATATAGGACGTCACCAGGCTAAGGTTGTAAGAACAAGAATAGCATCAAACAAATCTCCATGGTTATCTCAGACAGAGGTAGGAGATATACACAGTATACCAATATCACACGGTGAAGGTAGATTCGTAGCAAGCGAAGAAGTACTAAAAGAGCTTATAGAAAACGGACAGATAGCTACTCAGTACGTTGACTACGAAGGAAATGCTACTTACGATATAGAACACAACCCTAATGGTTCATTCTATGCTGTAGAAGGTATAACTAGTAAAGATGGTAGAGTATTTGGTAAGATGGGTCACTCAGAGAGAACTGGTGCCAATGTTATCAAAAACATACCAGGAGAAAAAGACCAGAAGATATTCGAATCTGGTGTTAAATACTTTAAATAATAGAAAAACAGCCTAAAAAGGCAAGTAAGAGTATAAATTCATAAATCTTCATTACCCGCTCAAAAATGAAGAAACGTGAAGATGTTATATATTCAAAGTCAGTTCCGGCGATATACCCATGAGAGGGATATCGCCGGAATTTTTTTATTTGAATACAAGTGTCTGAATTAATAATATTTTATTTGACTACAAAATATTATTATAAATATAAACAAAGTGCTGTGTTTGAAGTATAATTAATATTAAGAACATAATTTTAGAAAGGGGTGTTTTTATGGACATAGAGAACATTATAAAAGATGCAATATCTTCAATGTCAGAGGATATACAGGCTATATCAGAAGGAATTGACAAAATAAAATTCAGCAAAGATACGCTGTATATAATAGTAAAAAATGAAGATATAAAAAACAGAGTAAATGATGTATATATCTATATTATAAAAAAATATCTATCAGCTGTTATAAATGGAGCTGAAAATATAAATATTGTATTTATATCAAGAGATGAAATAATAGATATAGGTATAAAATCACTTGAAAAATCAGATTTGACAAATTTAAAAGAACAGACAGTAGAGGTAAGACCCCCAAAACCTGAAATTGAAGAAGAAAAAGAAGAATTAAATGCAGATATACAGAACATAGATGTTATGGATATATGGAAAGTTATGCTTGGGAGAATTCAGGAACTTATAAGTCCTGCAGTATATCAGAGTATGTTCAGAGAAAGTTATCAGAGTGGATACGATTCAGGTGTTGTATATGTAACAGTAAAAGATCTTAGAACTGCTCAGATAATGGAGACACAGTATAGAAGATTTCTTAAAGAAGTATCTTATGAACTTTTTGGATTAAGACTTTCATTCAGATTTATAATAGATGAAAAAGAGAAGGAATCAAAAGAAGACGATAAGGTATATCCAGTGAATATAGATGATATAAACAGTTTTTTAAGATACCTAAAAAGCATTGAAAACAGATAAATTTTGGAGGAAAATGACATGCAGAAAATAGAATTTAACTACAATCTACCAGTAAATATATTATTTGGATGCGATAAGATAAATGAGCTTGGACGTGAAACAGCAAAATACGGGAAAAAAGCACTTATAGTTACAGGTAAAAGAAGTTCAAAGGAATCAGGACTTCTTGAAAAATCAGTGGAACTTCTGGCAAATGAGGGAATAGATGGTGTTATATTCAATGAAGTAACGCGGAATCCTCTTGTATCAACTGTACATCAGGGAGCTGAAATTGCTAAAAAAGAAAACTGTGATGTAGTAGTTGCTCTTGGCGGAGGAAGTATAATGGATGCTGCAAAAGCTATAGCACTTATAGCTGAAAATGGAGGAGATGCAGTTGAGTATATGTATGGAAGAAAGTCTTCAGACAAGGCGCTTCCACTTGTACTTGTTCCTACTACATGTGGTACAGGAAGTGAGGGTAACTGTTATGCAGTTCTTACAGATGGTGAAACAGGAGATAAAAAATCTATAAGAAGCGCTGCCATATATGGAAAAGTTTCAATAGTAGATCCAAAACTTATGATGACAATGCCCAAAAGAGTAAGAGCAGCTGTAATATTTGATGCTCTTGCACACTCAATGGAAGCATATGTTACAAAGAAAAGAACACCAATGTCTGATGCATATGCAGCATATGCTATGAAACTGATAGCTGATAATGGAGTTCCTGCAGTTGAAGATGAAACAGGAGATACTGTTGTATGGGAGAAAATAACACTTGCAAGTACTCTTGCAGGTATGGCAATAGGAGCATCTGGTTGTGCTCTTCCTCATGCTATGGAACATCCAGCAAGTGGAATAAAAAATATAGTACATGGAGAAGGCCTTGCAGCTCTTACACCTGCGATAGTAGAAGCTTCATGGGAGGGAGACCCTGAAAGATACGCTACTATTTCTGTTCTTCTTGGTGGAAACAGTGCACTTGACTGTGCCGACAGAGTAAGAGCATTTATAAAGAGAATAGGACTTGATAGAGGGCTTTCTGAACTTGGAATAGAGGAATCTGATATACCTTGGATGGCTGAAAATGCATTTAAGGTTTCTCTTGGAAATATAGAAAATCATCCAGTTGTATTTGATAAAAAAGCATTAGAAGAGATATATAGAAAGTCTATGTAGATATTCCAGTGATATCTGAACTATTTAGAATTGACGAGATGAGAAGATATTATATATTAGAAATCGGTTCCGGCGACATACCTATAAGATAGGTATTGCCGGAATTTTTATATTTTCAAAATAAAAAACGGTGAATTATATCACCGTTTGACTAAAGGAATTTTATTTATATAATAGACTAGGCTAGGTCTATTTTAGCTATTGCATCAAGTAGCGAAGGAAGTTCGCTTTTTTTAGGCATTCTTACCCTTACAAAAGACTTGTCAAGTCCGTCAAACTCGGCACCTGGTACAGTAAGAACTCCATATTTCAGAAACTCTGACTGAAGGTCGATATTGCTGTCTTTGTGGTAAAGAGTACAGATTGATACAGACATACCTGTCTCTGCCATGTTTAGATTATTTCCTATTATTTTCTGTATCTGAGACTTCGCATCTGAGAACTCATCCATAGTTGCATCTAAATTATTGCCAACTTTAAGTGCAGATGCAGCAAGTTCTCTGGTAAGTTCTCCTATCTGATAAGGGTTTGAAAGCTTATTCATATAGGAGATTATCATCTTTGAAGCAAGAATATATCCTGCTCTAAGACCTGCAAGACCAAATCCCTTAGAAAAAGTTCTAACAACTATAAGATTTTCATAATCCTCAAGGAACTGAACTGATGAATTTGACTTTTTCATAAAATCTCCGTATGCTTCGTCGATAATGACACATACTCCAAGTTCGGCACATTTATCAAGAAGTTTTTTTATCATATCGCAGCCGAATATCTGTCCAGTTGGATTGTTAGGATTGTCTATATATACCAGACTGTATGTCTCGTCTACTGTATCTATAAGATCTTCAACATTCATTTTGAAGTTATTCTCTGCATTTGCATAAAAAGGTTTGTAGTCCATACCAAGTAATCTTATATTTGCTGAGAAATCTGCAAACTGCGGTGCAAACCCAAGTACCTTCGCTCCCTTTATATTAAAAATATTATTTATAAGATAAAGAGCGGAGATACTTCCATCAGCAAGCAATATGTTTTCTCTTTCAAGATTGCATTCGTTTTTCCAGTAATCGATTATGGCATCTGTAGTTGCCATACTGTGAGGATATGGAAAAATCTTATCTGTATCAAAATTTTTAAAAGTATCTAATATCTCCTTTGGATATCCATAAGGATTACATCCCTCTCCACAATCTATACAATTTTCAGGAATTACAAGTTCTGCAGAAGCATAGCTGTTTTTTTCAAGTTGTGTAAGTTCATCTCTGATTTTTAGCTTCATATTATTTCACCTCTGTAATTACAATGATTTTCTGTTCTTGATTTCGTATACCGCAAGACAGATAAAAAGAAGACATCCAAGATAACCTGTCCAAGGGTATATAGTACCTACAAGCTGTCCGAATGGAAGTTGACCTCCGATAAATGCCAATATAACAACAACAGCTGCAACAACTTTTGATTTTACAGTGCCCTCTTTTGTTATTCTGTCACATACAGTCCATGTCATAGGAGCTGCTGTTGAGAATATCCCAAGTATAAGTACTACAGAGAAGATAACTCCTATAACTGGAGAAATTCTGTCTGCAAGATAAAGTGTAGGTATTTCAAGAGCTCCAACTTCACTTATATTTGCAAGGAATGCTACGTTCATAAGAAGAGTACCTACCATAAGAGTTATTCCTCCGAATGCACCTCCCATAGAAGCTTCTTTTGATGATTTTGCATTTTTTCCAAGTTCTGAAAGGAATATAATAGAACCGAAAATATTATATGCTGCATAAAGAAGACCACTAAGCCACCACTGAGGGGATGCCTTTGGAATCTCCATAGAAGCTATTATACTATTTGCAGAAGAAAGATCCCCTGTTGAATTTAATATAGATATTATACCAACTCCAATTGTAAAAACTATTATTACAGGACCGATAGTCCCGATTATATTTATA
Source organism: Peptacetobacter hominis (assembly GCF_006861675.1). GTDB lineage: Bacteria > Bacillota > Clostridia > Peptostreptococcales > Peptostreptococcaceae > Peptacetobacter > Peptacetobacter hominis. The sequence continues at coordinate 13,290 of NZ_SGJB01000004.1, read as the reverse complement.
AGTCCTTTAAGACCAAATACATATGCAAGATACACAACTATAGCCATAGCTGCACTTCCTACATAGTGGTTAAGTCCATAGTATTCGTTTAAAGTAGCCCCAGCTCCAGAAAGCATGATTACAACTACACAGAAAAGAAAGAATGCAACAAAGTATTCATAGAAAGTTCCTAAATGTTTTCCACAGAATTTTTGGTATGCACCTGTATTGTCTCCAGAAACAGTACTCTCATATCCGTGACGCATTACAGTTGCACCAACCCATGCAAATAGAAACATACTTATAAGAACAGCAGCAATACTTAGCATACCATAGGATGTGTAGAACTGTACTATTTCCTGACCTGTCGCAAAACCTGAACCTATAATATATGCTATATAAGCACCTCCAAATTTTATAACACTTCCAATACTGATTTTTTCACTCATAATTTCACCTCTATCTTAATGAACTTGTATACAATCCGGATTTTTAGAAATTTAATAATATTATGACTTTTTACGGCAAAGCTGTCAATACATTTTTTATATTTTTTGAAAATTTAAAACTATTTGGCTGAAAAAATGTTTCGTAAAATTGAAACATACTGAATATTACAATAAATAAATATAAATCTTGATAAAATGTATAAAAAAATATAGAATAAGTTTGTAGGATAAAGATAAATGTTGAGGGCTGCATTTCTGGAGGATATTATGAAAATAGCAGCATCAATAATGTGTGCAAATCAGCTTGCACTTAAGGAAGAACTTGAAAAACTAGAAAAAGCAAATGTGGATATTTTGCATTGTGATGTAATGGACGGAATTTTTGTAAATAATCTTGCTATGGGTCCATATGCATTAGAATATATAAAAAAGGAAACAAGTATTCCTCTTGATATACATCTTGCAACGATAGATCCCGGTAAATATATAGAAATGTACAGTCATATAAAGCCTGAGTATATATCGTTTCACTTTGAAGCAAGTGACGACGTAGAAAGAGATATACAGATGATAAAGGATGCAGGAATAAAAGTGTCTATAGCAATAAGTCCTCAGACTCCTGTAGAAGTACTGGAAAAGTATCTGGATAAAATAGATATGATTCTTATGATGACTGTAAATCCTGGATTTGCAGGTCAGAAATTTAATATGGGGGTTTTAAAGAAGCTTGATAAGCTTAAGAAAATGACTGCTCATATGGATAAAAGACCTATAGTTGAAGTGGATGGAAATATAAATCCGGATACGATTGCAATGATGGACAGAGATATAGTTGATGTATATGTGCTTGGAACATCTGCACTTTTCAGAGAAGATGGAAAGACATATAGTGAGAAAGTAGATATAATAAAATCTGCGGTTATGAAATAAATAAAGATAAAAAATGCCTGTACTTGATTAAAAAGTACAGGTATTCTATTTTCTGGGAAATATTAATCCATCAAAATATTAATAATCTATAAAGATTAAATATTATTCACAACAAAAGATATAAAAAGTGCTATAATCAATATAATAAATAAACGACTGAAAGGAACTTAAATGTTTGGATATGTAAAAATAAATAAAATGGATCTTACATTCAGAGAATACGAGCACTACAGAAGTTATTACTGTGGACTTTGTAAATGTCTGAAAAGAGAGCACGGTGAAATTTCAAGATTTTCTCTGAATTATGATATAACATTTCTTATAGTTCTGCTTTCGGCAATATACAATCCTGAGTCAAAGGTAACAGAAGAGGTGTGCATAGCAAACCCTATGAAGAAAAAGAAGGTTCTAATAAATGAAATTACAGAATATGCAGCCGCTATGAATGTACTTCTTACATACTATAAACTTGAGGACAATGTAAATGACGATGGAAGAATAAAAGATAAAATAGCTTTTTCAATAGGAAAAAGCAGTGCATCAAAAGCAAAGAAAATGTATCCTGAAAAAGCCGAAATAATAAAAAAAGAGCTGGATAAGCTTGCAGAACTTGAAAGAAATAAATCTACAGATATAGATGAGGTATCGAATACATTCGGTAGAATAATGGGAGAAATATTTGCATATAAAAATGATGAGTATGAGGTATATCTAAGAGATATAGGATTCAATATAGGCAAATATATATATACTTTGGATGCATATGAAGATCTGGAGGAAGATTTGAAAAAGGGAAGATACAATCCATTTGTAAATTACTCTCCGTCGGATGATGAACTGAAAAAAAAGGTGGACAGACTTATTTCAATATGTCTTGGAATGGCATCAAAATCGATAGACGAGCTGAAACTTAAATGGAATATAGGGATTATAGATAATATTATGTTTTCAGGAGTATATCTAAGATACAAAAATATATTATATGGAGAAAAGAAAGGAAGTGCGGAAAATGTATGGAAATTATGCAGATAGAAATATAGTTATTGAAGCAAAAAGAATGATAGAAAGTGGAAGATTCTCAGCAGCATATGATCTTTTAAAAACAGTAATGCCTGGAGATAGAAGTGCTGAATGGTTTTACCTTGCTGGGAAGGCAGCCTCAAAACTGGGGATGTATGAAGAAAGCGAGGATTATATGAAAAAGGCAAGATTCATGGATCCGGATAATAGAGAATATGATGAGGAATACAACAGATTCAACGGATACAGAAATGGATACGACAACAGAGCCAGATATTACAACGAGAGAAGAAGATATGATTCGTCAGGATGTCTTCCATGTTGCTGTTGCTGTGGAGATGACTGCTGTACAACATGCTGTCAGTTATGGTGCTGTGACTCATGCTGCGAATGTATGGGTGGAGATTTCATAACTTGCTGTTAATTATGAGGTGAGATAATATGGCATCAAAGAGCAAGATAATTGCATCTGGAGGTATGATGCTTGCACTTGAGGCTATTATACTTATAGCCATGAATTTTGTTCCTATTAACACAATATTCATAATGGGACTGGCATCACTTATCTCATCTATAATAATTATGGAGTACGGAAGCAGAGCAGGTGCCGTTTTCAGTATAGCATCTGTGCTTATATCATTTCTGATAATATCGAATAAATTTCAATGGATACTGTTTGCCCTTACTTTTGCAATATATGGTTCTGTAAAAGAATTTATTGAAAGGGGAAGAGACATAAAAATTGAATGGATTATAAAAATTGTATTTGCGAATATAATATTTGTCGTGCTTAATTTTCTTCTTGGAGAATTTATATCAGAAGAGATGAGCCTTATATTCCTTGTACCATTTTATAATGTTGCATTTGTTGCTTATGATATAGTATACAGTCAGTTTATATTATTTTATGAAAGAGATATCAGAAAACATATAAAAAGATATTTTTAATATTTACACGTTCTGAAATGAATATATTATATAGTGATATATTTATTATAGAAATTAAAAAGGAGTTACACTAACATAATGTTAATGTAGCTCCTGATTTTTTGTTAGAACTGTGAAATATTAGCATTGGCATTCATTCTGTAAAGTACATCTTTTCTTTCCACAACTATTTCTGTTTTAGAAGAAAGTTCCTTATCTTTTTTAATACCCTCAAAAAGTTCAAAGGTTGGATTTATGGCTACTGGATGCCCGACATTTCTAAGCATATTTATATCGCCATGAGTATCTCCGTATGCGTATGACTCTGAAAGATCTATGTTGTATTTTTCCACAAATTCTGCAATGGCTTTGTTTTTACTTTTTGAATCCCACATAGGGACAAGTTCTCCTGTAAAATATCCATCCCTGACAATATACTGGCTTCCAAGATAATCGGTTACACCGTATTTTTCAGCCATTTTCTTTACAAGAAAATCGGGGCTTCCAGAAATAAATATTACAATATCTCCAGATTCGAGATGTTTTTTTATTCTTTCTCTTGTAAATTTATATACTCTATCAGCCTTTGTTTTCATTACCTGCTTTGTAGCAAATTCTATACTGTCCCATTCAACGCCTTTTAGAGATTCCACATAAATATTGCAGACCTCTAGTAAATAGTCGTCGTAATCGCCTTTTCTTGTATCCCAGTCTACATAAGTGCTTCTGGCATGCTCAATCCATGTTTTTTCATCTATAATTTCATATTTTATAAGCTTTTTGAAGTGTTCTACCATAAGTGAATTTCTGTAAAGTGTTCCATCTATATCAAAAAATGCTGCTCTTTTTTTCAAATTATATTCCCCCTTCCAGAAATGTATTTCTATATAGTATACAACAGTATGTTATATAAGTACAGAAAAATTTGAAATTATTTAGATAGGTTGGGCATATGGTTTCATTGTGATAAAATATAGACATAATGAATAACAAAGAGAGGTAGAATATGAAGTTTATATATGCAAAGATTACAAATTCCAGACTTATGGGAAGTATGGGACTTATTATAAAAAGAGAAGATGAGAATGGAGAGTTTTATCAGTATTTCCTTTTGGATTCTGAGGGACTGGGACTTTGCGACTATGTAAGTCTGAGAAATCCATCAGATGATGAGAAAAGAATAGAAGAAGAAAGACTTATGGGAGGTCTTGGATCGGATAGAATATTTATAGAAGAGGAAGAGGCACTTTTCCTTATAAAGCATTTTGGAAGCAGAAATATAAAATACGGAAAAGAGCTTTCTGGAAATATCGACGAATATATAGATATAATAAACAACTTTGAAACAGAGATTACTATATACGATATGTTCCCTAAAATATGCAAAAAAATAGAAACAGAAGTAGAATTTGTAAACTATATGGTTATGAGGCTTATAGCTTGGGACAGAGAGGGACTTACATATTATTCAAAAAGTGAAGAGATAGGATCTATGCATATAACAAAAATAAACGGAGCTCTTCTGAAAACAGATGTACACGAAAGAGGAAACGGAAAATATGTAGTAGATGTAATATATGAAGACAGCGACGGATATTATAGTTGCAAAATGGCAGTCAATATAGCAAAGGATGAAGAACTTGGATTCAGATTGGAATCTGTGCTTATTGCAGATATTGAGCCTATGTATGATTTTGAAGTGTTTGATGAGATATCAAAGGAAGAGTATGTAACCGTATATACAATAAATGGAGATTATAAGGAATTTGCAGAAAAATTCTATGTAGATAATCCTTATATGCTTAAAAGTGATATGGAGGATGCGGTATTCTTTACGAGATTCAATTTCAACAACGACCATGTCGGCAAAAAATCATATGTAATAAATAATGATATAAAAGCGATATATTATTGTATAGACGGGATGTTCTTTGTAGGAACATATTCAGAGAGAGACAGAGATTATATAAACGGGCAGTTAAAGGCAAAGTACAGTGAATATATTGAATTCCGGGATGAGATGTTCTTTGAACAGAATGCACTTTATGATTTTGTAGAGTCTGGAAATGAGGATTTCTACGATTTTCTGGATGAATAATGAAATTAATATAAAAATGAAAGGCAGAGATTCTCTGAAAGAATTTCTGCCTTATTTAATATTGATATAATCTAATCTTGAGATAAGTAATTAAATTTATCAAGTTCTATATCATCAATAGAATCAAGTCCTAGTCTTTTTAAATACTTATTAGTAAATTCTACGACGCCATATCCCATACAAATGCCATCAGGAATATTATTATCTTCGAATACTTCATACTTTTGAATACAGCTTTCCTTAGGCTCTATCAAATCCGATACTATCATCGCTATAGGTTCAAATTCCTCAAAAATTTTAAAGTGTTTTTTTGTTATAAAAGTTACTAATATTAGATTATCTCTAACAATATATTCTTCATCATCTGGATCTGCCGTTGGAAAATCTTCCATTGTACTTTTTCGTCTTAAATCTACTATCAAAACATAATAATTAAAATCAAGTTTACTGTGAACATTATCACTATATATATAATAAAGTTCTATATTTTTTATATTTAATAACCTTGTCATTCTGATTGGATTAAATTCAGTCATTTAATTTTCTCCTTTCAATAATATTAAAGCAATTCAATTCCTATTTTATAAATATATTATAAGAGAACGTTTATTTGAAACAATATAATTTATAAAACTGTAATAATTTGTTGATATATTAATAGGTTACATTTTTAAGAATTTATAAATTATGTCTATCAGATAAAGTTTTTACACAATATATGAATAATTATTCATATATTGTATTGACGTTGAGCAGAATCGGAATTATAATAAACATATGAACAGTTATTCATATATTTATATAACAAAGGAGATAGAAATATGGAAAAAAATTCAGATAAAAGATACTGTGAAGAGTGTGAGGAAAGCATAATACATGATGATGTAGTAGATGAAACAAGAAGTCATATGCCTTCAGATGAGATGTTGGGTGATCTGGCTGATTTGTTCAGAGTTTTTGGAGATTCTACAAGAGTAAAGATACTGTTTGCGCTTTTTTCGAATGAAATGTGCGTATGTGATATAGCAGAACTTCTGGGAATGACACATTCTGCTATATCACACCAGCTTAGAGTTTTAAAATCTGCAAGACTTGTAAAATCAAGAAAAGAAGGCAAGATGGTTTTCTATTCACTTGATGATGAACACATAAGCAGAATATTTGAGTGTGGACTAGCACATGTAAAAGAGGAATACTACAAATAGGAGGAGATATCTATGAGTGCAAAAATTGAATTTATACTTGATGGACTTAACTGTGCGCATTGTGCACAGAAGATAGAGGATAAAATTTCAAATCTTTCGTATGTGGAAAATGCGAATATGAATTTTGTAGCTAAAAAACTTAGTGTTTATATGAAAGATTCAGATATAAACGATAAAAATGTGCATGAAATAGCCGATATAATAGATGATACAGAAGACGGACTTAGTATAAGCCTTGCCTCAAATAATTTTGTTGGAGCAATTGATTTTTCTGGAAAAGGTGGAGGTGGCTGAGGTTGTTCAAGCCATTGCGGAGATGGACACGAACACAACCATGGGCATCATCATGAGCATGAACACCATCATGACGAAAAAACGGGTAAAAATATAAACTCTGAGATGATAAAAATAATTGTCGGAGTATTTGTATATATCTTTGCATTATTTGAAAGAGACTTCGAGTTTTCGTGGATTATATATATGGTAGCTTATATTCTTATAGGTGGAGAGGTACTATTAAATGCTATAAAAAATATGTTCAAAGGTAGAGTTACAGATGAGAACTTCCTTATGGCGATTGCTACAGTAGGAGCTATTGCAATTGGAGAGTATTCCGAAGCTGTAGGAGTTATGCTTTTTTATCAGATAGGTGAATATCTTCAGGGAAGAGCAGTAGGTCAGTCAAGAAAATCAATATCTGCTCTTATGGAAATAAAAGCCGAGTATGCCAATGTAAAAAGAAATGACAAAATAGAGAAGTTATCTCCTGAAGAGGTCAAAAAAGGAGATATCATAGTTATAAAACCTGGAGAAAAAGTGCCTCTTGATGCTGTTGTTACAGAGGGAAACTCAATGGTGGATACTTCTGCCATAACAGGAGAATCTGTTTTAAGAGAAGTATTTAAAGGAGATAATATACTATCAGGTACGATAAATACAAGTGGACTTATATATGCAGAGGTAGTCAATGAGTATTCAGATTCTACTGTTACCAAAATACTTGATATGGTGGAAAATGCCGGAAACAGAAAATCACATACGGAAAATTTTATATCAAAATTCTGTAGATATTATACACCTATTGTAATAGTGCTTGCACTTTCTGTAGCATTTATACCTCCAATATTTACAGGATGGGATAGTTTTTATAGCTGGTTCTACAGAGGACTTATATTCCTTGTAGTTTCATGTCCATGTGCACTTGTAATATCTATACCTCTAAGTTTCTTCGGTGGAATAGGTACTGCATCTAAAAACGGAATACTTATAAAGGGAAGTAACTATCTTGAGGCGCTTAGAACAGCAGATACTGTTGTTCTTGACAAGACAGGTACAATAACAAAAGGAGTATTCAGAGTAACAGATGTAATATGCAGGGATGCAACAAAAGAGGATATACTGAAATATGCATCAATAGCTGAGGAGAATTCAAATCATCCTATAGCACTATCTATAAAAAATGCATGCAAGGAATACGGATACAAAGATGAATTCAGCACAGAAAAAGCTGGAGAATACGAGGAAATTCCTGCGCACGGTATAAAGGCAGTATATAGCGAAGAGATAATACTTGCTGGAAGTTCAAAACTTATGAACTCTGAAAATATAAAATTTGAGGAGATATCTGAAGCAGGAACAGTTGTATATGTAGCAGTAAATGGAAAATATCTGGGAGCGATAGTAATATCAGACGAGATAAAAGAAGACAGCGTTCAGGCAATAGCCGATATGAGAAAAAATGGAATAAAAAGAATTGTAATGCTTACAGGAGATAACAGAGCAGCTGCAGAAAAAATAGCCAAAGAAGCTGGAATAGATGAGGTATATTCAGATCTTCTTCCAAACCAGAAGGTAGAAATACTTGAAAAAATATCAGAAGAAAACGAAACAGGAAAAACTGTATTTATAGGAGATGGAATAAACGATGCTCCGGTTCTTGCAAGGGCCGATATAGGTATAGCCATGGGTGGAGTTGGTTCGGATGCTGCAATAGAGGCAAGTGATATTGTATTTATGACAGATGAACTTTCAAAAATGTCTACAGCAAAGAAAATAGCTGCGAGAACAAATACAATAGTATGGCAGAATATAATATTTGCGATGTCCGTAAAAATAATAGTAATGCTTATGAGTACAGGTGGAGTTGCGAATATGTGGGAAGCAATATTTGCAGATGTCGGAGTTTCTATAATTGCAGTATTAAATGCGATGAGAATGCTTAGATAAAAGGATATACAAAATCAGGTATATAAATCTAATGGATTTCAAATAACATACATACAAATTTATAATATAGAATATGCTAAAAGATAAAACCGTGAGAAAAATTCTCACGGTTTTATCTATGTATAGGAAAAGTATTGGTAAGCTATTTACAATTTTTAGTTGCTCAGCTCATTTATAAGTCTGAATATCTGCGTTGTTGTAGAAACAAGATTTCTATATGCATTATCTTTGTTTAATGCCTCATCAAGTGTGGAGATTTTATTTATCGATGAGAAACACGATATTATTCCGATTTTGTTACATTCAGATATATCGTCATCAAGTGAGCCTGCAATCGCAATGACTTTTTTTCCATATCTTTGTGCTATCTCGGTTATACCAGCAGGGGCTTTTCCCATTGCTGTCTGATTATCCATTCTTCCTTCACCGGTTACAACAATATCACAGTTTTTAACATGTTTTTCAAAAACTATCTCATCCAGTACTATTTTTATACCAGATTCAAGCTTTGTGTTTAGAAATCTCATAAATGCAAAACCAAGTCCACCGGCAGCTCCGCATCCTGGTGTAGATGATATATCTTCTCCATAAAAATCAGCACATAGATTTGAAAAAGACTTCATACCTGAATCGAGTTTCTCTACAATTTCAGGAGTAGCTCCCTTTTGTGGAGCGTATATATAAGCAGCTCCATTCTTTCCATATAGAGGGTTGTCCACATCGCATGCAATTCTAAAGTTACATTTGGGGATAAATTCATTTGCATTTGAAGGATCGATATATCTGATTTTTTCAAGGTTTATTCCTCCATAACCTACATTTTGCATATTATCATCTAAAAATTTATATCCAAGAGCCTGAAGCATGCCAATTCCACAATCATTTGTAGAACTTCCTCCAAGTCCTATTATAAAATTTCTGCAACCTTTTTTTATCGCATCGAGGATCATTTCTCCAAGACCGTATGTAGTTGTATAAAGAGGATTTCTAAGTTCCTTTGGCACATCGGGAAGCCCACATGCCTGAGCGGTTTCTATGACAGCAGTATGTTTACCGCCGGAATTTATAATAGAGTATTCTACTTTTATCTTGTTTCCAAGAGAGTCTGTCACATACAGCTCTATAAATTCCCCATCAAGATAATCTCCTATAGCCTTGTATGTACCCTCACCACCGTCAGCAACAGGCAAAACTTCTACATTGAAATTATCTGATGCATTTTTTATACCTTCAGCTATTGCCTGACCTGCTTCAAGAGAGGAAAGACTTCCCTTGAAAGAGTCGACAGCTACTAAAATATTCATAATAATCACCTTCCAGAAATTAGTTATATGATTTCTAATTTATATTAAAATTATAACATAGAGAATTAACGATAAGAGTAAATAAAACAATGATAAAACCGTATATTTAGATAAGGAAATAAATTGGGAAATAAAATGTTCTATATTTTCATTAAATTCGTAAAATACCTTGAAATTATATAATTTAAATGGTATGATAAAACCGTAGCAGAAAAGTATTATAAAAAACAGATTTACTCTGGAGAGTCTCCAAACAAAGGGGCGCCGAAGGTGTACGCAGGTTTAACCTGTAATCTCTCAGGCAAAAGGACAGAGCAGTATAGCGGGTTGTTTGTACCGCATGCATATGTTCTACTCTTTAAGGGGGCTGATTTATATCAGCTCTTATTTTATTTTCATTTTTAAAGAAAGGAAGAGGGAGAAATATGGAACAGTTTTTAGACAGCTTATTGGAATTTGTAGTGGCAGTAAACGGGGTATTATGGAACTCATTATTGCTGGTAGTACTTTGCGGAACAGGTATATATTTTACTTTCCGTCTGAAGTTCATACAGGTTAGAAAATTCGGAGAGGGATTTAAACTTGTATTTGGTCATCTTAAGTTAAATGGGGAGAAAAAAGGAAACGGTGAAATGACACCATTTCAGTCACTTGCAACAGCAATAGCAGCGCAGGTTGGTACAGGAAACCTTACTGGTGCAGCTACTGCACTTTTATCAGGAGGACCTGGAGCTATTTTCTGGATGTGGATGAGTGCATTCTTCGGAATGGCTACAATATATTCAGAGGCAACACTTGCACAGGAATACAAAACAGTTGAAAATGGCGAGGTTACAGGAGGTCCGGTATACTATATAAGAGCTGCATTCAAGGGAGGATTCGGAAAATTCCTTGCAGCGACATTCTCTGTACTTATAATACTTGCTCTTGGATTTATGGGTAACATGGTTCAATCAAACTCAATAGGAGCTGCGTTCTCTGAAGTATTTGCTGAAAGAAACATAAATATACCACCAGTTGCAGTAGGAATACTTGTAGCTGTAGCAGCGGGATTCGTATTTATCGGTGGAACAAGCAGACTTGCATCTGTAGTTGAAAAAATAGTACCGATTATGGCATTTATATACATTATAGGAAGTTTATTACTTATAGGAATGAATATTACACGGGTTCCAGAAGCATTTAAAATGATAATAGTCGGAGCATTTGATCCTCAGGCTGTTATGGGTGGTGCAGTAGGTATATCAATTAAAGAAGCTATAAGATATGGTGTTGCAAGAGGTCTTTTCTCTAATGAAGCAGGTATGGGTTCTACACCACATGCACATGCAAGAGCAACAGCTAAAAACCCTCATGAACAGGGTCTTACAGCGATGATAAGTGTATTTATAGATACATTTATAATACTTAATCTTACAGCAATATCAATTCTTGTTTCAGGAGTACTTGATTCAGGTAAAGAAGGTATAGCTCTTACTCAGGCTGCATTTATGGGAACATTTGGAAGCGGAGGAGATTTATTTATAGCAGTATGTCTTCTATTCTTTGCTTTCTCAACTATACTTGGATGGCATTTCTTTGGACGGATAAACGTGAAGTATCTGTTCGGAGATAAGGCTGTAAAGATATATTCTTTAATAGTAGTAGTTTTCATAATAGTAGGATCAACTCTAAAAGTTGAACTTGTTTGGCAGCTTGCAGACTGTTTCAATGGTCTTATGGTTATACCAAACGCAATGGCATTAGTAGCTCTTAGTGGAGTAGTAGCGGGTATATGTAAAAAATTCAGTAATAAATAAGTATATATTAGAGGGTAACTGATATATATTGAAATACTGAATGTTTATAAAATAATAAAAAGTGGTAAAGTGGTACGATTATATTATAGAAATTTGCTTTTACGGATATTATAAAAGGCACAGTAATATCCTTAAATAAAACTCATAATCCCAAACAAATCAAAAAGGACTTCTAGATAAGAAGTCCTTTTTGATTTGAGTTATATATTATTTTACAATTACATACATATAAACACATAGAAAATGGCACAGACTTCCAAGAATTATAAATACGTGGAAAATTTCATGAAAACCAAAATATTTAAAATTTAGGAATGATGGTTTTACAGCGTATATAATTGCTCCGATTGTATAAAATATTCCACCTGCAACCAGAAGAGAAAGTCCTGATGCAGAAAGAACTTTGTAAAGCGGCACAATAAGAACTACCGAAAGCCATCCCATGGCAACATACATAAGTGTTGAAAGCCATCTTGGGCATCTGAACCATATCAGCTTAAAACATACTCCTGCAATTGCCACAAGAGCAATTACAGAAAATAGTATCCATGCTGATGGAGTGTTAAGTGATATGAAGCAGAAAGGAGCATATGAACCGGCTATAAGAATAAATATCATTGAATGATCCAGTTTTCTAAGCCAGGCTATGACCTTGTCTGTAGATATAACCATGTGATATACAGTCGAAGCTGTATAAAGAAATATCATGCTCATACCAAATATAATAACAGATGTAATTGAAAGAGGATCGGGGTCGTAAATAGATGTTTTTATAACCAGCGCAAGCAATCCGACAAAAGAAAGGATTGCTCCGAAAAGATGAGTAAACCCGTTTCCGGCCTCTCTGATATATTTCATAAAATTAGCACCTCCTCCTAAATATATAGTATCATTATAGTATGCCTAAAGCAATAAAATAGAGGTAAAATAATGAACATAAGACAAAAAAATACAACCCCTATTAAGGTTGAAATTTCAATGTATTATAAAAATGAATAAAAAAAGTCAAAAAAAGTTTATGAAAAAGTGTTGACGAATATAATTTACGATGGTATAGTAATACTTGTCCTTGAGAAAGGGCGAAAGAAAATAAGAAATGATCTTTGAAAACTGAACAGCAGATAAATTTGTTCGAACGATTTGTTCGGACTCTTACAAACCATAATTAAGCCAGATATTCAGATATATCTGAGCACAGAATCAATTTTATTTTGAGCAACGGAATCTGTAAAAGATTCGTTGGCGATATAAAATTGAAGCTAAACTTCAATTTTATTTTGAGAGTTTGATCCTGGCTCAGGATGAACGCTGGCGGCGTGCCTAACACATGCAAGTCGAGCGATCTCTTCGGAG
>NZ_SGJB01000034.1 GCF_006861675.1 Peptacetobacter hominis | reverse complement strand
ATGTGGTTACTATAGCAGAGAGGATACACCTGTTCCCATTCCGAACACAGAAGTTAAGCTCTCTAGCGCTGATGGTACTTGGGGCGAAGGCCCCCGGAAGAGTAGGTCGTAGCCACGTTTATTCCAAGGTAGCTCAAAGGTGGAGCAACCGGCTGTTAACCGGTAGGTTGTGGGTTCGAGCCCCACCCTTGGAGCCATTATGGCCCGTTGGTCAAGCGGTTAAGACACCACCCTTTCACGGTGGTAACAGGGGTTCGATTCCCCTACGGGTCACCAATTACAATTAAAATATGCGGGTGTAGCTCAATGGTAGAGTTCTGGCCTTCCAAGCCAGCTGTGAGGGTTCGATCCCCTTCACCCGCTCCAAAATGGGGTTATAGCTCAGCTGGGAGAGCATCTGCCTTACAAGCAGGGGGTCACAGGTTCGAGCCCTGTTAACCCCACCAAGAAATTGGCTCGGTAGTTCAGTTGGTTAGAATGCCAGCCTGTCACGCTGGAGGTCGTGGGTTCGAACCCCATCCGAGTCGCCAATTTCTAATATGCTGGTGTGGCTCAATTGGTAGAGCAGCTGACTTGTAATCAGCAGGTTGTAGGTTCGAGTCCTATCACCAGCTCCAAAATATGTGGGTGCATAGCTCAGCTGGATAGAGCAACGCCCTTCTAAGGCGTGTGTCCGGGGTTCGAATCCCTGTGCGCTCACCATATATATGTGGTCTATTAGCTCAGTCGGTAGAGCACTTGACTTTTAATCAAGGTGTCCCGCGTTCGAGCCGCGGATAGATCACCATTTGTTCGGAGAGGTGTCCGAGTGGTTTAAGGAGCTGGTCTTGAAAACCAGTGATGCTTAACGGCACCGTGGGTTCGAATCCCACCCTCTCCGCCATACAATTTAATTATTCGGAGAAGTACTCAAGTGGCTATAAGAGGAGCCCCTGCTAAGGGTTTAGGCTGGGTTATTCCGGTGCGAGGGTTCGAATCCCTCCTTCTCCGCCATTTAGATCGAGGTGTAGCGCAGTTTGGTAGCGCACGTGGTTTGGGACCATGGGGCCGGGGGTTCGAGTCCCTCCACCTCGAC
>NZ_SGJB01000033.1 GCF_006861675.1 Peptacetobacter hominis | reverse complement strand
TCTATTAGCTCAGTCGGTAGAGCACTTGACTTTTAATCAAGGTGTCCCGCGTTCGAGCCGCGGATAGATCACCAATTTCGGCGACATAGCCAAGTGGTAAGGCAGTGGACTGCAACTCCTTGATCTCCAGTTCGAATCTGGATGTCGCCTCCATCAATAAAATATATGCGGATGTGGCGGAATTGGCAGACGCACTAGACTTAGGATCTAGCGCCTACGGCGTGGGGGTTCGACTCCCTTCATCCGCACCATATTTTATTTTAATTGAAAATATATGCGCTCATAGCTCAACCGGATAGAGTGTCTGACTACGAATCAGAAGGCTGTGGGTTCGAGTCCCTCTGGGCGCACTTTTAATAGAATAGAGTAAAATGGGGTTATAGCTCAGCTGGGAGAGCATCTGCCTTACAAGCAGGGGGTCACAGGTTCGAGCCCTGTTAACCCCACCAGTATAGAAGTCTTTGGTTTTCCAAGGACTATATTTTTAATCTTTTTTAAAAGGAGTATAAATATGTATACAGTTTTAGGGGAAGAAGTGGTTGAAAGTCTGGAAATGGCTGAAAAAATTGCATTAGAAACAGATTTTAACATAGATGCAGATATTACAAAATCTACAAAAAGAGAAGATGTAATAGCAATAAGATTTTCTATATCTATAAATGATGTGCCATGCGATTTGAAATTTAGTCAGGATGATGATGTTATTTTTAATATGTATATGGATGCAGCTGAAGAAATGATGTCAGAGTATTTAGAAGGAATATTTGATATGAATAGAAGATTCATATCAGGAGCATATAAATGGGATGAAGTTACAAATTCTATTTATTTAATTGTTGTAATTTCAGATATAAGTCTATCATATCTTAAACTAAAAGATGTATTTAATAGATTACTCAGACAAAATGATTAAAAATATTTTAAAAAGGTATTGACTATTATAAAAATAGATGATATTATATTACTTGTAAATGACAAATGAACTTTGAAAACTGAACAGCAGATAAATTTGTTCGAACGATTTGTTCGGACTCTTACAAACCATAATTAAGCCAGATATTCAGATATATCTGAGCACAGAATCAATTTT
>NZ_SGJB01000032.1 GCF_006861675.1 Peptacetobacter hominis | reverse complement strand
GGGGCTGTCGCATTAATATTTTATTAGTGCGATAGCCCTTATTTTTTTGAAAAAATATAATAAAAAATCACCTTCTAATGTATAATATAAGCAACCAACAAATATAATAGAAGAAGGTGATTTTTATGAATTATAAAACTTGTATTAATTATAACATATTAAAAGAAAATTATCAATTAAAGCTGCCGCTTGAATTAGATTATTTGATTCCTGTAGATGATTCTGTAAGAACTGTCAGCAGGGTTATCGATTCTATTGATCTTTATGAGTTGGAAAAGACATACTCCAGAAAGAGCTCTATTCCAGTTTCTACGATGCTAAAGATAGTAATTTATGCAAGTATGAATAGAATATATTCATCAAGAGATATAGAAAAAGCATGTAAAAGAGATATAAATTTTATGTATCTATTAGGCGGAGCCTCTGTACCAGATCACTCTACGATAGCAAGATTCAGAACAAACCACTTTTCTATTGTTTCAAAAGAAATTATGAATAAGATAAATTGTATTTTGTTAGATGTTGGAGAAATAAATGGTGAAACATTGTATATCGATGGAACTAAAATAGAATCGGCAGCAAATAGATATACATTCGTATGGAAAAAAACAGTCAACAAGAATTTCAAAAAGCTTATGGATAAGATTTCAGATTTTGTAAAGAAATGTGAGGAATTATTCGAAATAAAGGTTGTTTACAATAATGAAATAAAAATTAAACATCTAAAAAAATTATTTAAAAGATTGAAAAAATTGTCGATAGATAAAGAAATAGAGTTTGTTCATGGTAAAGGAAGAAGAAAAACACAGATTCAAAAATGTATAGAAACTCTATCATCGTATATTGATAGACTTAAAACCTACAATAAACATTTGATGAAACTTGGTAATAGAAACAGTTATTCCAAAACAGATAATGATGCAACCTTTATGAGGATGAAAGAAGATCATATGAAGAATGGTCAGTTAAAACCAGCATATAATTTAGAAATTGCAGTTGATTCAGCATACATAACGTGGGTTGAAATATTTTCAAATCCTACGGATGTGGGTACGTTAATACCTTTTCTGGATAGTCTTGATAGTAACACAACCTTTAAGTATAAAAATATAGTCGCTGACGCAGGATATGAGAGTGAAGAAAATTATCTTTATTTAAAGAAGAAAGGCAAAATATCATATATAAAAACATCAAATTATGAAATAAGAAAAACTAGAAAGTATAAAAATGATCCAGGGCTTGCAGAAAATATGATATATGTTCCGGAGGATGACTATTATATCTGTAAAGACGGAAGAAAGCTAACATTTGAAAAAGAATATAAGAGAAAGGCGTCTTTTGATTATTATAAAAATATATCTGTATATTCATGTAATGACTGTTCTCATTGTGAATATAAGCGTAGCTGTATAAGATATTTTAAATCAGATATAAACTTTGATGATAGAATAAAAAGACTTCATATATCCAAAACTTTTACATCAGAGAGAGCTGAAAACATAGAGAGAATAACATCTGAAAAAGGTATTGAATTAAGAATAAATAGAAGTATTCAGGTTGAAGGAGCATTCGCTCAAATAAAAAATAATATGGGATTTAGGAGATTTCTATCAAAAGGAAAAAACAATGTATTATCAGAATGTATAATAGTGGCGTTAGCCCATAATATAAATAAACTTCATAGAAAAATAGCAAACTTATAGGTTGTATTTATATAAAACACCATATAAGTTTTATTTGCATGCCTAAATTTAATAGGGATGCTTTTTTTATATATTTACAACCACTATTTACTGATAACAAGAAAAAATGCTGTCGCAAAACGTTATAAAAAACGTTAATGCGACAGCACC
>NZ_SGJB01000031.1 GCF_006861675.1 Peptacetobacter hominis | reverse complement strand
AACTGGCACAACCAGGACTTAAAACTGATGTAAGTCAGAATAAGAGCGAAATATCTAAAAAGACTATATTTGTCTATGTTTTTAGAACCAGAGAGTACTTACGACAAGATATACGATGGAGAGTGGCTAAGCGATTATCCGTATACCGTTGTGCATAGAGTCGCTGTTTCGGAGGGGAATAAAGGCAAGGGTATTTCCCACGAAATAATGAGGTTTGCAGAGAAGATTTCAAAGGAAAGAAATATAAAGAGCATGAAGATAGACACTCACGAGGACAATAAAGTTATGAGAAGTATGCTTGAGAAAAACGGATATACTTATTGTGGAATTATATACCTTGAAAGTGGAGATACGAGAGTAGCTTACGAAAAGCTCATATAGATAGAAAATTATTTTAGACGATGGGATTTAGATGATGTTATTTTAGAATGATTTGTCGATAATTTGGATGTATTTCGGAGGGATTTTATGCTTAATAGAGATAGGTTAGATGCTATAGTCAACAATATGAAGAAACTTGGGTTAACTCAGATTCTGGTTTCTGACGATAATGCGGTGTATTATATTACTGGCAGAAAAATAGACGCTATGGAAAGATGTGGAGCTTTGCTTATAAAGGACGACGGTGAAGTTCACGCCTTTATGAATAGACTTTTCTGTTTTGAAGAGATGGACGGTATGACAATGCACTATTATTCAGACGATGAGAATCCATATAAAATGATAGCTGAAAATCTAAATTCGGGTGCAGTTGGATTCGATAAGAACTGGGCATCTAAACACACTATATCTATACTTACCGAGAGAAAAGATATATCTCCGGTGATAGGATCCGATGCTGTCGATATGAGTATGGCTCTAAAAGATGAAGAGGAGAAAGAGAAGCTTAGACATGCAGCTAAAATAAATGATATGGCTATGGATTTTGCTGTTTCAAATATTGATGAAAAGCTGGATGAGAAGGAGCTGTCTGATAAGATAGAGGAGTTTTTCGAAAAAAACGGTGCATCAAGGGATATTCAGCTTCAGTATGTATGCTATGGAAAAAATGCAGCTGAACCACATCATGGTGCAGTAGCAGGAGAAAAGTTAAATGAAGGAGATGCGGTTTTATTCGATCTTTGGGCTCCTATAAATGGATATTGGTGCGATATGACCAGAACTGTATTCTATAAAAAATGCAGTGATAGACACAGAGAGATATATAATATAGTGAAAAATGCTCAGAAGGCTGCAATAGATACAGTAAAACCGGGAGTTAAAATGCACGATATAGATGCAGCAGCGAGAAAAGTTATTTCTGATGCAGGATACGGAGAGTATTTTATTACAAGGACAGGGCATGGAGTAGGTATGACAGTTCATGAACCTCCAGAAGCAAAATCAGGAAATGATACAATTGCAGAAGTCGGTATGTGTTTTTCAATAGAGCCTGGAATATATATAAAAGACGATATAGGTGTAAGAATAGAAGATCTTGTCATAGTTACAGAAGACGGATGTGAAGTACTTACAAAATATCCAAAGGAACTTATAATAGTTAAGTAATGACTTAAAATTATTATTGGAAAATCAATTATATTAACTGTTGTATATTTATTGAAAAATAGATTTATATAATACTGCTGTTTATAAATTATACTCAGCAGTATTCTTTTTTTAGAAAAAATAAATATTTTTTTAAAAAAAGTGTTGACTCTTTTATATTAAGGTGGTATTATAATACTTGTCCTTGAGAGAGGGCAAAAGAAAATAAGAAATGAACTTTGAAAACTGAACAGCAGATAAATTTGTTCGAACGATTTGTTCGGACTCTTACAAACCATAATTAAGCCAGATATTCAGATATATCTGAGCACAGAATCAATTTT
>NZ_SGJB01000030.1 GCF_006861675.1 Peptacetobacter hominis | reverse complement strand
TGCTGGTGTGGCTCAATTGGTAGAGCAGCTGACTTGTAATCAGCAGGTTGTAGGTTCGAGTCCTATCACCAGCTCCATAAGGAGGATTTCCCGAGTGGCCAAAGGGGGCAGACTGTAAATCTGTTAGCATCGCTTTCGGTGGTTCGAATCCACCATCCTCCACCATTTAAAATATATGCGGATGTGGCGGAATTGGCAGACGCACTAGACTTAGGATCTAGCGCCTACGGCGTGGGGGTTCGACTCCCTTCATCCGCACCATATTTTAAATTTAAAATCTTTATATGCGGGAATAGTTCAGCGGTAGAGCGCGACCTTGCCAAGGTCGAAGTCGCGAGTTCGAATCTCGTTTCCCGCTCCAAATAGATTGTATATTATTAATATGTGGGTGCATAGCTCAGCTGGATAGAGCAACGCCCTTCTAAGGCGTGTGTCCGGGGTTCGAATCCCTGTGCGCTCACCATATATATGTGGTCTATTAGCTCAGTCGGTAGAGCACTTGACTTTTAATCAAGGTGTCCCGCGTTCGAGCCGCGGATAGATCACCATTTGTTCGGAGAGGTGTCCGAGTGGTTTAAGGAGCTGGTCTTGAAAACCAGTGATGCTTAACGGCACCGTGGGTTCGAATCCCACCCTCTCCGCCAGATGCCCAGATAGCTCAGTCGGTAGAGCAGGGGACTGAAAATCCCCGTGTCGGTGGTTCGATTCCGCCTCTGGGCACCAGAGTGTGGCGGTATAGCTTAGTTGGCTAGAGCGTTCGGTTCATACCCGAAAGGTCACAGGTTCGACTCCTGTTACCGCTACCAGAATAATGAGGACCATTAGCTCAGTTGGTTAGAGCGCCCGGCTCATAACCGGTAGGTCTGGGGTTCGAGTCCCTGATGGTCCACCAACTTAATATAATTTTCTTCGAGGTGTAGCGCAGTTTGGTAGCGCACGTGGTTTGGGACCATGGGGCCGGGGGTTCGAGTCCCTCCACCTCGACCATGTGGTGGATGTAGCCCAGTTGGTTAGAGCGCCAGATTGTGGCTCTGGAGGCCGTGAGTTCGAATCTCATCATCCACCCCAATATAACGTGGTCTATTAGCTCAGTCGGTAGAGCACTTGACTTTTAATCAAGGTGTCCCGCGTTCGAGCCGCGGATAGATCACCATTTTCGGCGACATAGCCAAGTGGTAAGGCAGTGGACTGCAACTCCTTGATCTCCAGTTCGAATCTGGATGTCGCCTCCATCAATATTCCAAGGTAGCTCAAAGGTGGAGCAACCGGCTGTTAACCGGTAGGTTGTGGGTTCGAGCCCCACCCTTGGAGCCATAAATGCCGAAGTGGCGGAACTGGCAGACGCACAGGACTTAAAATCCTGCGGGACTTATCCTCCCGTACCGGTTCGATTCCGGTCTTCGGCACTCATATAAATAACATCGCGGGGTGGAGCAGTTGGCAGCTCGTCGGGCTCATAACCCGAAGGTCGCAGGTTCAAGTCCTGCCTCCGCAACCAGAAAAGATATGGCCCGTTGGTCAAGCGGTTAAGACACCACCCTTTCACGGTGGTAACAGGGGTTCGATTCCCCTACGGGTCACCAAATACAATTAAAATATGCGGGTGTAGCTCAATGGTAGAGTTCTGGCCTTCCAAGCCAGCTGTGAGGGTTCGATCCCCTTCACCCGCTCCAAAATGGGGTTATAGCTCAGCTGGGAGAGCATCTGCCTTACAAGCAGGGGGTCACAGGTTCGAGCCCTGTTAACCCCACCAAAGAAATGCGGCTCGGTAGTTCAGTTGGTTAGAATGCCAGCCTGTCACGCTGGAGGTCGTGGGTTCGAACCCCATCCGAGTCGCCAATTTCTAAAAAATTAATATGCTGGTGTGGCTCAATTGGTAGAGCAGCTGACTTGTAATCAGCAGGTTGTAGGTTCGAGTCCTATCACCAG
>NZ_SGJB01000003.1 GCF_006861675.1 Peptacetobacter hominis | reverse complement strand
TAGAAGGTGATTTTTTATTATATTTTTTCAAAAAAATAAGGGCTATCGCACTAATAAAATATTAATGCGACAGCCCCTTTAAATATATCTATTAATTATATGAGAGATTTCATACACCAATTTTCTCATGGAAAAAGGTCTTTTTATATGCCTATATTTATTCATTACAGCATAATCTATAATATCTGCTTCTGTATCCTTAGATATTATAATTAAAATTGGAATATCAAGAATAAAAGATATTTTTTTACATAGCATAAAAATATCTATATTTAATATATCACCATTTATAATTATCGCCTTGGGATCTGATATTGCTATTTCAGAAATAATATCTTTTCCAAAATTTCTTACTGATTTAAATCCATATTTTTCAAGTTCATAAATCAGAAAATCAGCAAATACACTATCATCATCTACAATAAATAAATCCGTTGAATTATCAGATATATTAACTGTAAATTCGATTTCTTCTATTTCAGAAATAACTGTTCTTCTATTCATAATATCATATCCCTTTCCCAAAATTATTACAAGTAAATTATATCATTTGTATAATTTAAAATCTATCTTGTGGGTTATTATTGGGAATAATTATATATTATTTATCTTATTTCACGAAGATATTTTCTTGCTGTTATAAAAATATAAACAATATATATTAGTGTAAAGATTCCTATTGCTTCTAATATAGGAGATATTCCCATTACGTTCAGTGCATTTTTAGCAAAAATACCACCAAATATGCCGCCGGATATTCCTATGACATATGGTATAAAGAAAAACAATATCGCCTGATATATGACTGATTTATTTATAAATTTACTATCTACCCCTATTTTTCTCATTATATCAAATTTCATTTTTTCATCTATGGCACTTGTTATATATCTGAAATAAAGCATTGATCCTATTGCTATTACAAATACAATAGACATAAACACTGAAATAAAGTATATCAGATTAAACATTTGATAATCTCTCTGTATAAAATTGTGTGCATCTGAAAATTCTATTCCAGTATTATCCAGAGTTTTAGAAATATTTTCTGTTTCTCTGTAATTTTTTAGAGATATTACCATATATTTGTATATATCTTCTTTATTTGATGATGAGCGTATAGTTTTGTATGTATCATCAGATACTACAAATGCCATATCTGTATTTCCTTCTATATCCTCAGAAAATATATATCCCGTCTTTTGTTCGCAAATATTGTATATTTTTCCATTCATATTAGCTTCTTTACCAAAACTGACTCCCATAATATTTGATGGTATAAGGCATACTATTTCATTGTCATCCGGTTTTTCTATTTTCATATTCTTTTTAAGGGGATCTAGTTGTATATTTCTTATTCGCTCATAGTCTGAATAACTTATAATAGGATCTTTTTCTTTGTATTCCCCAAAATTACTGTTCATATACAGTTCAGCTTTTATATAATCAAAATCTGTGTTAAATAACTCTCTTCCTCTTTCTGAATCAAAGGCTTTTTTCACCGTCATCTCCTGATTTTTATCTTGTACTGATGCTGCAACGCTATACGGAAACTTAGAAATCATAAGATCCTTAAACATCATTTTCGTAGACAAGCCTGAAGTAAATGCTGTTATACAACATACTATTAGCACTGATGTAATAGCCAGAACTTTATTATTTTTAATAAAGTTAAAAGACATACTACTGAAGTTTATAATATTAGTGCCTTTATATAATATTTTCTTATTTTTTGATATTCTTAGTACAACTTCTGTTATAAATCCTCTGCACATTAGATTTATACCAATTATCATAAGTAAAGGAGATATTATTATAACATGACTCATATTCAAATTATAATCAAGATAGTTTAATGCAATATATCCACCTGATATGAACATTACAAGCCCTAGAATTCCTATAGAAAATCTAAGCCATGAACTCTTTATTTTATAATCCTTCATATCACTTCTTCCACTTTTTAACAGTTCTGATGTTTCCATTCTTATAATTTTAATATATTCTCTAATAAAAGAATACATTAGGATAAAAGCAAATATAATAAAAGTATATATAATAGACGTATATGAAATTTCAAAATCTATACTTGTATTTTCTCCAACAACTTTTGCCATTCCCATCATAAACATTCTATTTGTAACTATTCCCAGAATTATACCTGATATTACAGATATAATTCCTATTATCAACCCTTCCTGAGCAAATAGATATGCTATCTTTTTATTTTCTACTCCCATAAAGGTATATATCCCAAATTCTTTCTTTCTCCTGCTTACAAAAAACTCTGTAGAATAATTCATAAATGATATGAAAAATAGTATAAGTATAAACACACACATTCCTATCAAAGCTCTCATAGAAGTAAAATCTTTCATTATTTCAATATCATCACTGCTTCCTGCACACATAAAATTGTAGAATATTGCAATACATACAACCATCGAAAGAATATACATTGTATAATTTTTAATATTATGTTTTACGTTTTTTAGTGATATCTTAAATAGTCTCATTTATTTCACCTCCTGTAGAAGCGACAACTTTCATTATGTCATCAAAAAATTTCTTTCTATTTCCATCACTGTCTATCTGGGCATTTATATTTCCATCTTTTATAAACATAACTTTCTTGGAATAACTTGCTGCGAATGCATCGTGAGTTACCATTATTATGGTTATTTCTGATTCTCTGTTCATTTTGCTCAGACAGTTTAATAATTCTATTGATGATCTGGAATCCAATGCTCCTGTTGGCTCATCTGCAAACAAAACTTTTGGTTTTATTATCATTGCTCTTGCAGCTGCAGCTTTCTGTTTTTGTCCACCTGACAATTCGTACGGATATTTCCCCAGCTGTTCTTCTATTCCAAAAAATCTTGCAAATTTTGATACTTCTTCTCTGATAACAGAATATCTTTCCCCTGAGATTACAAGAGGAAGTGCTATATTATCTTCTATTGTCATACTGTCTATTAGATTGTAGTCCTGGAAAATAAATCCTATATTATCCTTTCTAAATCTTGATAACTCTTTATTTTTCATCTGTGTAACATCCTTGCTGTTATAAAGAATCCTTCCCTGCGTTGGTTTTTCTATTGTAGATAACATATTCAGCAAAGTCGATTTACCTGCACCTGAAGGTCCCATTATAGATACAAAGTCTCCATCATAAATAGTCAGGTTTATATTTTTTATTATTTTGAAACTTTTGCCATGCACTCTGTATTCTTTTTTTATATTTTCTGCTTTTAACATTTTTAATCACTCCTTATTTTTCTTTGTATCTATATTTTATTCCATCGGATTTTCTCATACCATCGAATAACATTACAATACCCTGCTTAAATATAACAAAAATGTAATATTCAAACAGGGTATAATCTAATTATTATATATATTCAATTCAGCAATATTTGATATTTCAATTATAACATCACAATAATTTCCCTCTATGGATTCAACTTTTATATCGCTTCCCATTGCATTTAGTATCTTTTTTGCAACATAAAGTCCCATACCAGTCGATTTAAATCTATTTCTTCCGTTTTTACCTGTGAATCCTTTTTCAAACACTCTTCCAATATCAGATATAGATATACCCTCTCCATAATCTTTAAAGTGTATATCAACTCTTTTGTCTTTGATATCTGAGTATATCTCTATTTTTCCACCTTCATGAGAATATTTGCATGCGTTATCAAGTATTATTTCAAAAATATGTGAAATCCACTTTCTATCAGTAATAACTTCTACATTCATATCTTTTAAATCTATTTCAATATTTTTTATTATAAACATATATCTGTTTTTCTTTATTACATCTCGAACTATTTTACCAATATTTACAGATTCAAAACTGAAATCAGAGCTATAATTTCCAGATCTGCTTATATACATGACTTTTTCCACAAGTGAGTCAATTCTTTTTAGCTCTATTCTCATAGATTTTGAAACGGTTTTATCCTCTAGTCTTTCCGACATTATTTCAAGTATTGATATTGGGATTTTAATCTGGTGAACCCAGTCCGTTACATAATCATTAAATTCTTTTATTTCACTTTTGAGTGACTCTATTTTTTCCATATTATCTATATTTACGCGATCTACAGCTTCGACTATACCTCTATATTCTCTGCTTATCTTTATATCTATGTCATTCATATCACAGTTTGCTATTCTTGTTTCTATTTCCATATTTTTTCTTTTGAATACATAAAAATCATATACAAAAAATATAATTCCAATAAACAAAATAATAAAATTCATATATAATAAACTATCCTTTGATATAGTAATACCTACATCTATTAATATATTTATGTTGACTATAAATATAACCACGATAAAAAACAAAATATATCTCCAGGTCTTAAAAAAATAATCTTTAATATTCATCTATTATATACCCTTGACCTTTCTTTGTTTTTATAAAGTTTTCAACCCCGATACTTTTCAATCTGCTTCTCAGTCTATTTATATTTACTGTAAGGGTATTTTCTCCTATAAATTCATCTGTACTCCACAATATATCCATTATTTCATCTCTGCTGACTACAGTTCCAGCCTTTGACATCAGTATATTCATTATTTTAAATTCATTTTTGCTCAACTCTATGATATTTCCATGATACATCACAGTATTGTCAGCCATATTAAGAGTAACTTCTCTTAGACTTTTTATAGATGGAGATGATGAATTATTATATGAATATGCTCTTCTGAACAAAGCCTGCACTTTTGCGATAAGCACCTGTATCGAAAAAGGTTTTATTATATAATCATCCCCACCCATATTTATTGACATTATGATATCCATATCTGTATTTCTGGACGATATAAATATTATCGGAACTTTTAAAAATCTTCTTATCTCAGAGCACCATTGAAAACCATCTCTGAATGGAAGATTTACATCCATAAGAATAAGCTTTGGATTTAAAAGTAAAGCTTCTTCTGTTATATTTTCCAGATTACTTGATCTTTCTGATTTATATCCATATTTTTCAAGAGAAATTTTAATTTCATCCGCAAGTGTAAAGTCATCTTCTACTATAAATATATCTATATTATCATTATTTTTATCATCTACCATGGCTATTCTCCTTATTTATGTATTTATATTCTGATTATATCATATTGAAAATACGCATCAACTGTTATATCATAAGAACATAGTTTATAAAAAGGAAGTGATTTTTTGAAAAATATAGAGGTTGTTGCAGCTATCATTATAAACAATAAAAAAATATTATCAACTCAAAGAGGATATGGCTCTCTAAAGGGAGGTTGGGAATTCCCTGGTGGTAAAATTGAAAAAAATGAAACTCATATACAGGCTTTAAAAAGAGAAATCAAGGAAGAATTAAATGCTTGTATAGAAGTTGATAATTTTCTGATTACCATAAACCATTCATATCCGGATATGAATATAACTATGCATTGCTACATATGTCACCTTGTAGATTCTAATATAGAGCTCCTTGAACACAGTGATTTTAGATGGCTTTCAAAATCTGATCTCGATGATGTAAATTGGCTTCCTGCAGATATAGATGCTGTGGAAAAACTTAAAAACATGGATATCTAGTATAATATAGGTATTGTTTTTAATATTTATGATATATAATATATTTGTATAAATTTTAATTGTAAAAATATAAGGAGATTTTGTGATGGATAAAAAATGTTTTAAGAATATAAAAATTGCTTTTTTTGATGTCGATGGCACTATAATCGATATGGAAAAGAAAAAAATAACACCTACTATGGTCGAAACTCTATCTAAACTTCAGGATAATGGAATAAAAATATGCCTGGCAACCGGAAGACCCGCAATGATTGTTCCAAAAGTTCCAGGAGTTGAATTTGATGCATTCCTTACATTTAACGGATCATATTGCTATACAAAAGAAGGTGAAATACTTTTTAGTAATCCTATACCATCTGAGGATGTAAATAGAATTATAGAAAATGCAACATCTATAGGAAGACCAGTATCTGTAGCTACAAGAGATAATATGGGAGCTAATGGAGCTGATAAAGACCTTATAGACTATTATAATATAACAAATGAAAAAGTTGAGCTTGCTGAAGATTTTAACGCTCTTATTAAAGATGATGTATATCAGATGATGCTCGGATGTACAAAAGACCAGTATGACTCAATTCTGAAAGATGTAAATGGTGCCAGAATAACCGCGTGGTGGGACAGAGCTGCCGATATAATCCCTGCAAATGGAGGTAAAGGTATTGGCGTTGAAAAAATGCTTGAATTCTACGGATTAACAAAAGATGAAGCTATAGCATTCGGCGATGGTGCAAATGATATCGAAATGCTTCAGACAGTTGGAACAGGAGTTGCTATGGGGAATGCTTCAGACAAAGTCAAATCATTTGCGGATGATGTCTGCGGCCATGTAGCAGATGAAGGCATATATCATTACTGCAAAGAGCATAACCTTATATAAAAATTTTTTGTACTAAAAATATAAATACCGGCTGGATAATCTTTTCACTCTGATTATCTAGTCGGTATTTTTTAATAACTATTTTAATATAATAATACTATACTTTGTGTATTATAAATATTAATAATTTTCACTGTTTAACTCAAAGTAAGACTGTGCATACATGCATGTAGGACAAACTTCTGGTGCAGATTCACCTATATGTAAATGTCCGCAGTTACGGCATTCCCATACTTTTTCTTCTGATTTTGCAAATACTTTTGCTTTTTCTACATTATTAAGTAATGCACGGTAACGTTCTTCATGATGTTTTTCTATAGCTGCAACAAGTCTGAATTTAGCTGCAAGTTCAGGGAATCCTTCTTTTTCTGCAGTTTTTGCAAATTCATCATACATATCTGTCCATTCATAATTTTCACCTTCAGCTGCATGTAAAAGATTTTCTGAAGTATCTCCTAATCCATTAAGTTCCTGGAACCACATTTTAGCATGTTCTCTTTCGTTTTCTGCTGTCTTAAGGAATAAAGCAGCTATCTGCTCATATCCTTCATTTTTAGCTACTGAAGAATAATAAGTGTATTTGTTACGAGCCATTGACTCTCCTGCAAATGCAGCTTCAAGATTTTTCTCTGTCTGAGTTCCTGCATATTTATTTGCCTTTGGTGCTTCTTCTATTTTTTCAAATGCAGATGCCGGCTGTTTACATAGCGGACATACAAAATCTGCTGGAAGTTCCTCTCCCTCATATACATAACCACATACTTTACATTTCCATTTACTCATATTGTTTCATCTCCTTTATATTAATTAATTTTAAAAATTATTTTTTATTACGACAATCTTCACAAATACAAAATACCTTTAAATCATAATAAAGAAAATCTTCTCCTAACTGATCTTTAAGTGTTTTTGTAAGATCCTCAAAATTTTTATCCATAAGTTTCCCACACTTTTTACAGACAATATGATCGTGTCTGATAATTCTATCGTAACAGTCAGTCAATCCTTCTATAGAAATTCTGCGTATCATATCGGCATCACAAAGTTTGTTTAAATTGTTGTAAATAGTAGCTCTTGAAACAGTTGGATATTCTTTTTTAAGAGAATCAAATATTTGCTCCGCTGTCATATGTTCAGTTGAATTATTTACTATATTGTAAATCCGTTTTTCATATTTTGTGATACCAATCTCCCCTTTCTTTTTTAGAATGATTCTAAAATTATTATACATATTCTAATCTTGTAAGTCAATACTTTTATAAATAAAAAATCAGGTAAATTATTTATATACAATTTACCTGATTTATAATCAAAAATTATTCAAATATAATACTTATTATAATTTAGTGATGGTGGTGTGTACATGAATTATTAAGGTCAAATAAAAGAAGTCCCCCCTCTTTTATTTTTTTGAAATTTTCTCCTATTGTAAGAAGAGAATTACCCTGATATACTTTTATACCTGCTGCTCCAAGCTTTGTAGCTGCTCCTTTTCCGATTCCTGCCACTACTACAACATCAACTTCTGCCCCATTTAAAGCCTTTACAGGATTACATCCGCCCTCTGGATGTTTTCCTGTGACTGGATCAAGATGTCCATTCTCTACAGATACAACTTCATCTGTTTCTGTATCACATACTATAAATATTGGCGCAGTACCAAAATGATTATACATTACACTATCTAAACCTTTATCCTCTTTTACTGGAAAACAAACTTTCATTTTCTAAATCCTCCCTTTTATAGCATCGATTCGCTGATTTACATTCTGAATAACATCTAAGCTCTGTAATTCCATCTTTTAAAAGACTATTAATCTCAACACTGTTGTTATCCAGGAATAATTCAAGAAAATTTTTCCCTTCATTGAAAACATCTTTGTTTATTCTATATTTTACAAAATATCCTTCCTTTACTCCTGTTATCAGTCCTGCTGATTTAAGAACACTTATATGCTGAGATACCGCCGAATCAGATATACCGAGATGCCTTGATATTCCCTTCCGACATATATTCCTCTGTGAAAGAATAACAAGTATTCTGACTCTGTTTTCATCGCTTAGTGCTTTAAATATTTTTACGATTTCCTGCATTAAAACACTCCTTTTTAATTAAGTAATCGCTTAATTAAATTATATTATACTTATATGTTTTTTTCAAGCTATTCTATAAATATTTGCCGTATTGTATAATACCTGGATTTTAATTAAAAAGTAATTGATATAAAAAAGAGAATGACAAATAAGACATTCTCTTTTTTAAAACCAATTTTATGAATTTTTCATCTGATCAAGATAAGACACCGCATTAAGAGCTGCAACCTGACCCTCTCCTGCAGATTTCATATACTGATAAGGCTTACCTACACAATCTCCTGCTGCAAAACATCCTTTTATATTTGTTTTCATTTCCCTATCGACTTTTATGTGTGGTCCTTCTGTTTCAAGTCCAGGTACAAGTTCACCTGGAGACACACTGTCCTTAAGTACAAAAATTCCATCTACTTCAAGTTCTGATTCTTTCATTTTAAGTATTTCAGCATGTTCATTTCCTAAAACTTCAACAGGTTTATCTTTGATTATATCTATGTTGTCTACAAGATGACCTGCTCCTTTTGTTTTTTCCATATTATACATAGGAATATAGTATACCTTTGATGCTATTTCACTTAAATAATTAGCTTCTTCCTCTGCATCAGTATTATATCCGATTACAGCCACTTTTTTATCTCTGTATAATGGTGCATCACATGTAGCACAATATCCTACGCCCTTTCCAAGGAATTCTTCTTCTCCTTTTATAGGTTTTGTAAATTCGACCCCTGTTGCAAGTATGATTGAAGTTGCTTCGTACATTTCCTGACCTGACATAAGTGCAAAATAATCACCCATTGCATATATATTATTTATTCTTTTATATGTAATCTCTATTCCCATGTTGTCTATATGATCTTTAAAAGCCTCCATAAGCTCTGTTCCTGATACGTCTTTTATACCAAGATAATTATCTACTTTAGGAGCCTTTATTAATTTATTACTCAGGTTTCTTGCTCCAAATATAATTATATTTTTATTTCTTATTTTTGCATTTATAGCAGCTGATAATGCTGCTGGTCCACTACCGATTATAGCTATATCATATCTATCCATATATATCATTCCTTTTATTAGATTTTCATTATCATTTAATAGTTAAAAATATATACTCCGCAATAAGCAGAGTATATATTTTAATTTCGATACTATTATAAAGATGCTCTTATTTTTGACACTAATGCATCTTTTGGCATAAATCCAACTATACGTTCAACCATGTTTCCATCTTTGAATACCATCATTGTAGGAACTGAAGTTATGCCGAACTGCTGTGCTATTTCAAGACTTTCATCGATATCCACTTTATAGAATACAGCTTCTCCATCCATATCCTTAGAAGCCTCTTCAAATATAGGAGCAAGCATTTTACAAGGTCCACACCAAGTTGCAAAGAAATCTACAACTGCTACTCCATTTCCATTTTCCACTTTATCTCTAAATTCTGATGTATTTATTACTTTTGCCATTTTGTTTTCCTCCATATTATATAAATTTATATTAACTTTAAATTTTTCATAATCTCTTATGGTATCTATATACCCTCAGATTTATATTTCTAACATTTTTATTTGTATTATTTATTAAATTTTATTATATATTATATGGAGATCATATTGATTATTTTTATACATCCTGAGATTTTCTTATTTTTATCCCTTTCTTCATATTTATAGAGAAAGTACTTCCTTCTCCAAATTTAGATTTAACACTTATATCAGCACCAATGTGTCCAGAAAGAACGGACGCTATAGAAAGTCCTATTCCAGAGCCATCTATATCCCTGTTTCTTACATTATTGCTCCTGAAAAATCTGTCAAACAGATGAGGAATATCTTCTTTTTTAATTCCTATCCCTGTATCAATTATATTTATTGTTACCTTTTCATTATTCTCTTCTATATCTATAGAAATTTTATCACCTGATTCAGTATATTTAAATGCATTGTCTATAAAAATAAGTAGAAGCTGTTTGAGCATATTTTTATCTGTATATATATCTATATTATCCAGATCAGCATTAAACTCAAATTCTTTTTCCTGAAATTCTGCTATATCAAAATAATCTTCTGTTATTTCACTTATCATATCTACAAGATCAAATTCTTCTTTGTTTACTTTTACAACTCCATCTCCTTTGGTAAGAGCCAGAAGATCATTTACCATTTTCTTTAATCTTCTTGTTTCTTTCATCGCTGCTGCAATTGATTCAGCCTCATCATTTATTGTACTCTCCGGTTTTTTCAATATACTTTCCAGCTTCGAAGAAACTATTGCTATTGGTGTTCTAAGTTCATGAGATGCATCCTGTATAAATTTAGCCTGCTCATTCCATGCATTTTCAATGGGTATAAGAGCTTTTTTAGTAAGATATACAGCTATCATATATACAAATATAAATGCTAAAAGTCCAAGACTTAAAAGAATGTATATAAGCTGTTTTATCGAATTTATTTCTGAGTCTATATTCCTTATAATCTGTATTCTATAGTTTCCTATATCTATATTCAATTCTCTGAAACTATATCCTCTTGTAGAATAATTGGAAAAACCTTCCTTGCCGTTACTGTCTCCTTTTGGAATCAGACTATCAAAGTACTCATTCTCAGTGTAATACTTAATATCTCCATCTTCATATATATATACCATATCTTTTGGATTTATCAGTCTTATTGGAGAATTTATTTCCGAAAGAAAATCTCTTTTTTCAATCATACCAATAACATATTTTAGTTCTGCTGTCATATCTTCATCGATACTTTTAAATGTAACTCCTCTGAAATACATAAATGTACATAACATAAGAAGTGCCATAAAACACACAACTGCAACCATATTTATTTTTATTAATCTTTTTTTCGTACTTTCAAAAACATCCTTATTTATCGTCATCGAATATATAACCTACTTTTCTTTTAGTTTTTATGTATTTATCATATCCATATTTACTAAGTTTTTTTCTAAGGTTGCTTACATATACCTCCACTATTTCTATGGTTGCATCTGAATCAATTCCCCATATTCTGTCATATATCTGTTCCTTCAAAAGAATTGCTCCTTTATTCATCACAAAGTATTCCAGAAGATTGTATTGTTTATTCTGAAGTTTTATCTCATCATCTCCTACAAATACCCTTTTTTCAGATGTATCTATACGCATATCCTTAAAGTTCAATCCTGTTTTCTCGGTAAGTTTACCATTTGTTCTTAAAATAGCGTATACTCTGGCTACAAGTTCCTCCATATAAAAAGGCTTCGTAAGATAATCATTTGCCCCTGTACTGAATGCCTCTACTTTGTCATCAAGAGCCTCTTTTGCTGTAAGTATAAGAACTGGTGTATCTATTCCTTTTTCTCTTGCTTTTTTCAATACTTCTATTCCACTCATACCGGGAAGCATTATATCCAGTACCGCAAGATCATATATATTCTGTTCTATCATATAAAGAGCCTCTTCACCATCTTCACATCTTTCTACTTCAAAATGTTTTGAAAGCTCTTCTTCAATACTGTCTAGAAGAGCTCTATTATCTTCAACTGCTAATATCTTCATAATTCATCCTCCTTATCAGATACTGTAATCATTTTATAACTTGTTCCTTGATTTAAACTTTACAACATACTTTCATGCTCTCTAAGAAAATCCTTGATTATCTGAGTGAGTACCTCATTTTTCTTGTATCCGGAATTACTGCACAATCTATCAAAGTCCTCCCATGTTTTTCTATCTATATTCAGATATGCTTTTTTAGTGTCTTTAAGTTCTTTATCCTCTATAACAATCTCTTCTTTATCTTCTGACATCGATGAAATCTTTACGAAGTCCTTTATACTTAAATACCAGTCATATACTTCACACAATTTATCCATATCTTCCTGTGTAATATTTATCTTTCTGTCTTTTTTCGCTTTGACAGTTCTGGTTGGCTTTTTGTTTGTATTTTTCATTATTTTATCGTCTTTAGACTCTGAAACTGCTTCTTTTACATTTTTACTTTTGTCTGCTGTTTTTTTATTACTCTCTGTTGATTTATTTGTATTTTTTCCTTCTGATTTCTTTGTATCTGATACATTCTTTTCTATTAATGAATCAAACATCACCTGCTGCTCTTTTTCGTTATTTTCTTTAATCTTAGCCATAAATCTATCTCCCTATACTTCTTTTTATATTTTTTAATATATCTTTGTCCTCTTTTGTAACTCTTCTTGATTCTCTTGTCTTCTGAATAGCCTTGTTATATGTAAAATCATCAATTGTACATATTTTAAAATAATTCATTGTTTCTTCTCCGAATTTTACAAAACACATTGACAATAGCCATGCAACCGCCATTTTGTAATAATACTCATCATGTCTATATTTTTCACATATATTAAATATCATTTCTAAATTTTTCTCTTCAATATAGTATGTCATGAGCATCACTATAGAAAACCTCATTCTCCATGGATTATCAGACTCCAGATTATTGTTTATTAAAGTTATTATATCGTCTTTATATTTTTTTGTAATCTTAAGAGATGAACAGAAACTGTCATTTACAGCCCAGTTTTTTATATAATTTAAAAATTTATCTATATACAATATTATCTCATTTATATCTGAGTTCTTATCAGTAAGTTTTCCTATTACAAAACCCATAATCATTATTTCTTCATGATATCCTCTGATATTATCTTCTGAAACTCTGATAAAATCTCTCCAGTTGCCCTTGGATATTTCAGACGCTATTTTTCTGAGTTCAGGAATTCTTATACCTATTATATTTTCTTCTCCCGGAACAAGCTTCATACTGAATTGTCTATACTTTTCCTCTGAAAGAGATTTCAGAAAATCTATATAACACTCATAGCTTTTATCATTCCAATCTATAGATTTAAGTTGCATATTTATTTCAGTCATCATATCACCCTTATATACTTTATAATTTCTGTAACTATACAATAATTTATTTTATTTATATTTTACTTAATTATAGCATAAAAAAGCCGCCTCAATATAAGGCGACTCTAAAATCATTTATTTAATTAATCTCCTACACCGAAGTCCGTATTATTGTACAACACCTCTATATTTGGATTTTCATCGAGATATCTGTATGTATCACAATACCATTTTACAAGTTCATCATCTCTTTTTACATCTGTAGTATTGTTTACAAATACATTTACAGTTCCTCTTTCAAAATAGTTTTCAACAATTTCTATATCTCTTTTTATCATCTCTCTTGTCTGACCTTTTATTCCTACCATCAGGCATGGAGACTCGAAATATTTTCTGACTTCTTCATATGAATCAAACTTTGCACATTTATTAAGGTATCCATTTCTGAACTCATTGTCAAAAGTTTCAACACCTATCTTGAATTTTACTTTTACATTTTTTCCAAAAAAGTCTTTCATTTCCTGAAGCCTGTTTTTATAACACCAATGACTTTCAAACCAAAGAGTATGAATATTTTTCTCTGCGACTATATTTTTTATAATCTCAAGACTTCCCTTTGGTATTTCAAAACAGCTACCTGAATTTATAACTTCTAAAACACCAAGTTCTCCTGTGATATTTTTTAGAACTTCCTCATTCAGTTTATTCATCTCATCCTCATCATTTGAGTTGTCATCTATATAATCACAGAAACTACATTTTCCCCAGATACACGGAAATGCCTTTAAAAGAACTATTTCTCTCGGATTTTTTTCTGTTATTTTGTTATATCTATCCATATATATCTCCTTTTATCTGCCTTTTGCAGGAATATATTTAGCAGGAACAGTATTTAAAACTGCAAGCCCTATAGCTGCTGCCACAAATTTATCTGCATAATCTGTAACAATCTGGACAATAAAAGCTGCCAGCACTTTGTTCATACCCATAGCACTTAAAAACTGTAATATATAAGAAGATCCTGAAGATGTTATTCCTCCAAATAAAACTACACATATTACAGCACTTATAATTGAAGTCGGTATTGCAAAGCACATAACTCCAAAAGGAAGTTTTTTGCCTTTCAGAAGTCCTTTGTTGAATACTATACCTGCAAATAGACCAGTTGTTATCTGTACTGGTGCAAAATACAGAGAATAAACATCAAATGTTCCACTTATAAGACTGCCACATACTCCTGTTGCAACTGCATACTTTGGTCCAAGAAGCATTGCTGCCATTACAGTTCCTATAGAATCCATATATATAGGAAGTCTCAATGTAAGAGCAATAAAAGAACCTATTATATTTATCGCAACACAGAATGCAAGTATCGTTATTTTTTTTGTCTTGCTATCGTTTCTCATTATATATTCCCTCCCAACTTTGCCACAAGTTCAGTCCGTCCCGGAAATAACTTGTTCATTATCATATCCATAGTTTTTCTTGAATCTACATCTGTAAGTACAATTGCATTTTTAGATTTTTTATAAAAATCTGCTTCATCAACTATACTCATTCCCATGGCTTTTCCATCTGTTTCTATTTCTACAAAATATTTTTCGCCACTACATAGACTCCTATCTATGAAATACCCTATTGCCAGAGGATCATTTATTACACAACCTATTATTCCCTCCTGATTCCAGTGAAATTCTGTATAAAAAGCTGTTATATCTCTAATATATCTGTACATTTCATTATTTCCTAGTCTTTTCATTAGTTCAAGTCTGTTTGGAGTAAGTACTATCTCTCTTGTTACATCAAGTCCAACCATATGAATTGTGACAGGCATATTTTTGTAAACAAAATCTGCTGCATGAGGATCAACCCAATAGTTAAACTCAGCCACAGGTGAACAGTTTCCATTTGATTTGAATGCTCCACCCATAGTAATAAATTCGTCTATACGGTCAAAAGCCTCTCTGTCCTTCATAATAGCCTTTGCTATATTTGTAAGAGGAGCAAGCGCTATTATAGATACATTTTCTTCGTTTCTTAGCGTTTCTGTTATAAAGCCAACTGCATCAGTTCTGTATTCTACTCCGTCAATGTCCGGATATCCACTATCTCCTATACCGTCATCTCCATGAGTGTCCTGAGCTGTTACAAGCTCTCTTTCAAGAGGAATCTCCTCTCCAAGATATACAGGAATATCTGTTCTTTTGCATTTAGCAAGTGCCTTTATAGCATTTTTTGCCCCCTGCACAGCTGGAACATTTCCGCTACACACTGTAATACCTAGTATATCTAGTTCCTCAGACATTGCCGCCATCATTATGGCAATAGAATCATCGATTCCTGGATCACAGTCGATTATCACCTTTCTTTTTTCCATAAAATCATCCTTTCTCTTCTTTTGAATTTACATTGCAAAGAGAGAACTATATGACTTTTTTGCAACAAAAAAAGCCATATCAAAGGATATAACTTTATATACTGCCACTATATAAAATAAAGTCCTTAGTTTTTTATCCCTGGAGTTCTCGAACAGGTCCCAACATTCCTAATATTATTTTTCGGAAACGTTGGATTTTAAAGGTTTATACTAATTCAGTATATTTAATTTTTAGCAAATATCAGAAGAATCCACAGAGAAATCATATTATCTATATTTTATCCATAGATTTTCAACCGTTATTTTTGCTATGTTTAATATTATATATGTTTTTTGTTATCCTTGCAAGTTATTTCTAAGTTAGCATTTTCAACATTATTTTTGTTCTAATATCTACATTTATGGCTATATCTTTAAGTACTTCCATTTTTCCCCTACCTACAGAACAAAATCTACATCTATCTACACTATTAATCTCTCCAAATACTGCTCTATTTTTTCTACTCTTAGCAATATCACATAAAGGATTTTAAAAAAGTCTGTAAATTTAATCTCTTTCTATGGTAACATCAAATTAACCATCGGAGACAATTTTTCATGGGTAGAAAGAAAAGAGAACCAATGGATCTATACAAGAAAAACATAATTACACAACTTATTTAAATGTATGACATTAAAACAGCACAAAGAAAATAAGATTATCTATGGTAGAATATGAGATTGATATCCCTCAGGATAGGGATTCTTCTTTTGAAGCTAAGATTATCCAAAAGAGACAAAAGGATATTTCTGAAATAGAAGAAAGAATAATAAACATATATGCTCTTGGAATGGGTAGAAATATAACAGAGCAAATCGAAGATATTTACGGATTTGAACTTCCGAAGGTATAATTTCAGATATAAGTTATAAAGTATTGCCTCGTATTGAAGAGTGGAAATTTAGATTTCTTGAGAGTGTATATCCTGCTGTATATATTAATGCAGCATATTTCTCAGTAAAGGAAAATGGAGTTGTAAAGAAAAATACCGCCTATATTATTTTGGGGATAAATTCTGGAGAATATAAGTAAATTTTCAGTATTTATATAGGCGAAGCTGAGTCCTCTAAAATGCTGTTTTTCAATACTTTATGATCTTAAAAACATAGTTATAAAAGATATTCTAATAATTTGTGTCAGCGGCTTATCTGGAATAAAAGAAGCAATAAGCTTTGATTTTCCTAATGCAGAATATTAAAGATACATTGTTCATCAGGTAAGAAATACACCAAAATATATATCTTACAAAGATAAAAAGGAATTTGCTTCCGATTTAAAAAGCATATATCATGCTGTTAATGAGGAACATGTAAAAATAAATCTTGAACATATAGCTGAAAGATTGAATGAAAAACATCCAAATGCTATAAAATTATGGTTTACAAACTGAGATTCTATAATACCTATATTTAAATTTTCACCAACTACAGGTACTGTTATTTACACTGCAAATACTATTGAAAGTGTAAATGCTTAATTTAAAAGAATTAATAGAAAAAGCTTTATATTTTTCAGTTAATAAAATAAGAAAAAATGGTCTTTACCCATAAGAAACTAGTGTTATATTTACGAAAAACTTTCAATTATGTATGAAGATAGATTATAAAATGCAAAAAATCAAGAAAATCGGCTTTTTAGCTGGTACTCTTGACATGCAAAAAAATAAATAATATTATGTTATAGAATGCGATAGTTTTATACATAATTTATTTATAAATATTTATATTACCAAATGGTAGTTTAAGCCATCGAAGGCTAATTTACGTAAAAGGCTCTATACACTCTATAAAGGAGGTTGTTAATTTTGACTAGTAATTTAAATTATTATTATAATTTTAAAAATACCATACGATTTTTTATTAGCATTGATACTTTATTTTTTCCAGACAAAATAGATGATATAGAAAATTTATGTTGGTGTGTCCCAGTTAATTTCAGAATAAAAAAAGATGATAACAGTTATAGAATTATTAAATTACCTAATATATTAAATTTTTATTGTGCTTTTAATATATTTAAAACTTATGATAATTTTAATTTAAGCGAGCAAATAAATGATCATACAAAACTTGTTCCTAATATTATTACAGGTGATTTTATGAGCGGTGAATATGATAAGCAAGTTAATAGAGAGCTTCAGCTATTATGTATTTACGATAATTTACTAAAAGTGGATATAAAAAGTTTCTACGATTCTATTTATACTCATAAATTAGATTTCTTAAATGAACCACTTCATGAGCGTTTTTTTACTAATTATAACTCCGGTAATACTAATGGATTAATTATGGGAAATTATATTTCACTCTATATTGCAGAAAGATATCTTTCTAGAATTGCGGATGATTTAGATGAAAAATTAAAAAATTTTACTTGTAGTTTTTATTATTTTTCTGATGATTTTTATTTCTTTTGTAATTCAATAGATAATACAAAAATTTTAGATATTTTCGATAAAGTTTTAGAAAAATATGATTTAGAAAGAAATCCAAATAAGTTAAAAATTTTTTCTTACTTAGAATATAATGATGAACATATTTTAAATAGATATTGGGCATCTATAATTTCTGGTTCGAAACAAAGATTTAATAAACATAATAATAATACATTATACTTTTTGAATCAACTTGTATATCGATTGCCAAAGCTTAAAAATTATAATCTACAAAAAATTTTTCTTACTACTTTCTTTAAGTCTAAATACTTCAGTGATCTAAATTTAAATAATTTTTGTTTTAGAGAATACAATCAACATCAATTTTGCTATATAATCTCTATTTGTCCAGAAATTTTATTATATAGTATTAATAAATTAAAAGATATAGATTTTTTCAAAAGCAAATCTTTTAAAAATTTCTTAAAAAATAATTACTTAAAGTCTCTATCTAGATCATTCAATGATGAGCAATTATATTATTATTATGCTATTAAAGTTTTAAACTTTGACGATATTTTAAATGATTCAGAAGGTACAGTTTCTTCCTCTAATAATCAAATTCTTATATCTTATTATTTAAAAGATAAAATTTTTAGTGAAAATAGTATAAATTACCTAAAAACAAAAGTGGGTGAATATTATTGGTTTCAAAATTATCATTTAATTTTATATGATGAGGAACTCTATAGTGATTTAGAAGAATCTATTATAAAATATCTATTACCTAATAAAATTAATGAACCATCTCACATAAATTCATATAAACATAACCTTGTAACTCCTAGCAATAAAGCTACTAAAATAAAATATTATATTGATTTTTATTCCAAAAATTTAAAATCAAAAAAATCATTTATAAATGATTCATCTAATATTAAGTCTTATATAGAAAAATATATAAAAAATAAAAATCTAAATTTTTAAAATAAATAAGGACTTTTGTTTTTTCGTAAGTTAATACTTACAAATTACAAAAGTCCTTTTGTTATTTCTTTTTTCTTTACCATCATCGATTTCCATAATTATTCTTTTTTTAATAAATTTTAAATATTTAATTCTTATTCTGCTGGATGCTTTGACAGATGTCTTGTATAATCTGTATCAAATTGTAAAGACTTTAATTGTTCATCAATGATCTGCAATATATTTTTCCCATTTAATATAGATTCAAATTCTTTTATTGAAAAATTAATTATACAATATCTATCCTCTATTCTTTCTTTTGAAAGATAAAATTTTTTTACCAAACCAGAACCATTGCTCCAATTTTCACCACTAACTCCATTGTAAGAAAATAATATACCAAGTTTTACCTGATTAGTTAATAATAAACTACAAAATTTACCAATATATGTAACATCAACAGGTTTATTGTAATTTTTACATTCACCTAAAAAATTTTCTAGCTTATCATTTATTAAATGATATGATAATAATATTTTACCTTTAGTTTTCAAGGAAAATATTTGGTCAATTTCATTTGTAGATGTTCTCAAATTTCTATCTACATAAAATATATCTCCAGATATTTTCATTAAATAGCTTACTAAATTTTCTAATGCTTTCCCCTTTTCAATATGTACATTATCTAATTCAGATTTATTAAAATCAACATTATTTATCATTTTGAATTTTTCAAGTAATTCTTTGTATTTACTTATTTGTTCATTACTTAATTCGCATATTTTTTCATAACTTAATTGTTCTGAAACTGAATTAAGTAAATTTAATATATTAAATGTTTCTCTATCTTCTTTACTAATCATCACGTATCACCTTGTATATTAAAAATGAATTTTTTAAAGTTTGAAGTTCTTCATTACAAAGTTCACATTCAAAAGTTTCTGGCAGTTCATTAAATAATCGTATTGTACCCATAGATTTTTGACAACTACTACAGTATAATTCATAATAACTTTGTAAAATACCTTGTTTTTCTAATTCGTTTAAAAAATCATAAGTTTCAGCAATAGATAGATTATATTTTCTTTTTATAACTCCTGGATAAAGCCACATATTTTTTTTATATCTTTTTAAAAAATTAATCAAATTATCTTCATCCACTTTTTTATTCAATTTGTTCTGTATTACAATTTCTATGATTGACAATGTATTCGATAACATCATTCATTCGCTCCATTCCAGTTAATACATTACTATAATAATATTGTATTAAATAGTAAGATTCATTCATATAGTTAGAAACAAGCTTAATATGATTGCTTCTTGTTTTTATCTCATTTTCCCATAATAATTCTATCCAAGGATAATCAGACATTTCTTCCATTTCAAATAAAAATTGTTCCATAGCGTCTCTAAACTCAGGAACTTCCTTTAAATCTTCTTGATAATCATTTAATAGTGCCCTTAACTCTCCTATAAAGGGTAATATATATTCTTGATTATTTCCAACTTCTAATTGAGCATTTCCACCACTAGGTAATTTCATATATTGAGCAATTAGTTTTACATTTTCATCATTCTTGCACACACTAATCATAAAATCAAGATCTAATGGTTTTAAATAACAATCAAAGTTACTTTCTAAGTAACATAATGCTTCTGAAATTAATGTTGCATATATATTTTGTCCTTTACTTTCAGATAAAAATACTTTCTTCAAAACATCAAACCTAAATTCTACTAATTTA
This sequence comes from Peptacetobacter hominis, assembly GCF_006861675.1. Lineage (GTDB taxonomy): Bacteria > Bacillota > Clostridia > Peptostreptococcales > Peptostreptococcaceae > Peptacetobacter > Peptacetobacter hominis. Next base: position 132,991 of record NZ_SGJB01000003.1, on the reverse strand, counting down.
TGTTTTTTATGAAATACAACTAAGAAAGGATATTTTATTAAAAATTCTTCTTGTGTAAGTGGATGAATCGCTGAATATGCTAAGTTAAACTTTAAAAAATAATAATCATCCATTTCATAAGCAACAGGTTCTACAAATGATGTTTCTAAATAATCGTTTTCATATAAATCACCTAAAGGTTTAATTTTCTCTACTTTCTCTAATACTTTTAAAAACTTATCACATGTAAAAATTACAGAATACTTATAGTCCTTTACAAACTCCCATTTTTCTAAAAGATAGCCTGCTCTTTTGCTTTGATTTATACAAATATTTAACCGTTCAGATGTTGTTTTTTCTGAAATGTCAATTGCTTCCATTCCTTCGATACATAATTGTCCAGATAAATTACTTCCCTTAGTAGCAATTCCTTGTTTCATCATTTCTTTTACTAAAAAGTTTTTAACTTTGTCAGAATAAGACATAACCGTTTTCTCTAAGTATTCCAAATAATTATTTAGTTGCATATAATTCTCCTTTCTATAAATACTTTACTTTGATTATACTTTAAACAGATATAAAAATCTATGATTAATTATATTCTTTTTTATAAAGTTATATACTGAAAATACACTTAGAAAACAGTTTTTAAATAAGGTTTTATTAGCCTCGCTTTTTTTATGCAAAAATAAGGTGCTGTCGCATTAACGTTTTTTATAACGTTTTACGACAGCACCTTTAAATTTATTTATTTTAATTTTCCTGTGTGGAATGCAGCATAAGTTGCATATTTAGCATTCATATCACTAGCGTAAACTCCAAATCCAAAAACATCTGTATCATCACTTAATAGTAGCTCATTATGAATATCTGAATTTTTCCATTTATTAAGGTAATAACGTGCACAATCTTCAGGAGTATTGTTACCAGCTATTGTATAAGAAGCCGCTATATTTTCCCCATATGCTACACAAAACTCAAACTGATTTGAATATATATCAAATATATGTATGCTCGCACCGTATTTATTTGATTCTGTCCACTCTTCAGGATAAAGTTTTGTCTCTAAATCATTATATGTATGCACATAGTAATTTAAATCAGACATATGTTTAGATTTTAAATAAGACAGATTAGCTAATTCTACATCTACTTTTATAGGTTTAACACCCTTATCTATTCTATGCTCATTCAAAAGAGATTCAAATTCTTCTATCATAGCCATCTGAAAATCTTTTTTATTCATTGTTTTAGATAAATTGTAAATAGTTGTATAATCTGTATCTCCTGTGTTAGGTTTGTCCTCTGTGTCCTGATCAGCGATTTTTATAACTATAGTTATGGTCTTCTTACCAACCAAACCATCAGAGTCAGTAACACTTAAATTCAATACATATGTTCCTGCTTCACTGAAATCAACAAGTTTATCGACCATTATCTCATCTGTTAAATCTCCATCTTCCTTATCATAGGCTTTGACATTGAATTTTGATAAATCTACATAATCACCCAGATTAAATTCAAGCTTGTCAGTATCTGAAGTTATAACCGGCGCTGTATTAGTACTTAGAGGGTCAAAATTCATTCCTCCAACCTGCACTATATTTTTATCCTTTAGAATAGTGTTATCTGAAGTCTTAGAAACCAAAACAACTCCACTGTCCTGTGCCAGTGCTGATACTGTAAGCGCATCCACAAGAGGATCTCCCTTTGCATAATAAAGCTTTGATGAGTTGGCATAGAATTTTTTGATTACAGCCCTATTTGTATTATATCTATTTGAACCAGACAGTCTTTCTGCAGAATATTTGCCTGCCACAGAGTCTGATATTACAGATGTTCCACCAATCGCATAGTATTTTACACTTGATTTCTTTTCACGTTCTGATGAACTTCCTTTTGTAAATAGTATAGGAGCCTTGTCTCTTGCAGCCACAGATGCAACAGACATCGCGTCAGCCTCACCTTTGAATCCATTAACTATGAATGCCTCATTGTAGTTTCCTACAAGCTGTGCAACTTTCTTTGATGTATCTACTCTGTCCTTTCCTTCAATTCTTTCTATTGTTTTTCCTGCTAGCTGAGACTCAACCTTTTCTGAAATTGCAGAAGTACCACCTATTATATATACTTTGTCTACACTGCCAAGTCTTGATAATGTCTCTTTTGGAATGGAATCCTTTTTGACAAGAAGTATGGGAGCGTTTTCTTTTCCTGCAAGAGAAGATGCTGAAAGCCCATCCGCAAGTGATTTGTCTGAATTGACAAGTATAGCTGTACTATAACTTCCCATTCTGTCAGCAATCTTTGCTGCAGTTTCATATCTGTTTGCTCCAATTATTGAATCTTTGGTTGCTGCTCCGATACCTGTTATTGATGATCCTACAAGAACGGCACATAGTACAAGAGCACTTAATCTTTTTCTTAGTAACATAATACCCCTCCTATATTATTGTTTTATAGTAAATATTTTTATTATAAATTCTACTTAATGTTAAACTTTTGAATATATCTAATCAGTATTTACCCGGAGTATGGAATAAGAGATTAATTTTCATAAGCTAAGGAATGCATAAAATCCCCTTCACTATCCTGATAAACTGGTACACCAGATTTCTCAGTATGCGTTGCAACAAATAAACAATCATTTGTTGGATTAAATAACTCTCGAAGAGAATTATCAGAAGTTGGTGTACTCACTCCTAAGACATAATAATATCCACCTTTAAAATGTTTATAAATTTCCATACAATATAAATCTCTCATACTAAATCTCCTTTATAGAAAAGGGGTGATTTCTCACCCCATTGAAATTATTTTATTGTATCACTCTGTGCAATTTGGTATGTCGCATATACCCTATAAGAGTTACCATCAGGATTCACCCAGAAACTAAAACCATCTATAGTATGCTTAGTTCCCCAGTAATTAGTATAGTCACTTAACAATATATCATTATGTGCAGGTGATTTCTTCCACTGCTCAAATAGAGCTTTACCTAACTCTTTGCCTGCATCTTCTGTTAATGGATTATAAAGCTGTCTAGAAGCCACTGCTTCCGCACCACCCATAAAATGAGGAGCTTGTACAAAATCATGGCTTATTTCACCTTTTTCCATCATATACTTAGATTTTAAAAGTGTACTCTCTTCAACTTCCCATCTATGTTCAGCCGCGGGAACACCATTAGCTTTTCTATGAGCATCTAAATATTTATAAAACTCTTCTCTAACTATATTCTGAAATTCCATAGAATAAACATCATAAGTCTTCTCAGTTATAACTGATTCAACCTTTAAAGTAACTTCAGTATAATCATAGCAGTTACGTGATTTATCCCATATCTTAACTTTTACTTTATATGTTCCCGGAGTATTAGTACCAGGGAAATTCTCAAAACTCATTGAACTAGCTGAAACCTGTTCTCCTAAGAAGTTCTTAGCAGTTATCTGAAAATCAGAAACCTTAACTTCTGCACCCTGTTTAACTGTAACTGTCTGTTTACCAACTGTTATAGTTAAAGGTCTTTTATCAGGTATCATACCATTTCCAAATTTGTCATCATCAGGACTATCTATTCCAGGTCTATCTGTATCTTCACTTGGGCTAGGGTTAACTGTAAAATCCATACCACCAACCTGAACTAAATCTTTTCCTTCTAAATATGATTTATCAGAACCTTTAGAAACTAAAGCAACACCATAATCACTAGCAAGTGTTGATACTGCTAAAGCGTCTACTAAAGTTTTACCATTTGCATAATAAACTTTATTGGCATTAGAATAAAACTTATCTAGAACCTTTTCATTTGTTTCATATCTATTTGCACCTGCTACCCTAGTCGCACGATAATAGTGGGCTAGGTCATCACTTATAGCTGATGTTCCACCTATAGCATAATAATCAACACCAGACTTTCTAAGTGAAGGTGCAGTTTTACCATTAGTTACTATTATAGGTGCTTTATCCCTAGCGGCTACTGGAGCTACTGACATAGCATCAGCATCGCCTGTAAATCCATTAACTATAAACGCTTTATCATAAGAACCTATAGCATTTGCAACTTCTAATGATGTACTCATTCTATTTTTACCCTGTAAACGTATTACAGATTTACCCATATTTTCTAACTGTTTCTGTATTCCAGATGATACAACCGCTGTACCACCTATTATATAAACCTTTTTAACTTTCTGAAGTCTTTTCATTGTTGTATCTGGTATTTTGTTCTCCTTAGTTAAAAGTATAGGAGCCTTTTTATATTCAGCAAAAGATGAAGCTGAAAGACCATCAGATGTTGAATAACCATTTACAAGTACTGCTGTGTCATAAGAACCTAACTGGTCTGCTATTTTAGCGGCAGTATCAAAACGGTCTTCACCAACTATTTTAGTTGAGTCTGCACATACAACTCCTAAAGAACTAGCTACCATAACTGTTGACATTAAACAAGAATTTAATTTTTTCATAACCTTACCTCCTTGTGGTATTTTATAAATCATGATAGATTTATAAAATACCTTGTGTCATACTTTTAATTAATGTATTAGATTAAAATTAGATGTTGTATATATTTTTCCGTCTAACTCATATACTGCAAGCCCTGTTTTATCAAATCCATCTCTAAGCATGTTTGCATTGTGTCCTGGAGATGATTTCCATTCCTCAAAAGCTATCTTGGCCATATCTTTTGCAGTCGCCGGTTTTTTGCCCCACATCATGAATATATTTTCTCCGAATAGTCCATCTGGATATACATCCGGGTGAATATCCCATATATACATTTCTTTTCCATAGTTATTTGATTCATCCCATCTATCTTTGTAATATTCTGTAGTTGAATCATCATAATAATGTGAGAAGTATCCCAGTTTTGCCATATGTTTTGACTTTAGATAGGCAAGTTCTTCAAGTTCTGCTGAAGGCTCAAGAGGATACAATCCATTATCAGCTCTATGCTGATTAAGTAGTTTGTAAAACTCTTTTCTAAACTCAGTCTGATAGGCCTCAGTATTCATTGCGTTACTGTCCGAAGGATCTTCGTCTAATGAGAAATTTAATCCGCCAACCTGTATAAGATTTTTACCCTCCATAAAGAATCTATCTGAATTTTTTGATACAAGAGCTATACCATTTTCACTTGCAAGAGTTGATGCAGCAAGTGAATCTACAAGTGTTGCCCCATTTGTACAGTATAGAGTTTTACTGTCTTTATAGAATTTATCCAGTATTTTTTTGTTTGTTTCATATCTATTGTTTCCTGATATTCTCTCTGCAGTATAATACTCATTTAAATTATTGTTTATTACCGCACTCCCACCTATACTATAATATTTTATTCCATTTTCCTTTTTTATAGGTGCTGTTTTACCATCAGTTACAATTATAGGAGATTTGTCTCTTGCTGCTACCGGTGCTACTGACATAGCATCGGCATCTCCTTTAAATCCATTTACTATAAAAGCTTTATCATAACTTCCAATTTCATTTGCTATTGCAATAGATGTTTGAGTTCTATTTGTTCCTGAAATACGTGTAACAGTTTTACCCATATTTTTTAATTCTGTTTCTATACCATCTGATACAACTGCTGTTCCGCCTATTATATAGACAGTATCAGCTTTTTCCAATCTTTTCATTGTCGTATCCGGTACGGAATTCACTTTTGTAAGTAGTATCGGTGCATTTTTATATTCTGCAAATGATGATGCTGAAAGTCCGTCAGCTGTTGAATATCCATTTACAAGTACTGCTGTATTGTAATTACCCAGTCTATCAGCTATTTTTGCTGCAGTATCAAAGCGGTCTTCACCAATTATTTTTTCTGTTACATCTGCATTTAAAACTCCGGCAGATGAAGCTACTAGTATACTCGCTAACAAACATGAACTAATCTTTTTCATGATTCTACCTCCTGCAATAAATTTTTATAGTAAATTATTTATAATATATTATATTTTAATTCAATTATAGCATATGTATGAAGTTTTTGTGAGTATTGTATGAACAAATTATTTTTATATCAAACAATATACAACATCATTTTTATATTAAAAGAGGATATCACAAAATGTAATATCCTCTAATTAATATCTTTGACTGCTATTCCAAGTTCATCAAGTTTCTCTCTCAATATTTTCAGATCTTCAAAAGCAGTTTTTTTCTTCTGTACATCTCTAAGCAATGCTGATGGATGGTATGTTGCTATCATCCAACAATTCTTTTTCTTGAACCATTTTCCGTGTTCTCTGGTTATTCTGAACTCTGGATTTATTATAGACTGTGCTGCAATTCTTCCAAGGCATAATATGACATCCGGTTTCAAAAGCGCAAACTGATATCTCAGATATTCTATACACCTTTCCCTTTCTTCAGGAAGTGGATCTCTATTTCCCGGGGGTCTGCATTTTACGACATTGGCAACATATACATCATCCATCGATAAATCTATACATTCAAGCATCTTATCAAGAAGCTGTCCTGCAGGACCTACAAATGGTATTCCTGAAAGGTCTTCTTTTTCTCCTGGCCCCTCTCCTATAAGAAGTATTTTCGCCTTTTTATTTCCTTTTCCAACAACAACATTATTTCTTGTCGTTGAAAGTCCACACCTATTACAGCTTTTACATGCACACTCCAATATATCCCACGAAAGCATAAATACACACCTCTTTCTTTAGGCTGTAAAAATTAGTGGTTTCCGCAGTCGCATCCATCACCATGGTCATGTCCACAATCACAGTGTCCATGTTCTTCTTCAAATTTTTCAGCAAAAGCTTCACTTTCTTCAAATTCTTTTACCATTACATCGTACTCTGGAATATCTTTTTCCTCGTTTTCTTCACCTCTCCAGTCTGCGTACATCATCTGGTCACCATTTGTAAGAACTACTCTTCCTGAAAGAGTTAAATTATCTATTTCCTCAAGTTTTTCTATCTGTTTTTCAAGTATTTCTCCCTCCATAGGTATGTCTTCATCCATACACTGAATTACCATTACCGGTACAAAGTATCCATCTTTTGCTTCCACATTGACAAGTACATCTATTGTACCTTCTGCTCCTTCCTCAAACTCTGAAAGTGGTACATTAGTATCTATCATGTCCATTGGAACATAAAGATTTTCTGTTAAATATTTTATTACTCTGTCCTGAACTAATTCTTTTGACATTTTATTTCCTCCTGAAAAATATTTCTCTTTTTATTTTTATCAATCAAAGCTAAACTTTGACAGTTTTTCTAACTCTGATATAATTAATTATATACTAACTGAAAGATATTTTAAATCCATATTTATTTATATGTATTTTTTCTTCATATTTAATGCATAATTGTTTCTTTTATTATTCATTTATGAAGTATATAATTATTACAGTTTACACTTTTGTAATCGACTTTTTACTTTAAATGGAGTATAGTTAGTATACAAAAATGAAATGCAGGATTAGTATTCCTGCAAAACAAAGTTTCCAGGAGGAATAGAAATGAAACTAGGAAAAAAATTTATCGCGATTGCCCTTGCAGGTATGATGGTTGTAGGTACTGCTGCAATGTCTCTTGCCGATGGCTCAAAGGTTGTGACACTTGGTGTCGATCTTAGTGCCGAACAGAAACAGACAATGCTTGATTACTTTGGGGTGAAAAAAGATGAGGTTATGCTTATAGACGTTTCAAATGCTGAAGAAAGACAGTATCTTGAAGGTGTTGCATCTGAAGCACAGCTTGGTAGACGTACAATATCATGTGCTTATGTTGAGCCTACATCAAGTGGTGGTATAAATGTTAAAACTGCCAATCTTACATGGGTTACCGGCTCAATGATAGCTTCTACGCTTACTACAGCAGGTCTTACTGATGCAAATGTAATAGCTGCTGCACCTTATGCAGTAAGTGGTACCGGAGCTCTTACGGGTGTCATTAAGGCTTTTGAGGATGCTTCAGGTGAAAGTCTTGATGAAACTAAAAAAGAACTTGCAAATGAAGAGCTTGTAACAACAGGAGACCTTGGAGATGAAATTGGTCAGGACAAAGCGACAGGGATTGTAAACGATGTAAAAAATGAGGTTATAAAAAACGGGACAAGTGATACTGTTCAGATAGCTGATATAATAAACAATGTCACAAACAACTATAATATAACTCTTACACCTGAGCAGATTGAAGCTCTTACATCTCTTATGCAGAAAATAGGACAGCAGAATTATGATTATAATTCAATAAAAGATACTCTTAAAAATGTTCAGTATAATGTAAGCGAAAATCTTGCTGCTGCAGGTGAATCTGTTGATACAGTAGGAATATTTGAAAAAATAAAACACTGGTTCTCAGGTTTATTTGGTTCTGATACAGGTATCCTTTCACAGACAGATGAATCTGCTTTAGGTTCTGACGCTGTAATAAGTGCTACTCAGCAGGATATAGAAAATGCAGCTAATGAAGCTCTTACTCAGGTAAATGATGCATATAATAAAGCAAAAGATGCTGGAGTATTTGATAAAATAAAAGCATGGTTTGAAAATTTAATATCAGGACTATAATTAATGCATATAAAGCAGTAAAAATGGCAGTTGATTTATCAACTGCCATTTGTTTTTATTTATAAGGATTAGGTGTACTTACTACTAGCACTCTTACCATTTTACTTGTTCTATTGAAGAAGCTATGATCCTGATTTACAACTTTTGAAGCTTCCCCATCCTTTGATATTATATTTTTATATGAATAATGCATAGAATCTCCTGGATAAAGTTCTTTTTCATATCCTGAAATACTTACAGTGAGAATACCTTCTATAACATATATAAATTCTTCTCCTGTGTAATTAAATTGAGAAGATTCCTCATTTCCTGGAAGTATATCTACCATTCTAGGAAACATCTCTTTATCTTTAAGGTTTGATGAAAGATGATAGTTTATTTCTTTTCCATTGACTATTTCAAATACTTCCTTTTCATATCCCCTTATAATTACATTATTCTGTTCTCTTGGCTTTATGAAAAAGTAAGTCAAATCAACTTCAAGAACATCTGCTATCTTCTCAAGAGAATCTGTTGCAACACTTGTCAGGCCTCTTTCCAGCTGAGAAAGAAATCCTATAGAAAGGTTTGTCTTTTCACTCATATCCTTAAGTGTCATCTGTTTCTGCGTTCTAAGTTTTTTTATTTTTGATCCTATGTTCTTATTCAATTTTATCACCTCTAATGATATATATTGTACTGTATCCTATTGCTTTATGGACTGTCACTCCATTATGATGAATTTATTTACTCCCCATAAATATACCCTATATTAATTGTATCCTTTATATTTAATAATGACAACCTTTTCCTACTATATTTTTGTAAATTTTTGATATTTATATGATATTTTTATTTCTATAATGAAAAGTCCGGCTGTTTTTACATTTATAACTTCAGTAGATAATTATTTTTTTCACATATTTGATATGTGAATTCTGTTACACAAATATTTTATTTTTATACATAAAAAAAGAGACCTTTTCAGGCCTCTTCTTTATAATCTCTCATTAGAAAGCAGGTATTATGCTTCCATTGTATTTCTCTTCTATGAATTTTTTAACTTCATCACTGTTCATTGCTTCTGATAAAACTTTTATTTTTTCGCTATCTTTGTTATCTTCTCTACAAGCAAGTACGTTTACATATGGAGAGTCTGAAGACTCAAGAGCAATTGAATCCTTAGTAGGATTTAATCCAGCTTCAAGAGCATAGTTTGAATTTATTACAGCACAATCTACATCCGGTAATGTTGTTGGAAGCTGCTCTGCATTCATTTCAACTATTTCTATATTTTTAGGATTTGAAGTTATATCAAGTTTTGTAACAAGTTCCTTGTCAGCTATCTCTATAACCCCTTCTTTTGCAAGAAGTTCTAGTGCTCTTGCACCATTTGTAGGGTCATTAGGTATAGCTACCTTTGCTCCATCAGTAAGTTCTGAAAGTGATTTTATTTTATCTGAATAAGCTCCCATAGGCTCTATATGCACTTTTGCTGTATATGTAAGTTTATATCCTTTTTCTTTTACTGTTTCCTCAAGATATGGTATATGCTGGAAATAGTTTGCATCTAAAGATCCTTCATCAAGTGCTGTATTTGGAAGTACATAGTCACTGAATTCTGTTACTTCAAGTTCATATCCCTTTTCTTCAAGTAAAGGTTTAACAGCTTCATTTAGTATAACTGCATGTGGATTTGCTGTTGCTCCAACTACTATTTTTTTGTCATCTCCTGATTTTCCACCGCATCCCACTACTGATAGTGCTATTACAGATGCCACTGCCACTGATAATAATTTTTTGAATTTCATAATAATAAGTCCTCCTGTGTATTGTTGTAATTTTTTATAATTGCACATATATAAATATGTTAGTTATTTAAGTTTTTTGTATAATAAATCTCCTAATGACTGCATTATCTGAACAAGTACTGCAAGACAAAGTACTGTGTATGTCATTACGTTGTTATCAAATCTCTGGTATCCATACATAAGTGCAACCTTACCGAATCCACCAGCACCAACAACACCAGCCATTGCTGTATATCCAAGTATAGATATAAGTGAAAGTGTTATTCCTGATACTATCGAAGGCATTGCCTCTTTAACCATAACCTTCATTACTATCTGTGTCTTTGTTGCTCCAAATGATTTTGCCGCTTCTATAAGTCCTGGATCCACCTCATCAAGTGCACTTTCTATTACTCTTGCGATAAAAGGTGCAGAACCTACTGTTATCGGTACTATTGCTGCTGTTTCACCTATACTTGTTCCTACAAGCATTCTTGTAAAAGGTATAAGAGCAAATAAAAGTATTATAAATGGAAAACTTCTAAGAATGTTTACTATAAATCCTAATATAGAGTTTACTGTTTTATTTGGCTTTAATCCTCCTGGCTTTGTCACAACAAGTATTACTGCCATTATAAATCCTATTATTGTTGCTATTATTGTAGGTACAAGAGTCATATAAAGAGTTTCTCCCAATGCATCTACAAACAGTATGCTAAAATAATCACTAATTGACATTGCTCATTTCCTCCCATCTTATATCCTTTGAATCAAGGAATTTTCTTACGGCATCTCCACTCTCGTCTGTTACATTTATTATAAGAGATCCAAGTACATCATCTCTGAATTTTTCAAGTTTACCAAATACAATCGATACATCTATGTCAAGTTCTCTTGCCATAGTTGTTATTATTGCATCATTTGAAATATCTTTAGGGAAAAGTATTTTTATGTTTGTTCCCTCTGGAAGAACTATACTTTCCTCTCCTATAAGTTTTCTAAGTCCTTTTGTATTTTTAAGGAATATTTCCTCTGTTTCTCCTATTTCAAGAACTTCTCCATTTTCCATGATTGCAATTCTTTCACATATCTGTTTTATTACTTCCATCTGATGAGTTACAACTACAACTGTTATCCCCATCTTCTTATTTATATCTTCAATAAGAGATAGTATAGATTTTGTAGTATTTGGATCAAGCGCCGATGTTGCCTCATCACAAAGAAGAACTTTTGGATTAAGTGTAAGTGCTCTTGCTATTGCAACTCTCTGCTTTTGTCCCCCTGAAAGATTTCTTGGTTTGTCATTTTTTCTATCTTTAAGACCTACAAGATCAAGAAGTTCTTCAACTCTTGTCTTTATTTCCTCCTTTGAGTATCCGAAACATTCCATCGGAAGAGCCACATTATCAAATACAGTTTTTCTTTCCAGAAGTGAGAAATGCTGAAATATCATACCAAGGTTTTTTCTGAATTCCCTCATTTCCTTTTCATTAAGCTCTTTTACTTCTTTTCCATCTACTTTTACACTTCCTTCCTGATATGGTTCTAAACCATTCATACATCTCAATATAGTAGATTTTCCGGCTCCACTGTGTCCTATAATACCAAAGATTTCACCTTCTCTGATATCTATGCTTACATCTTTCAGAACCTGTTTTTCACCGTAATACTTATTTACGTTATTTATAGAAATCATCTGATATTCCCCTTTCATAAAAAATCTTTATTCACAATATTCAATCTTATAACTGATAAAAAAATAATGCCCGAGTATAAACCCGGACATTTTATGTTTATACTCATCTATCAACTGATACTAAGTTGCAGGATTTAGCACCGATGTATACAAAGTATACCGGTTGCCGGGTTTCATAGGGCCAGTCCCTCCACCGCTCTTGATAAGAGATTATTCATATTTATTTTTCAGTTCTTTCTGTCTATGTATATTACTATATATTTTTTTATGACATTTGTCAACAGATTTTACTTTATTTTTTTATTTTTTCAGACAATTAAACCAATTTTAAAATCAAACACAGTTACTAAAGCCTGTGAAAAATCGGTTTCATATTTTCAAATGTACAGAATTCCTCGAATCCTATTTTTTTTAGTTCATTCATGAATTTCTTTATATTTACTCTTTCAATATCTTTCTTTGAGTGTGAGTCACTTCCTATTGTTATAATTCTGCCTCCTAGTTTATGATATAAAGAAAGTATTTCCTTTGATGGCATTAATTCTGAAATACCATACTTTTCTGTAGAAGCATTCAGTTCTATGCCTTTTCCATCTTCAATGATATATCTCAGTATTTTTTCTATAATATCTCTGTTTGCTGAAAATGAATCATATCCATCCTTGTCGTCATATCTTTTTATAAGATCCATATGTCCAAGCACATTATATTCATGGAAGTTTCTTACAAGATTATACATTTCATCATAATATACCCTGTAATATTCCGGCTCTGTCTTTCCTTTCTGAAAATCACCACTCCAGAAACCTTTATTATCAATCCGGTGTATAGACATTATAACAAAATCCAGATTATATTTTGAAACAAGTTTTTCATAGTCTGATATTGTATGCGACTGCACTCCAAACTCAAGACCTTTTTTTATTTTTATTTTATCTCCATACTTTTCCACCATTTTATCTATCTCACTGAAATATCTGACATAATCCACATTCAACATTTCTTTATCTGCTTTACCTGCTCTGTACATATCCCAGTCATTTTTTATTCCATAATCCACATGGTCTGTAAAACATATTTCATCTATTCCACTTTCTATAGCATCATTTATACAATTTTCCATTTCATACACAGAATCATCACTGAAACTGGTGTGTGTATGATAGTCACAAATCATAATAATACCTCCCTTTATCTGCCATACTGTCAATATTCAGATTATATCACTGTTTCTTTTTTATTACAACTCCAGGCAAACAGTGTGTAGTATTAGTAAAAAAAATAATTTTAAATATTTTTAAGTCAATATAAAAATTGGAAAAATGTAATTATAATACAACAAGAATGACAATTTCCATTATCTTCTTCTTTGTATCCAATTTGCAGATATAGAAGAAGATAAAAGGGATGAGGATTGGAAGCTTAACGACAGCCAGACATGGTTTATCAGAAAAAACAGAAAATCTTTGAAACTATGACACAGCCAGAACCTTATACCTTTTCAAGGACGCTCAACCGGATAGCAAGACAGGTAGCATCTACCTTGAAAATGTTGAAAAAGATTGACGCATGAAACAACACAGATTATCTGAAGAACATTTAACAGCGTGAGAATTTCACAAATAAACACGAACAAATAATCAAGCAACAGACCTCTCCTGTTACGCAGCTTATCGAAAAGGAGTTATGAAAAATAATGAATTTCAGCTAGAATTTGATCAATGCTTTTTAATCGACATACAGTCTTTAGTGCTAATGGAAATCATAGTTATCGGCATCTACTTGGGATTTTAAGAGGGAGATTTTAAAACTTATCATATTTCTTGTAGTGGCACTTGTAGCCGCAGATTCAATGCTGGTGGTGTGAAAGATTTATTTCTGGAACTGTTTAATAAGATTATCGGGACGTAGTTTTAAGATATTGAGTGAGTTCAAAATAAGTTGTATAATTTGAATATGAAGTAACGTACAAACTAGAAGTTATGGAGGTACATAACTATGATGAAAAAAATGATTGCATATTGTTGATTGGATTGTGAAAAATGCGATGCATATATTGCAACAATCAATGACGATCAAAAATTGCGAGAAAAAACTGCAAAACTATGGGCTAAATTAAATAATGCTCCTATTCTTCCAGAACATATTAACTGCCAAGGGTGTCGTGTAGACGGAATTAAAACCGTATTTTGTGATAGTATCTGTAGTATTCGCTCGTGTGCAATGAAAAAAGGTGTTGATACTTGTGGTGATTGTTCAAATTTAGAAATTTGTCCTACTGTTAGGGTAATCCATGAGAATAATCCGTCTGATTTGAAAAATTTGAAAGAATAAATTGGAAGTTATAAAGGAGAAACGAGTATGCTGGATAAAATACCTAATGCAGAAGAAATGACTGCTTTAATTGGACAATCATTATATGATATATGGAATAAACTTTGTGCTTTAATTGATGAAAAGTATGACATGGAATGTTTATGGAACAAAGGTGGTAAGGCGTGGACTTATGAGTATAAATATCGTCGTGGTGGAAAAACGCTTTGTGCATTGTACGCAAGGGAAAACTGTGTAGGATTTATGATTATCTTAGGGAAAAATGAACAATTAAAATTTGATACAGATAGAAATAGTTATTCAAAAGAAGTTCAAAAAATTTATGATGAAACTAAAACCTATCACGATGGAAAATGGTTAATGTTTGAACCGACTGATACATCAATGTTTCAAGATTTTATTAAATTATTAGGTATTAAGAGAAAGCCAAATAAAAATCAATAATTATCATTCTGGCTTATACAAAATTAGAAATTGTGGAGGTAATGAAAATGAAATTGAAAAATCCTATGCTTGTGGTAACAGATATAGACAAATCAGTTGAGTTTTATAAAAAAGTCTTTGGACTTCATGTAATTATGGATTTTGGAGCAAATAAAACTCTGACGGGAGGGTTGGCTTTGCAAACAATAGAAACATATAAAGATTTTATCGGGAAAAGCGATATTTCTTTTGGTGGCAATAACTTTGAAATTTACTTTGAAGAAGATAATTTTGATAAATTTGCAGATAAACTGAAAGAATGTAATGTTGAATATGTCCACCCTATTGTAGAACATTCATGGGGACAGCGTGTTGTTCGTTTCTATGACCCTGATAAACATATTATCGAAGTTGGTGAGAACATGAAAATAGTATGCAAACGTTTTTTAAATAGTAGAATGACACCAGAACAAGTAGCAGAACGTATGGGTGTCCCTATGAAATTTGTCAATGCCTGTATGAGATAAATTGTAATTTGAAAGGAAGTGTAAAAATGACAACTTCAAATATAAAAGATTGTATTGATAGTGATGTTCATATGGTTTGGGAAACAGTTTTCGCTGTTGAAAAATATAGTCAATGGCGAAGTGATTTGAGTAAAACGGAAATAATAAATGAAAAACAATTTATTGAATATACCAAAGACGGCTTTCCTACTACCTTTACTATTACTGCTGTAGAACCGTATGAGCGCTGGGAGTTTGATGTGGAAAACAGTAATATACAAGGACATTGGACTGGCATTTTCACTTCCAAAGGAAATAAAACTCAAATAGATTTTACAGAATCTGTAACAGTAAAAAAAATAATTATGAAACCCTTTGTAAAATCATATTTAAGAAAACAACAAGTACAATTTGTTATGGATTTAAAGAAAGTATTAAAAAAATAAATTCCAATTTGATAACTTCATATCCACATTTTAAGCGGTTAATCTTATTAGATTGGCCGCTTTTTCTATACCTAAAATTAGATTGGAGTGATTACATGAAAGATGTTTTTGAGGATATTCATGCAAAAATCGGCTGTATTGTATGTATATCTCTGACTTACCCTATCACAAACGTGTGGTGCGGCATAAAATAAATCGATTACCGCTTGCCGACTATGACACAAAACAATTTGAAGATTTTTCAAGATATGTGTTCAGCATGAGCTATCAGACATTACAGACTGTCATGGAACAGCAGAAAGGATTCGAGGAACAATGCAGGAAGCAAGTGTACCAGTTGAAACGAAAAAAACGATAAGCGAAGAAATCCGTACCTACTGGTTTACGTTACCAATATATACAGTAGTGTTTAAGGAAATATTGGTGGTTGATAAAGCAAGTGACGAGTATTACATAGTGAAAAAGGAACATATCAATAAAATATAGTTAACCTCTTTTGTTAGAACATAATTTTAAACAAATAAAGATTCATTTTACGACCTCCTTTTGATAATTTTTTGCAGTTGGCGAACCGCAATTATATCTTATCAAAAGGAGGTTTTTAAGACTCAAAGATAAAAAACTTTACCGAACCCCTAGAGCTATATGTAAAAGGTCGTAAAACCCTATAGAATAAGTCTTTACAGCTCAGGTCAAACTATTCGAACTCATTAATAGTCCATAATTTTTAACAAAAAAACAGACATCTCACAGGATGTCCATTTACGCAGATTAGAATTTATATAACACTTCATACTTACAATACATGAAGTCTACAGCATTTATTTAATAAATACTTTCGTATATATTTTAACACTCTTTTTTTATATTTGCAAACGTTTCTTGAAATATTTTCAGAAATTTTAATTCATTTAGAAATTTTAAATCGCATATAAATAACCCCGTAGAAAAAACTTTTATGCTGTTTTTTCTACGGAGTTGTTTTATTTATTATCTTACAGATATATTTATATTATCCTCATTTCCATCTATCACAACTGTGCATCCATTATATATTTCGCCTGCTATAAGCATTTTGGCAAGTCTTGTTTCAAGTGTATTGCTTATATATCTCTTAAGTGGTCTGGCTCCATATACCGGGTCATATCCTTCTCTTATCATTACCTCTTTTGCTGCATCAGTAAGATCAATTTCTATCTCTCTTTCAGAAAGTCTTTCTCTCAGACTACTCATAAATATATCTATTATCTGTTTTATTTCTTCTCTATCAAGTGGAGTAAACATTATTATATCGTCAACTCTATTTAGGAATTCCGGCTTGAATCTTCTCTTCATTTCACCCATAACCATATCGTTTACTTCTTCTGTTATATTTCCACCTGATTCAAGTAGAAGGTTGCTTCCTATATTAGAAGTCATTATTATTATTGTATTTTTGAAGTCTACTGTCTTACCTTTGTTGTCTGTAAGTCTACCATCATCCAGTATCTGAAGGAATATGTTGAATACATCCTCATGAGCTTTTTCTATTTCGTCAAATAATATTACTGAATATGGTTTTCTTCTGACAGCCTCTGTAAGCTGTCCACCTTCTTCATATCCTACATATCCTGGAGGTGGTCCTACAAGTCTTGATACTGAATGTTTTTCCATATATTCAGACATATCTATTCTTACTATATTTTCTTCACTGTCGAATAGATTTCTGGCAAGTGTTTTTGCAAGTTCTGTTTTACCTACACCTGTTGGTCCAAGGAATATAAATGAACCTATTGGCTTACCTTCATCTTTAAGCCCTGCTCTTGCTCTTATTACAGCATCTGAAACAGCAGTTACAGCTTTGTCCTGTCCTATTACTCTCTTATGAAGTTCATCTTCAAGTTTTAGAAGTTTTTCTCTTTCTCCTTCAACAAGTTTTGTAACAGGTATTCCAGTCCATTTTGATACTATTTCAGAGATTTCATCTTCAGTAACTTCTTCTTTTAATAAAGATGTTTCTGATTCATTCTTCATTTTTTCCTCTTTTTCTTTTATCTGTTCCTCAAGTTGAGGTATTTCACTGTATTTTACCTGAGCTGCACTGTTGTAGTCGTATTCTCTTTCGTATTTTTCGACTTTTGCTCTTGCATCGTCAAGTTTTGCTTTAAGCTCTTTTACTTCAGTTATATGAGCTTTTTCTTTTTCATATTTTGCTGTCATCTCATCATTCTGTGCCTTAAGTTCTGCAATTTCTTTTTTCAGATCCTCAAGTCTTACTTTACTCTTTTCATCTTCTTCTTTTAATAGAGCTTCTCTTTCTGTTTCAAGAGTAAATAGTTTTCTTCTTATTGAATCAAGTTCTGTTGGAAGCGAATCTATCTCACTTCTTATCATAGCGCTGGCTTCGTCTATAAGGTCTATAGCTTTATCAGGTAAATATCTGTCTGTTATATATCTATCTGAAAGTTTTGCAGCGGCTACGATTGCGCTATCATGTATTCTTATTCCGTGATGTATTTCAAATCTTTCTTTTAATCCTCTAAGTATTGATATTGTATCTGAAACTGTAGGTTCTTCAGCTACAACAGTCTGGAAACGTCTTTCAAGAGCCTTATCTTTTTCTATATATTTTCTGTACTCGTCAAATGTAGTAGCACCTATACAGTTTAATTCCCCTCTTGCTAGCATAGGTTTTATAAGGTTTCCTGCATCCATAGATCCCTCTGTCTTACCTGCTCCTACAATATTGTGTATTTCGTCTATAAATAATATTATCTTTCCTTCAGAACCCTGTACTTCTTTAAGTACTGCTTTTAGTCTTTCTTCAAATTCACCTCTGTATTTTGCTCCAGCTATAAGAGCACCCATATCAAGAGAGAATATTATTTTGTCTTTTAATCCCTCAGGAACATCTCCTCTTACTATTCTTTCGGCAAGTCCTTCTACTATCGCTGTTTTACCAACACCAGGTTCACCTATAAGAACCGGATTATTTTTAGTTCTTCTTGATAGAATTCTTATAACCCTTCTTATTTCTTCATCTCTTCCTATTACTGGATCCAGTTTGTTTTTCTTTGCAAGTTCTACAAGGTTTGTACCATATTTTGCAAGAGCATCATATGTTCCCTCTGGATCCTGAGTGTCTACTCTCTGGTTCCCTCTTACCTGATGAAGTACACCAAGGAAACTATCTTTTGTTATTCCATATTTTGAAAGTATTCTTCCTGAAGGAGTATTTTTCTCCAGTTCTATTATTGCAAGCATTACATGCTCTACACTTATATAAGAATCTCTGAAATCCTTTGATATCTGCTCTGCTTTTATAAGAACTTCGTTTATTCTTCTTGTCGCTGTTACTCCCTGAGAATCAGCACCTTCTCCATATACTTTTGGAAGTCTTTCAAGTTCATTTTCTATATCTCTTCTTACTGAATCAGCTGATATATTCATTTTTTCCACTATATTTGGAACGAGTCCATCCTCCTGATTCATAAGTGCTGATAAAAGATGTATTACATCAACCTGCTGATTGTGATGTCTTACGGCCTCCTGAAAGGCTTCATTTAAACTTTTCTGTACTCTCACTGTCATTTTTTCAACATCCATAATCTATTACCTCCATATCTTTTCTGATTTCGTATTTTTAATCTATTTGTTTGTTACTTTATTCCATCGTTTATAATTATAGATTTTCTCAAATCTATCAAACTATCCAGAAGATTTTCTCCCTCTGATGCATCAAAAGAAAACATGATTACAAAACTTCTGTCTCTATTGAATATCCTGAAATTTTCCTGAGTTTCTGCATTTATATATAGATTTTCTGTTATCTTTCTATCTTCTCCTATACTTAGATATCTGCATCGCTCTACAAATAACCTACTGAAATTCATTATATATGCATTTATATTTTTATCATATGTATATACAGCCACATTATTAAATATATTCAATAGGTTTGAGTTTATAAAATCATAAATCATATTATCATTATAAAATGATCTTTTTTCATATATATATTCTCTAAATATGGGATGTACATTCTTTTTTAATCTTATTACTGTTTCCTGAGGTATTTCAAAATACATTTTCCAGTAATCTGAGTTTTCTTTTTCTAGTGTAAATCCTGTTTTGTCTCCCTCTGGAGTTTTTCTTACATAACTTTTACAAAGGAAATTGTTCTTTTGAACAGATGACTTTTCATCTTCGAAAAAGGAATCAAACCACTGCATAATATTTCTATCTAGTTTCAATGCCATATTATCTACCTTCTTTCACTACTTTCCTATCGAATGGTATTCCTCTATCAAATCTTCTCTATCCATTCTACTTCCTCTATATGAGATTGCCGGATTTATCATATATTCTCCATTTTTTACTCTCTTTAAGAAATCCTTCTTTTTAAGTTTTGTAAAAAGTGTGGACAATCCTGTTTTTGGATAATCAAATTCCCTTGACATTTCATCTAAAGTCATTCTTATTCTATTATCTCTATCCATTCTCTCAATAAGCAAAAGAGGAATTATATCCTTTTTTGTATAAGAATCACCAACTACCCGTATTAGATTTTTAAGACATAAATTTGAGTATTTATCTTTTTTTCCAACTATATTTCTACTTTCTGTATACTGCTCATTTATATCTACTTTTGATTCAACATTTATTTCAAACATAAGCATCACCTGCCCTACAGGATCTTCCTGTTATCCTTTCGTTATGATTATCATAGTACAAAAAAAATGCAATGTCAAAGCTCCAAAACACAAAAGTTTATTCATAAAATAAACTTTTATTTATTTATATGATGAACTTTTATTTTTCATTGAAAACGTATTTTTCAACATTTAAGAGGATATTTTTTATTATTTTTCTATTTTTTTAAAATTTTTTTATTTACATACTACTGTGTTATAATAATCTTAATAGATTTTATATAAATATAATTAATCTCAACTAAGGGGGTATGATTTATGTCAGCTGACATAATTATAAATATAGATAGAATTTTATTTTTATTTGGTATCTTTTCATTATTTCTATTTGTATTATTTGAAAAGTATCTGAATCAGGTATCACCAATTGATTTTCTTCATATAGCTTTGTTTGCAGTACTTGTGTCTATTTCTTTCAGAGGTATAAGTGATGGTTCTTATTCGGAAAGCCTTGTATTGTTTTCTGTATCATTTATACCTGTTATAGGTCTTTTGTCCAGATACTGCGATCGAAAATATATTAAATTCTCAAGAATTATTTCATCTATGGCGTGTATAATCGCAACTGTATTATTCTTCATAGATGTTTTAGGTATTTTAGATATAAATATGTCTTTTTCAGTTATATTTATTACTGCTTTTGTCGGATATCTATTTTCTTTTATTGTTTATATGAATATAGTTATTACAAAATCATCGGACCTGATATTTATAGTATCCAATGGAATACTTTTTGCCGGCCTAATTTCCGGGGCTTTTTTTACATCTAAATTCATAATTCTTCTTTCATCCATATCTTTTGTATTTCTGATTTTTATATCGGTTTTCAGAAGATATTCAGAAGACTATAGAATTTCTGTTTTCAAATATATACATGAACAGAATATGTATAATGATATACTTACTTCTCTGGGAAACAGAAAGGCTTTTGAAAAGCAGCTGGAAGAAGATGATAAAATGATATATGATTTTTCGTCATATTGGGCAATATCAATTGATATAAATAATCTAAAATACATAAATAATAATTTTGGGTACATTCAGGGAGATAAGATTATTCAGAATTTAGCTGATACAATTGATGATGTATTTTCAGATACCGGAAAATGCTTCAGAATAGGAAGTGATGAATTTACAGTCCTGATTAAAGATTTGACAAAACCTGAGGTAGAAAAATACATCTCACTTTTTTATTCCATGATAAATTCGTATAACACAATAAATGACATAGAGCTTAGCGTTGCTATGGGATATGATTATTTTAAACCAGGATACGATCAATCTGTGTATGATCTTTTAGCAAGAACTGATAGTATGATGGCCTGTAACAAAAGAAAGGTAAAAGCTTCACGGTTCAAATCTTTTGGTGAAGATGATTTATAATAAAAAACTCGCTGTTTTTAAATCAGCGAGTTTTTTTATTATTTATTTAACTTTTCTTCCCATTCAGCTTCTTTAAATCCTATAAGGACAGCATCTTCAGCGTCAAAAATAGGTCTTTTTATAAGCATACCATCACTTGCAAGTATATCAAGAAGTTTATCATCAGACTCAGTTTTTACAACTTCTTTCATATTAAGCTCTCTGTATTTTTTACCACTTGTATTGAAGAATTTCTTTATTTCAAGACCACTTTTTCTGTATAAATTTTCAAGCTCCTCTTTTGATGGAGTTTCCTTCACTATATCAACTTCATCAAATTCAAATCCTTTTTCCATAAGCCATGCCTTGGCTTTTCTTACAGTAGATCATCTTGAATATCCATATAATTTCATATTGTTTTCCTCCGTGCAATTTTAATACTATATTTCTACCCTTATATAATATAGTATAAACACTTTTATATATTTTTACTATATTTAATATAGTTTTTATCTATTTATATATTTTTAGATTCTCTACTGTTCTGTATACATTATCACTTTTCATAATCTCGGACATAACAGCATAATCATCGGCATATTTCATAACCTCTGATACATTATCACTATTTATTCCACCAAGTGCAATTATTTTTACATCTGTGTGTTTTTTACCTTCCTCAAGCAGCTTTAATCCTTTTGGTTTAAGATTTTTTTTACAGTCAGTCTCAAAAATATGAGATAGTGTTATATAATCAACTTTTATATTGCTTTCTCTTTTTATTTTCTCCATTTCATCTATATCCTCTATGCTGTGAAGTGATATTCCAAGTAATTTGTTTTTATCAAAATAAAAATTTTCATTTATCAAGCTTTTAAATAAGCTGAATGGAAGATGTATTCCATCACATTCTTTTTTTCTGTAAATATCCGTATTGCTGTTTACAATAATTTTATTACGTTCCCTTATTGTTTTTTCTTCCGATAGCTTTACACATACTTTCATAAATAATTTCTCAAGTGATTCACTATCAAGATCTTTTTCCCTTATGATTATATATTCAACACCAGCTTTGCATGCATCATATATTATACTTTCATATTTATTTTTATCACATAATTTTCTATTTGTAATAAGAAACATTTTTTATCCTCCATACAGAAAAAGAGTCTATACAGACTCTTTTTCTTTTATTCATGTATATATTCAAATCTGTTCCAATCCTTGAATACATGCTGATATCCGATACTTTTCAGCATATCTGTAACCTGTTTTACCTCACAGTCATGATTAACCTCAAATTGAGCAGTATCATGTTCATTCTGAGAATGTCCTCCGACATCAGTTGAAACTCCTGCACTTATTTTTGTAACACCAAATGGCATTATATTTCTTCTCATTTCAAGGTTTTCTCTTGTAGATACATTAAGCCCCGCATGTGGATCAAAAAGTCTCATCGCAAGCATCGCCTGAACCATGTTTCTATCAGTTACATCCATTATTCCTTCAAAACATCCTTTGAAAGGTCTTATCCTTGGAGCTGAATAGGAAAGCTCTATATAAGGGTATTTATCCTTTAGATATTCTCCGTGCAAGATTGTAAAGAATGCATCCTCTCTCCATTTATAAAGTCCAAGAAGAGCTCCCAAAGTAAGAGTTCTCATACCAGCCATAGCCCCTCTTTCAGGTGCATCAAGTCTCCATTTGTAATTTGCCTTTGGTCCTTTTATATGAACCTTCTGGTACATTTCTTCATTATATGTTTCCTGATATACAGTAAGCCCTTCTGCTCCATTTGAAACAAGGTGTTTGTAACCCTCTACACTCATTGGATAAACTTCTATTCCTATTGAAGGAAAGTATTTCGAAGCACATTTAACCGCATCACCTATATATTCTATACTTGAATATTTTTCACTCTCTCCTGTAAGGATAAGTATATGTTTAAATCCCTGTTCTGCTATACTCTGGCACTCCAGATCTATTTCTTCAAGATTAAGTTTCTTTCTTTTTATTCCACTGTGACAGTTATATCCGCAGTAAAGGCAATGATTCTCACAATAATTTGCTATATACATAGGAGTATATAGTGTTACAGTCTTTCCAAAATTCTGTACACTTTCCTTATGTGCCTTCTGTGCCATTTCCTCCATGTGTCTTTCTGCTGCAGGAGAAAGAAGATTCAGAACATCCATATGGTTCATTCTGTGTTTTGCTATACTTCTTTTTACATCGTCATCCGTTACATTTTTCCAATACTCATCAAAATCAAAATCTCTATATTTTTCTATTACTTCATAAAAACTCATATTTGTCGCCCGCTTTCTTATTTTTAGTTAATTATTTATTATCAAGACTTCCTAAAAATCCTGTAAGCGGTGATGATGCATTTGCATATTCTGAAACAGCACCTGTTTTTGCAAGATAGGCAGCTCTACCACCTTCTACTGCAAGTTTAAATGCTCTTGCCATTTCAACAGGATCTCCTGCAGATGCTATTGCTGTATTTACAAGGACTGCATCTGCACCCATTTCCATAGCCTCCATTGCCTGTGATGGTTTTCCTATTCCTGCATCAACAACAATTGGTATATCAAGCTCTTCTATCATTATTCTGATCATTTCCTTCATCTGAAGACCTCTGTTTGAACCTATTGGGGCTCCAAGTGGCATTACTGCTGCTGCACCTGCCTCTATAAGTCTTCTTCCTGCATAAAGATCTGGAGTCATATATGGTAAAACTACAAATCCCTCATCTGCAAGTATTTTTGTAGCTTTTATTGTTTCCTCATTATCTGGTAGAAGATATCTCATATCTGATATTATTTCTATTTTTATAAAATCTCCACATCCCATTTTTCTTGATATTCTTGCTATTCTTACTGCCTCCTCAGCATTTGTAGCTCCTGAAGTATTTGGAAGAATTGTCATATCCTCAGGTATATATGTAAGTATATTTTCTTCTTTGTTTCTTTCATCAAGGTCCACTCTTCTAAGAGCCATTGTTATCATCTGACTTCCACTGGCTTCTATAACTTTTGGAAGAACATCATTTGAACCGTATTTACCAGTTCCTATAAATAATCTGCTGTCAAATTCGTGACCTTTTAATATTAACTTATCCATCTTTACATACGCCTCCTGAATAATTTCTATAATTTTTTATCCGCAAGAATCTGTACTGCAAGATTTGCCATATGATTTGCGCATATTGAGACTCTTGGAGCCATAAGCCCATCACCTTCTCTGGCCTCATGTACAAAATCACCGCATATATAGAAATTTTCTCTTATTTTTTTTGTCTGTATTATATTTGAGTCATAGTATCCAGCCATTCCCGAAGATGCTATGAGACATTTATTTTTCATATATTTAAGTACATAATTACTTATCCGAGCTTTACTTTCCGGATTATCAAATGCTTCTATTATGATGTCAGTATCACTAAATATTTGCATATTTTCAGGTGTTACCATAAGATCATGTGTTTCAATATCTATAAATGGATTTGCCATTTTTATATTTTCTTTTGTTGCTTCAGTCTTTTTTTTACCTATATCTGATATAAAGTAATTCTGCCTATTGAGATTTGAAGGTTCGACAATATCAAAGTCTGCAATTATAAGTTTCCCTATACCAACTCTTGCAAGCGATATGGCTATATTAGATCCAAGACCTCCAAGTCCAAGTATCGCTATTTTTCCGTCTTTAAGTGAATTGTGAAGACCCGGAGTATGCCTTGCAATAAGAAGTGACTCAAGTTCATCCTTATCCGGGCAGATTCCTTTTTTAATAAAAGATATCCTGTCTTTTTCTGAAACTGCTCTATTGTCTTTTTTTATATCTATTGGAAATCCGTTCAATATTGTTATATCAGAATTCGGGTAAAATTTTTCCTTTATATCTTTTAACTCTACACCCTCTGCAACACTTGTTTCTTTTTCATTTATATATATTTTTATATTGCAAAAGGACATTTTAACCGCCCCCTACAAAGGCTATAAGTTCAACCATAGCCTCTTTATCCGGTATATATGTATCGTACTCCTCTTCATCTATTATCTGCATATTTACTTCTACAACAACCCTTTTTCTGTCAATTTTATACACATCAAGAATTTCAGATATTGTCATTGTTTTATCAAAATCTACATCTTTTCCATTAATTTTCATGATTTCACCTCTTTTCAGGAAACATTTTATAAATCAGTTTTAAATTAATATCCTCTTAGTCAAACACAAGGTCTACCTCTTCACCTTTGAATATTTTATTTACAGTTCTTAATGCGCACATCTTGCCACACATAGTACAGCTGTCCTCATGTTCCGGTTTAGATGAGTCTCTATATTTTTTAGGTTTTTCAGGATCAAGTGCAAGCTCAAACATTGTATTCCAATCAAGTTCTGCTCTTGCTTTTGACATAGCATTATCCCAATCTCTTGCACCTTTTATTCCTTTCGCGATATCTCCTGCATGAGCTGCTATTTTAGTCGCAACAATTCCTTCCTTCATATCATCAAGATCTGGCAATCTAAGATGTTCTGCAGGTGTTACATAACATAGGAAATCCACTCCTTTAGATGCTGCCAGAGCTCCTCCTATTGCACTTGTTATATGGTCGTATCCTGGAGCAACATCTGTAACAAGAGGTCCTAAAACATAGAAAGGCGCTTCGTGACAAAGTTTTTTCTCAAGCATAACGTTTGCTTCTATTTCATTTATAGCCATATGACCAGGACCTTCTATCATTACCTGAACATTTCTTGCCCACGCTCTTTTAGTAAGTTCCCCTAGATTTATAAGTTCCTGTATCTGCGCATAATCTGTTGCATCTGCTATAGATCCAGGTCTACATGCATCACCAAGGCTTAAAGTAACATCATATTTTTCACATATATCAAGTATTTTATCAAACTGAGTAAGCATTGGATTTTCCTTGTTATTCATATACATCCATCCAAATAGAAGAGAGCCCCCTCTTGATACTATATGAGTAAGTCTTTTATCCTTTGCTATTCTATTTCCTATTTCTCTTGTAAATCCGGCATGTATTGTCATAAAGTCCACACCGTCTTTTGCATGCTGTTCTATAACCTGAAGGAACTGTTCCTCAGTTATTTTTACAAGTTCTGTTTCTGTAAATCCTACAGCATCATACATAGGAACAGAACCTATCATAGCCGGTGATATCTCTACTACTTTTTCTCTGAATTCCCTTGTCTTACCGTAGTTACTAAGATCCATTATGGCTTCTGCCTTCATCTCAATAGCAGTTTTTACTTTTTCAAGTTCTTTATCTACATCTTTGCAGTCTCTAGATATACCAAGATTTACATTTATTTTTGTCTTAAGACCTTTTCCTATTCCCTCTGGACTTAAAGATTTGTGATTCTTATTTGCAGGAATTACAACTTTACCTTCCGCTATAAGCTCTCTAAGTTCTTCAACATCCATCATTTCTTTATCTGCAACAATTTCCATTTCTTTTGTTATAATACCTTTTTTTGCCGCATCAAGCTGTGTAGTGTAGTTCATATCCATTACCTCCAAATAGTTAATGTTACAAATAAAATCAATCTTAAGCATATAAACCGCTTATAAATACTTTTATGCATATAAAAAGTGCCTTCCCTGAATCAGGGAAAGCACTGTAGTTTCAAATAATGTATGTATATAATAGATAGAATAAAAATTATGACTCTATCTACACTGAGTTTATACATTTCCTTTTATGATATATTTTCAGCAGCTTCCCTTCGCAAGCATTATCTTGATCAGGTATTTAGGGTTTGTAAGTTTAAGGCTCTTTCTCTCAGCTGACCAATTTCAGCGCCCCTAGCTTTTCGATTAAATTTTATTTCGAGATTAGTATATCACAATAGAATTATATGTTCAATATTTTATTTATCTTTATGCCAGTATTCAACATTTTCAAGACCTTCTATGTCATCTACATAGAATATTGGATCTTTTACTCCGGCTTTTTTCTGCTTAGTATAGTCATCAAGTGCTATATATGCAAATTTACCTAATTTCGCTATGACAATCATATTTATTATAGCCATAAATGCCATAAATAAATCCGCCATATCCCATACAAACTGAACCTTTGCAACAGCTCCGAAAAGAACCATTCCGCATACAAGAGCTCTGTATATATTAAGAGCACCCTTGCTTTCAGTTACAAACTGTATATTAGATTCACCATAGTAGTAATTTCCTACTATTGAACTGAATGCAAACAGGAATATACATATTGCTATAAATATTCCACCAAAAGAACCTATATGAGAAGAAAGTGCTTCCTGAGCAAGTGCTATACCTTCATTTGAACTCGTAGCATATCCATTATATAAGAGAACCATGAAAGCTGTACAAGAACATATTATTATAGTATCAGTAAAAACTCCTAATGACTGTATTAGACCCTGTTTAACCGGATGAGAAACCTCTGCTGTAGCCGCTGCATTAGGTGCAGAACCCATACCTGCCTCATTAGAGAATAAGCCTCTTTTTACACCTGTAAGAAGAACTGTCATAAACCCTGCTCCAGTTCCCATTATCATTTCGCTTGGTTTAAATGCTGATTTAACTATATCTGCAATAAGAGCTGGTACACTTCCTATATTCATTATAACTATTCCTATTGCAACAAGTATATATAAACCTGCAAATACAGGAACTATTATTTCAGAAACTTTTGCAACTCTGTGTACTCCCCCGAATATAACCGCTGCAGTAAGTGCAGCTAATACTATACCTATCACCAGGTAGCTTACTCCAAAAACATTATTGAATGCTATTGAAAGTGTGTTTGACTGAACAGAGTTGAATACAAATCCGTATGTAATACTTATAAGTATTGTGAATATTATTCCAAGCCATCTCATATTAAGTCCCTGCTCTATGTAATATGCAGGACCACCTTTATATGCAGTACCGTTTTTAACCTTATAAATCTGAGCAAGTGTACTTTCAACAAAGCTTGATGCTGAACCTATAAGAGCCATTACCCACATCCAGAAAATAGCCCCTGGTCCTCCTCCTGCTATTGCAAGAGCAATTCCAGCTATATTTCCAGTACCAACCCTTGAAGATGTACTTATACAGAATGCCTGGAAAGAAGAAATTTTACCATTTTTCTTTGCATTTTTATTTGCATTTCCATCAGTTAGAAGTTTAAACATTTCCGTAAAGTATCTAAACTGAACAAATTTAGTTCTGATAGAAAAATATATACCTAAAACTACAAGCATAATTATAAGTATATAAGACCATAAATAATTATTCATAACACCTATGAAACCATGTATCTGTGCTATCATATTAATCCTCCTGTTTTTATGTTATTAAAATTAAAATAGGTCAATTGTAAATAAAGTAACGACTTGCTTTAATTTTGAAAGTTTTTACAAATGACTTTTCATATTAACTAGATTATATCCAAATTCTATCCTTATTTCAAGGTATTAAATGAATAAATATATATATTATTATTCAATTATTCGATTAATAAGTTAATTGAATATATGTTTATCTTTTTATTTTTTTGCGTCAAACTTTTTTTCTTAATCAAATAAATGAATTTTAGGATAAGCCTTTCATTGTTTAATAATTATTTATCATCAAAACCTATTGATTTATCTTTTGAAAAGGTCTATTATATTTCTGTTCTTAAAATATATACTTATATTTTGAAACTTTTAATATAATTTAATATCGAAAACTTATATAGGAGGCATAATTATGGATTTTCAGCAGATATTATCAATCCTTATCTTCCTGGTTGTTATGGCTGCAATAATTTCCGAAAAGGTCAACAGAACAGTTGCTGCCCTTGCCGGAGCAATTTTAATGATTGTATCCAATATACTTACAGTAGATAAAG
Organism: Peptacetobacter hominis; assembly: GCF_006861675.1. Classification (GTDB taxonomy): domain Bacteria; phylum Bacillota; class Clostridia; order Peptostreptococcales; family Peptostreptococcaceae; genus Peptacetobacter; species Peptacetobacter hominis. Next base: position 103,360 of record NZ_SGJB01000003.1, on the reverse strand, counting down.
GACTTGAGCATGTAGATTTCAATACCATTGGTGTTCTTATCGGTATGATGCTTTTTGTTTCCGTTGTAAAAAATTCAGGTCTATTTGAATATATAGCAATATGGACTGCAAAGAAAACAAAAGGTGATCCATGGAAAATAATGGTTTACTTTATGATAGTAACAGCGCTATTATCAGCTGTTCTTGATAACGTAACAACAGTTCTTCTTATAGGACCTATGACTATCGTTGTTACTCAGCTTCTAGGAGTAAATCCAATTCCTTTCCTTATGACGCAGATACTTGCATCTAATATAGGAGGTACTTCTACTCTTATAGGGGACCCTCCAAACATAATGATAGGTAGTGCTGCCGGACTTAGTTTTATGGATTTCGTAATACATCTTGGACCAGTTGTTGTTGTAATACTTCTTGTAACAATACTTGCCTTCAGATTTATATACGGAAAGAACATGTCTGTAAGTGATGAAGCAAGAGAAAGTATAATGAAGCTTGACGAGAAAAAATCTATACAGGATAAATCTCTACTTAAAAAGAGTATTGTTCTTATTTTCCTTACACTATTTGGATTTGTTTTCCATTCAAGCCTTGGAATAGAATCTTGTGTGGTTGCTCTTACAAGTGCTGTTATAATGCTTTTCATAGGAAAGCAGGATATAGATGAGATATTTGCATCTATAGAATGGTCTACAATCTTCTTCTTTGTAGGTCTTTTCATCGTAGTAGGTGGTCTTGTTGAGTCAGGTGTAATTTCTATGCTTGCAGAACTTATAATAGGTGCAACAGAAGGACATATGGTTGCAACAATGATGATAATTCTTTGGCTTTCTGCCATTATATCTTCATTCCTTGACAATATACCATTTGTTGCTACACTTATACCACTTATACTTACAATGCAGTCACAGGGAATAGATGTAACTCCTTTATGGTGGGCAACTTCTCTTGGAGCATGTCTTGGAGGTAATGGTTCTCTTATAGGTGCTTCAGCTAACGTCGTACTTGCCGGTGTAAGTGCAAAACACGGACATCCTATAACATTTAAGTATTTCCTAAAAATAGGATTCCCTCTAATGATAGTATCTATATTAATATCAACTGCATATCTTCTTATCGTATTTTAATTAACAGAGTTTGTTATTCTGATTTAAATCATCGTTGAAATGATGTATAATAGTTTATAAGAAGGAGTGATTTTTATGGATTTAAATACATTTGAAGCGGATTCTATTGAGCTTTTACTTAGACAAATGGGTGCTACAGAAATCAAAAAAGTCAGAGGGATACTTTATTTTATAGAGTTTGAAATTGATGAGGATCTGGAAGTTTCATACTGCTATAACGTAAACAAGAAGGGTAAATATTTCCTTCAGAGAATAAATCCTTATCCAATTTCTGAGGGTGTTTTCGAAACAGAAATAGAAGTTGTTTCATTTATAACTAAGGACTTAAAGAAATTTAAAAATGCTAAAAACAGTAGAAACTTTAAAACTTTCCTTGAAGTTACAAACAAGGTAAACAAAATGACTGATACAATAGAATATCTTTTCCTTAACTACAATGTGGAAGGTAAAGATCTTGATAAGTTAAATCATGAAATAGATGATATAAATCTTACTGTTGAACAGATTGAAAAAAATGCAAAAGAATTATAGCAAGATAAAAGCCATGGAATTACATTCCATGGCTTTTTTATACACTATTTATTTTTATACACTATTCTATTTCACTGCCAGAAGCTTCTTTATTTTCTTCTACATCTTCTCTTTTTAGAATTTCCATAAACTCTTCACCTGTTATAGTTTCTTTTTCAAGAAGATATGCAGCAAGTTCATGAAGTTTGTCTATATTGTTCTGTAGTATCTCAACAGCCTGTTCATGACATGTTCTTACAAGAGATATAACCTCTCTGTCTATTTTAGCTGATGTCTCCGGAGAACATGCAAGAGATGCATCTCCACCAAGATACTGATTAGTTATAGTTTCAAGAGCAACCATACCAAATTCATCACTCATACCAAATCTTGTAATCATAGCTCTTGCTATTTTAGTCGCCTGTTCTATATCATTTGATGCTCCGGAAGTACTCATATTAAATACAACTTCTTCAGCTGCTCGACCACCTGTATATGTTGTTATTTTGTCTATAGCATCTTCTTTTGACATAAGAACCTTCTCGCCTTCTTCAACCTGCATTGTATAACCAAGAGCTCCAGATGTTCTAGGAACTATAGTTATCTTATGTACAGGGGCTGAATTTTTTGTTACTGCAGCTACAAGTGCATGTCCTATTTCGTGATATGCAATTACTTTTTTCTCATGTTCATTTATAACAGCACCTTTTCTCTGATATCCTGCGATTATAGTCTCTACAGATTCTTCAAGATCTCTCTGTGATACTGTTTTTCTATTTTCTCTTACTGCCATTAATGCAGCTTCATTTACTATGTTAGCAAGTTCTGCCCCAGATGCTCCTGATGTAGCCCTCGCTATTGCATTAAAGTCTATATTTTCATCATATTTTACATTCTGCGCATGTACTTTAAGTATTGCTTCTCTTCCTTTTAAATCAGGAAGCTCAACAGGAACTCTTCTATCAAATCTTCCTGGTCTTAAAAGAGCTTTATCAAGGCTTTCCGGTCTATTGGTTGCTGCAAGTATTACTACACCTATTCCACCGTCAAAACCATCCATTTCACTTAAAAGCTGGTTAAGTGTCTGCTCTCTTTCATCATTTCCACCGATTCCATTTCCTGAATCTCTCTTTTTACCTATAGCATCTATCTCGTCTATGAAAACTATACAAGGAGCTTTTTCCTTGGCCTGTTTAAATAAATCTCTTACTCTTGATGCACCCATACCAACAAACATCTCTACAAATTCAGATCCTGAAATTGAAAAGAACGGAACTCCCGCTTCACCTGCAACAGCTTTTGCAAGAAGTGTTTTTCCTGTTCCTGGAGGTCCTACAAGAAGAGCTCCTTTTGGCATTTGTGCTCCGATTTCTTTGTATTTTTCCGGTTTGTGTAAATAGTCAACTATTTCTTTTAGAGCTTCTTTGGCCTCATCCTGTCCTGCAACATCAGAGAATCTCTTTCCACTCTGTGCCGGAACATAAATTTTGGCATTTGACTTTCCAAACCGCATCGAATTTCCACCCATTTTTTTAGAAAGACTCTTTATCATCATATTCCCAAAGAATCCTATTATAGCAAATGGTATTATCCATGATATAAGAATATTAACAAGAGGTGATGTTTTTTCAGGTATTACCTTTGTGAAATCTACACCTTTTTCATTCAGTTTTTCAACTATATCCGGGTCATTCATATTACCGGTAACATATATATTTTTATCTTTTTCATCCTTTGGTAAAATAGCTATTTTATCGTCGTCTACTTCCACCGATTTTATTTCATTTTTTTCAAGCATTGTTTCAAATTTGCTGTAACTTATCTGAACTGTCTGTTTTTCCATTATCCCAGGAAAAACAAGTATATTCAGAAGCATGACAAATAACAGCATCATCGCATAATAATAAAACAGCGATTTTTTTGGTTTTTTCTCATCCATTATTGTTTCCTCCATATTTTATTTATAAAATCAGGTTTTGTAACCTGTTTATTATCTGTTTACTATATATTACCCTTTAGTATACGTTTTGAACCTTAATTTTTTCTTAAATATTTTGAAATACCAGTCTATAAAACAATTTCAGGGTTGTTAAATCACAACCCTTTGCATTATATATTTTTTTCCATTTCTATTCTCATTTTTTCCATTTCTGTCCAATCATATTTTCTATATGCATAAGAATCCGGATTTATTCCATTCTCAAGCCCTAGCCTAACCTGTCTCATCTGATTTGCAAACAGTTTTCTATCTATATATTCAGATACATCTACTCCATTTTCAAGCCCTTTTCTTACCTCTTCCATTACAGAGCTATAGCAATCAGGTCTTGCAAATTTTGATACATCAACCCCACTTTCAAAACCCTTTCTTATCTGCTCCATTTGACTCCATATAAACTTGTCACTTGCATATACTGATACATCGTATCCCGCTTCAAGTCCTAATCTTATCTGATACATCTGATTATTATCAAAAAGATGATTTGTATAATATGATACGTCAACTCCATTCATTATACCCATTCTTATCTCATACATCCGGTCATATTTATATCTTGGATCATCATATAAACTTACATCTATTCCATCTTCAAGGCCTAAATTAAGCTGATAAAGTTGATCTCTGTTATATAATCCACTGTTATAGTAGTCTTCTATTGTTTTCATTGTCATATTAAATCACCTCAATATTATATTCTATATATTTAAAATTATAACATATTATAGATTAAATATCTTCAATACTATATCAGTTAAAGAGATAATTATATTTGTACATCTTATTTTTTATAATTTTCCAAATATTCATCCGATTATGTTATAATTTATATAAGTATTCTTATAATCGTGGAAAGGCTGTGGTTTTATGCGTAAAAGTGATTCTAACGTTATACCTGATACAGCTGTAGACAGAATAAAAAAATCTGTTTCTGGAAGAGACTATTCTCTTGCCGACTATCAGTATCAGAGAATTATGGAAAGTATATATGATTTTGAACAGGACCTAGATAAAAACAGAGAAATTGCTCTTTATCTCACAAATTTTGGTGAAAGTGTACTTATGAATGTTACAGATATCGGTTACAGCAATCCATCTCTTATACATTATTTTGGATATGTAAACGGAAACTATTCTGAACTTATTCAACACGTTTCTCAGATAAATTTTCTTATAACTTCAACTGAAAAAACAGATGATGATAGACCTGCCAGAAGGATTGGATTTAAAAACAATCTCGACGACAAGGAGGACGATACTCCAAGCAAAGAGGAAATTGAAGATTATGAAGAAAATATAAAACCCCTGAGAACAAAATTTTAAATTCATATGATTCTTAGATTTACGACGTTAAAAAAGCATGAGTCATTTGACCCATGCTTTTTATTTTTATAGCCCTTTTATATAATTTACTATTTCGTTTATTATCCAATCTGGTGTAGATGCTCCAGCTGTTATTCCCACAGTTTTATATTGTTTTATTTCTTCACTATTTATATCAGATACTGTTTCCACTGCAAATGTAGGACATATATTTTCACATATTCCAGCCAGTTTCTGTGTATTTGAACTATGTTTCCCGCCTATTACAATCATACAGTCTACATCTTTTGCAAGTTTTGCTGCAGCTTCCTGTCTGGCTTTTGTAGCTGAGCAAATTGTGTTATTTATTTCTATATCTTCTATCTTATTTTTTAGGATTTCTACAATCTCCCCATATATTTTAAGATTCATAGTAGTCTGGGCAACAAGACAATATTTTCTGCCACTTAGAGCTTTGAATTTTTCTGCTTCTTCAACTGTTTTTATTATTGTTGCAGAATTATCACACCACCCATTTATTCCCATTACTTCCGGATGTTTTGAATCTCCTATAACTATTATTTCGTATCCCTCAGTAAATTTATCATGCACTATATTATGTATTTTTTTTACAAATGGACATGTCGTATCAACAACTGTAAGTTTCTTTTCTTCGGCAAGGTCATATACATTTTTGCATACACCATGAGATCTTATTATCATCTTTGCATCGTCTTTTATATTTTCTATATTATCTACTGTAATAAGTCCATTCTCTTCAAACTTCTCAATCGCCTGTTTATTATGGATAAGAGGTCCTAATGCATATACGCCATTTTCATCGCCTTTGCATACCTCATCCCATGCAAGTTTCATCGCTCTTTTTACACCAAAGCAAAAGCCTGCATTTTCTGATATTATTACCTCCATATACTTCTCTCCTCTCTATTCAAAGTCATATTCCACTTTGCCTGGATCTATTATTCCATCAGAGTGCTCACAATAGTTTTTGACTATAACCTTCATTATATCATTTGAAATTCTCTCATAATCATCATTTGTAAGCTTTGATTTGAAATACTGATCCATAGGTATCGGTTCACCAAAATATACTTTTACTCTACTGAAAATTTTATACGTAGATATTACAGAAACAGGAATAACACTTGCTTTTCCCTTTGTTGCAAACATGGCAACACCGGCTTTTCCTTCACCAAATTTATATCCTCTTACCCTGGTTCCTTCAGGGAAAAGTCCAACAGCATATCCTTCTTTTATAAGTTTTAATATGCTTTTTATTGTAGATATTCCAGGATTATCTCTATCTATTGGTATAACATTAAGTTTTTTCAGAACATATCCCAGTGGCTTTATATCAAATAACTCTTTTTTTGCAACAGCTGCCACTTTTCTGTTTCTTATTGCTGCTGCCACAAAAACAGGGTCTATATTTGCTTTGTGATTTGCGGCAATAACTATATTACCTGTGTCTGGAATATTTTCAGTCCCCGAAACCTCGTATCTAAAAAACAGATTACAGAAAATCCTGAACAACCCCATAACAAAATTATAAAATTTCATATTAAAATCCTCTTTCCATTATAATTTTATATTTTCTATTATTTTATTTGCAACTTCATCTATTCCAAGACCTGTTGTATCTATTTCTATTGCGTCATCAGCTTTTACAAGAGGTGCAAATTCTCTGTTTGAGTCTATCTCATCTCTTTTTACTATATCTCTTATAACATCTTCAAGGTTTACCTCAAATCCTTTTTCACGCATTTCTTTATATCTTCTATTTCCTCTTTCCTCAGCTGTGGCTACAAGATAGAATTTGTAATCAGCGTTCGGAAATACATATGACCCTATGTCTCTTCCATCAAGTATTACTGAGCTTTTTTCTCCGATTCTTCTCTGAACCTCAACCATCTGATATCTAACTTCTCTTATTTTTGCAACGTCTGATACATTTGAACTTACTTCAACAGTTCTAATTTCATCATTCACGGATTTTCCATCCAGATATATACTATTATCTCTAAAGTCTATATCGGATTTTGCTGCCATATCTGAAACTACTTTTTCATCAGAGATATCTACTCCCTCTTTTAAGCACTTATATGTTACAGCTCTATACATAGCTCCTGTATCTATATAATTTATACCTAATTTTTCTGCTACTATCTTTGATACTGTACTTTTCCCTGCTCCTGCAGGTCCATCTACTGCTATTACAAGTTTTTTCATATTTTTACCCCCAGAAAACAAATTTTCAATTTTATATATTAATCCATATCTTTTCCAGCTGCATATCCTGTTGAAAATGCAATCTGAAGATTATATCCTCCCGTTTCTGCATCTATATCAAGAATCTCTCCTGCAAAAAACATTCCGGATATTTTCTTTGATTCCATAGTTGTTGAATTTACATCTTTTACAGAAACTCCTCCAGATGTTATTATTGCCGGTTCTATGCCCATAGTTCCAGTACATGTAAGCTTCATATTCTTTATCATGGATATAAATTCTTCCTCTTTTTTCTTTGTAAGAGAATTTGGTTTTGTCTCAGACAGTCCACTTATATCTCCTATCTCCTTTAGAAATGATACCGGTAGTAACCCCTTCATATTTGTTATTATATTTCTGTTTGGATATTCCCTTATAATCTCTGAAAGTTTTTCTTTTGATGTATCCGGCAGAAAATCCACTTCAAGTTCGATATCACCATCATCAAGAGCTCTGTTTATATAAGAGGAAAGTATCAATACACATGGTCCACTTATTCCAAAATGTGTAAATATCATATCCCCTCTTTTCACTATTTTTTTCTTTTTTATTTTGCATGATATCTCAACATCCTTCATCGATATTCCCTGAAGATTCATTGCCATACTTTCATTTATTTTCAAAGGAACCAGTGCTGGATATATATCTGTAACTTTATGTCCATACTTTTGAACTATTTTGTACATATTTCCATCTGAACCTGTATTTGAAAAACTTCTTCCGCCGCATGCTATTATTACCTTGTCACATCCAATTTTTTCACCATTTTCAAGAATTACTCCACTAACTCTTCCTATTTTATCTTTTTTTGATTTTATCTGTTCCTCTGGAAACATTTCAACTTCAAAATCAGCGACTCTGATATTATATCTTATTGAAACATTTCTTCTGATAAGATCCCTATTTAATGCATTTATAAAATCCTCAGCCTTATCATTTTCTGTATATATTTTAAAATCATTATCCTTTTCAAGTTTGTATTTCAGGTTTATTCTATCCAGATATGACAGAAAATCTTCGTTTGAAAAAGAGTACATACTGCTGTACATAAATTTTCCATTTCTAACTATCTTATCGAAAAATTCATCAATACTTCTTCCATTGGTAAGATTACATCTTCCACCGCCTGTAAGTTTTATTTTTCTTCCAAGTTCTCCATTTCTTTCAAGAATAATAACTTCATTATCAGGGTTTTCAGATGCTGAAACTGCTGCCATCATACCAGCAGCTCCTCCACCGATTATAATTACTTTTGCCATAAATTCCTCCAGATTTCTACTCAAGAGCAGAATTATTCAGACTATAATCGCCTTTTATATGTGATGTATCATTCATTTTTGTAACAACAGGCCCATAACTTCTCCATTCAACTATATTAAGAGCAGTATTATCCTGTTTTATTCTGTATATATTTTTCATGTCAGAATCAAGCATCATAAGAAGAAGTACTCTTACTGTTATAGAATGGCTCACAAATAAAATATGCTTGTTATCGTATTTATTGTTAAGTTCATCTATAAACTTCTGAAGTCTTTCTTTTATCATATATAAAGATTCTCCACCAGGTATTTCTGCAAGATGTGGCTCATTTCTCCATACTTTATATATATCTGCATATTTTTCTGTTATTTCTGGAATCAGCTTTCCTTCCCATTCTCCAAATCCCATTTCTCTAAGAGCATCAGTCACCTGAACATCTATATTAAATTTTTTTCCTACCGCCTCTGCTGTCTGAACAGCTCTTCCAAGATCACTTGAAAAAATCATGTCTATAGGATATTTTGAAATTCCATCTGCAAGTTCTTCCGCCTGCTTAAGACCTTTTTCTGTAAGAGGTGAATTTCCGTGTCCCTGAGTTTTTCCAAGTATATTCCATTCTGTCTGACCATGTCTGACTATATAATAAGTATTTCCCATTTCATCCTCCATAAATTCTTATTTATATTAATTTCTGCTTTTGAACAGTACCTATCAAATTTATATTATACCACAAAATATATGTTATTTTTAATTTATATACACACTTAATCGTATATAACTGGATTATCTAAAAAATTATATTCCCCAAAAATAAAAAACAGCCGGAATAATCATCCGGCTATTTTTTATTATAAAACTTTTTTCATATATATCGATGTATCCATTGGACTGTCATTATAACTATCTATCTCATAGAATCCATATTTCCTATACATATAAATAGCACTTTTCAGAAAAGGTAATGTATCCAAAAGCATATAATTATAGTTTTCTCCTTTTGCATCTTCTATTATACGCTTTACAAGAATACTTCCTATGTGTTTACCTCTAAACTTTGGTTTTACATATAGTCTTTTCATTTCGCAGTTTTCACTATCTATTTTTCGCATAGCAATACATCCTGCAGCTTCTCCATCACAATATGCTATATATATTCTGCCTTTAGGCATACCGTATTTTTCTTCCAGATTTTCAATTTCATGGTCATAATTCTGAATATCAAGATATTTTTTAAACTCAGGATCATTTTCTATAAGCATGTCAGTATACTCCGTGAAAAGCTCTTTTAACTCATTTCTATGTTCATATGCAGGTACAATTTCAATAGTCATAAAAACACCCTCTTAAAAAATTACTACTCTTCTTTTGAAACCGGTTTGAATCCATCTCCTAATGCTTCGTGTATATCACTTACGATAACAAATGCTTTAGGATCTATTTCCCTTACCATTCTCTTAAGCTCAACAACCTGTTTTTTCCCGACAACTACAAATACGACATTTTTAGCTTCTCCTGTATAAGCTCCTTCTCCTTTAAGGAAAGTAGCTCCTCTATCAAGATCCGACATTATTCTGTCTGTAATTTCTCTGTATTTGTCGGAAATTATCATAAATGATTTTGAATAATCAAATCCCTCTATCATAAGGTCACTCATTTTTATTATGATATATAATGAAACAGATGAGTACATAGCTATCTCTATCTGCCCTGTAACTATACCTGAAAGTACGATTACTGTACAGTCAACTATACCTAACCGTATAGGAATACTTAATGTTGGAAACAGCCGGTTTATAAGAAGTGCCATAAGGTCTGTTCCTCCTGTGGATCCATTTATTCTAAGTATAAGACCCTGTCCTATTCCCATAAGTATAGACCCCATTATTATTACAAGGTATATATCATTTGTTATATTCATAAGAGACATGCTCTCAGTGAATTTAAGAGCAACTGTAAGAAGTATTATTCCAAGAACAGTCTTTATACAGTCTCTTTTTGAAAGAATCTTGTATGCCGCAATAAAAAGCGGTATGTTCAGTACAAGGTTCACTATCCAAAGCGGTATTCCAAATAACATATTTAAAACTACCGCAAGACCTGTTATTCCTCCAGATGCTATTCCATGAGGATTAAAAAACAGGTTCAAAGATATTGCCATCATTATACATCCTATTACAAGTATAAATATATCGGCAAACCCTAATCTTAAATCTTCTTTTGCCAATTGAATCACTCTCCTCTACATTAAATTATATATAATATGGAGAGGTATATTCAATATAATTTTATTTTGTCTATAAAGCTGATTTATATATTTTTAAAACATCTTCTTTTGAAAGTGATACATATCCATATTTTGCACCTCTTTTAGATGCATTTTCAGCCATTATCTCAAGATTCTCTTCTCCTATTCCAACTTCATGAAGAGTCATAGGTATTCCCATTTTTCTGAAATAATCTGCAGTTTTTTCTATTGCTTCTTTTGCAATACTGTATTTTTCAAGAGAGGAATCTATATTCCATACATTTACTCCATATTCGACAAACTTGTCTACAGTATCCTCTGAAAGAACATATTCCATCCAGTGAGGAGTAAGAAGCGCAAGTCCGACTCCATGAGTTATGTCATAATATGCACTTAATTCATGTTCCATAGGATGTACTGTCCAGCCTTCATCTGTTCCATAAGATATAAGTCCATTTATTGCAAGAGAACTTGCCCACATAAGATTTGCTCTTGCTTCATAATTTTCAGGTTCTTCTATAGCCATTATTCCATATTTTATACATGTTTTTAAAAGTGATTCCGCAAATCTATCCTGTATGTATGCTCCATCTTCTTTATGGAAATATGATTCAAGGATATGGCTCATTATATCTGCTGTTCCTGCAGCTGTCTGGTATGCTGAAACTGTATATGTATATTCCGGATCAAGTATAGATACTGTTGGTTTAAGTTTATAACTTCCCATTCCCAGTTTATCATTTGTTTCCATATTTGATATAACCGCAAATCCATCCATCTCTGAACCTGTTGCTGAAAGAGTAAGAACCGAAACTATAGGAAGTACATTACCTATTTTTGATGTATCAAGAACAAGATCCCATGCATCTCCCTCATATGATGCAGCTGCTGCAATAAGTTTTGAACAGTCTATTACACTTCCTCCTCCAACAGCAAGAACAACATCAATATTATTCTCTCTGCAAAGCTGGGCACCTTTTCTGGCTGACTCTATTTTAGGGTTTGGTTCAACTCCTGAAAGTTCTATTACGTTCATACTATCAAGTTGTTTCATAACCTGATCATATATTCCGTTTTTCTTTATACTGCTTCCACCATATACAAAAAGTACACTTTTACCAAGTGCTGATACTTCCTTACCAAGAACTGATATCTTTCCTTTTCCAAAATGTACCTTTGTAGGTATATCATACTTAAAATTTTTCATAAAAATACCTCCCGACAGTTTTGTTTATATATATAGCCTGTATATAAAATATACAGGCTATAACATTATTCTATTCATATACTCCGTATTTTTCCCACATACGTTCAAGATCGTCGAAGTAATCTTTTATATCATCTTTTTCCTTCATTCCAACTGACACTGCAAGGGCATTGGCAACACTCATAGCAGGTACAAGTGAATCTACAAAAGATGCCATACTGTTGTTTACAAGAAGTGTATTATCCGCAACAGATGCTATTGGTGCAAAAAGGCTGTCTGTTATAGATATTATAGATGCCCCTTTTTCTTTTGCATATTTTACAAGCTGATATGCTTTTTTTGAATATCTAGGGAAACTGAATGCTATCACAACATCATCTTCTCCTACTCTTACTATCTGCTCAAATGCATCTCCCATATCCATTCTTACAACATGCACATTGTCAAGAATTATTCCAAGATAAAATCCTAAATACTGGGCAACAACAAAAGAAGTTCTTACACCAAGTATATGTATCTTTTTGGCTTTAAGTATTTTTGATACAGCATCCTGGAACGCTTCATTATCTATTCCATCAAGTGTGTCTCTTATATTATCCATATCACTTCTCAGAACTTTATTAAGTATTACATTTTCATCTGAGAAATCATCTGACATTTCAACTCTCTGTACTGTTGTCAGTTTGTTTTTTATAAGTTCCTGAAGAGCTGACTGAAGTTTTGGATATCCTGAATATCCAAGTGTGTTTGCAAATCTTACAACTGTAGATTCACTTACTCCTACTGTTTCTCCAAGTTTACACGCAGTCATAAATGCCACTTTGTCATAGTTGTTCAGTATATACTGTGCTATAAGTTTCTGACCTTTACTCAATCTCGTATACTGTGACTGAATCTCGCTTATAAGCTGCTTGCTGTCTTTGATATTATCTTCCATAATCTTCTCCTTTAATATTGAACATTTTTGACATATTTTTATCCAAAGATGGATAACTTTCACAACGTAAAATAATTCATCATATTTTTAAATTTTCAGTATATTGAATGTAAATAATTATTCCATCCATCATAACCTTATTATATCACTTTTCGTAGTATATAGAATGATATTTTATTTCTTTTTTTCTATAAGTACTATATGCGGCGGATTATTTTTCTGATTTATAAAAGTAGTCATAATTACATTGTATTTTTTCTGTTCAAGATTTTGTGTATATTCTATAATTGCATTGCCTTCTTCTTTTCCACCCTCGTGACCTGTATATACAGAAATACATACAACACCACCTTCACATAAAAGATCCAGTGATTTTTCTATAGCCTGTATTGTAGTTTCCGGTTTTGTTATAATTTTATGCTCACATCCAGGCAAATAACCCAGATTAAATACTGCACATTTTATATTTTCTTTTACATATTTATCTATATTCTCATGTCCATCAAGTATAAGTTTTGTATTTTGAGGAAACATTGATTCCTCAAGTTTTTCTGATGTTTTCACAATAGCTTCCTTCTGTACATCAAAAGCATATACAAAACCTTCTTCTCCAACTGCCTCAGATAGATATATTGTATCGTATCCTTTGCCCATAGTGGCATCTACGCATACATCACCTTTTTTGATTATATCGTTTAGATATATTCTTGAAACGCTGTTTACATTGTCAAATCTGTTTAATTTTCTCATTTTTTCTCTCCTAAAAAACAAAGGCACTTTTTAAAAATGCCTTTGTAATTTTTCCCGTATTTAATTATACTCATTATTAAAATTTTTTCAATAGAAAAAAACAGTATTATCTGATATTTTTAAGATATTTAACTTCATCCTCAGTTAGATGTCTATAACTTCCCATTTCGACACCTTTAATATTTATTTTTCCCATTTGTATTCTCTTCAGATTAAGAACCTTATGATTTACTGCATCACACATTTTTCTTACCTGTCTGTTTCTACCTTCGTGTATTGTTATCTTGCATATAGATACATTCTTCTCTATATCTTCCCTTGCAATCTTTATTTTTGCAGGTGCAGTCACATAATCCTCTATATGAAGTCCTTTCTTGAATCTCTCTATTTCTTCTTTTGTAAATATCCCTCTCACTCTTGCAAGATAAACTTTCTCCACTTCGTGACTTGGGTGTGTAAGTTTATATGTAAGTTCTCCATCGTTTGTCAATATAAGAAGTCCACTTGTCTCATAGTCAAGTCTTCCCACCGGATACACTCTTTCTGAAATTCCATCCAGAAGATCAAGAACACTTGGTCTGTCAAACTGATCTTTTACAGTTGTTATATACCCATCCGGTTTATTCAGAAGTATATATACCATTTTTTCTTCCTGTTTTATTATTGAACCATCTATCTCAACAATATCATTTTTCTCATCTACCTGAGTTGACAGTTCATATACTATATTTCCATTAAGTTTTACTCTGCCATCATTTATCAGTTCCTCCGCTTTTCTTCTTGAGGCAACTCCGCATGATGCTATATATTTATTTATCCTCATATTGTTTCTCCCATAAATATTTACTGACCTGTAGATTCGCTTCCTGATGATTCTCCACCAGATGAGCTTCCACTTCCTTCTGATGAACCACCTTCACCGCCAGTTTGTCCTGAATTTCCTGATGATCCTGAACTTCCGCTATTATCTGAAGAACCTCCTGATGAAGGTTTTGAATCAGATGAACTGCTTCCTGATGAACTATTAGATGATTCTTCTTTTTTGTTTCCTGATGAATTTGCTTTAAGTGCATCAGACTCTACATTATCAGCCTGACTTGCCGCTGTTTCCCGGGCATTTTTCTTTCTTTCTTCTCTTTCTTTTTCAAGAGTTTCTATTATTTTTTCATACTCTTTTTTCTTTTCTTCAGCTTCTTTTATGATTTTTGAAGAACCATTTTTAAGAGCTATTACTTTTTCTATTTCATCAAGTGCTCTTTCATAGTCCTCACTTTTTTCATATTCTTCAACTCTTTTCATTCTCATAGCCTGAGTATACATATCTCTAGCAACTTTATTTCCACTATCTCCTTCAAGAACGTCAGAAAGTTTTTCCATTGCTGTTGTATAATCGTGTTCTTCAAGAGCAACCTGTCCTTCATTAAAAAGTTGAGAACTTTCTCTCGAACAGGCAGTAAAGAACATAGTAGATACAAGTGCCAATAAAATAATTTTTATTTTCAGATTCATATTTAATCCCTCCTACTATTTCACTTAATTCTACCATATTTATAACTATTTTTATATACTTTATAGCTTTTCAATCAAAAAAGACCTCTATTTAGTCGAGGTCTTTTTCTTGTTCTTTTATATATAATGTCAGATTATAATTCTAATTCCATTAAATCATCGAATGTCTGTCTTCTACATACTGGAGTTATTTTTCCGTCTTTTACTGCAACAACTGCCGGTTTTGGTATTTTGTTGTAGTTTGAAGACATTGAATAACCATATGCACCTGTAGATGTTGTTATAAGTGTATCTCCACTTTCTATTTCAGATACAGCTACATTACTTATAAGTATGTCTCCACTTTCACAGCATTTACCAGCTATAGTAACTTTATTGTCTGTATTACTGTTCATTTTATTTACTATACTGCATTCATATCCGGCATGATATAGAGATGGTCTTATATTATCTGTCATTCCTCCGTCTACACTCACATATACTCTTACATCTTTTATTTCTTTTATTGAACCTATAGTATAAAGAGTACTTCCTGCATTTGCAACGACAGATCTTCCTGGCTCTATCACAAGTTTTGGTACATCTATACCTATTTCTGAACATGTTTTTTCAGTTCTTTCTATTATTGCTTCACAGAAATCTTTTATAGCCTTTGGTTTGTCTTCATCAGTATAATATACTCCTATTCCTCCCCCAAGGTCTACGTCTGTAAGCTCTATCCCATATTTTTCCTTTGTTTCCTTTACAAGATTCATCATTACATCAACCTCATCAAGGAAAGGATCTATATCGAATATCTGAGAACCTATATGAGCATGTATTCCTACAAGTTTTACTCTGTCATATTCTTTAAGTTTTTCTATTGCGTTGTAGTAGTCACCATTTACAAGTGCAAATCCGAATTTTGAATCTATCTGCCCTGTTTTTATATATTCGTGAGTATGAGCTTCTATTCCAGGAGTTATTCTGAAATATATTTCCTGTACTTTATTTTCTCTTTCACATATCTCCTCAAGCATATCAAGTTCATAGAAGTTATCTACAACAAATTTTCCTACACCGTATGCAACTCCCATTTCAACTTCTTCTCTTGTTTTATTGTTTCCATGAAAGAATACATTTTCCATAGGGAATCCTGATTTGTACGCTGTATATAATTCTCCTCCAGATACAACATCAAGACACATTTTTTCTTCTTTCATAAGTCTGCACATATATGACGGAAGAAACGCCTTTCCAGCATATGCAACTCTATTTCCATTTTCTTCTGCTTTGAAGTATTTTCTATACTCTCTGCAGTTATCTATTATAAGTTGTTCATCAAACACATATACAGGAGTTTTATATTCAGATGCTATCTGTCTGCAACCTACACCACCTATATAAAGTTCATTTTCTCTTATTTCCATACTACCATGAAGTTTCATCTTATTACCTCTATCCGATTAATTATATATTAAATTCATCACACATTTTCTGTATTGCAACCTGTTTGTCAGATGAGTTTATCGCACAAGTTATTCTTATCTCTGATGTTGTTATAAGTTTTACTTTTATGTTATTGTCTTTGAATATTCTAAATACTTTTGATGCAACACCTGCTGTATGTTTCATTCCAAGACCTACAAGAGAGAATTTTGTTATGTCATTATCAACTACTATACTATCTTCTGATACATATTTTTTAACAAGTTCAACACAATCATCTACATCGTCCTTTGGTATTGTAAATGATACTGAAAGTTTTCCATCTATTGGAGCTGTCTGGCTTATCATATCCACGCTTATAGATTTAACTGCTATGTCTTCAAATAGAGCTGCTACATCTTCTACTCCGAAATCCTTTATTGTTATTGAGCTATCATCGTCACTTGTTGCTATTCCTGTTATTACTTTATCTTCTAATTTCATGTTTTTTCCTCCTCTTATATATGTTCCTTTTACTGTTCCACATGTACGTCCTACATAAAGTTCTACGCCGTATTTCTGAGCAAGTTCTATACTTCTTGAATGCATTACTTTTGCTCCAAGACTTGCAAGTTCAAGCATTTCCTCATATTCTATTTCATCAAGTTTCTTAGCTTCCGGATATGTTCTTGGGTCTGTAAAATATACTCCATCTACATCTGTATATATTTCACATCTACCTTCAAGTTTTACTGCAAGGGCAACTGCTGAAGTATCAGATCCACCTCTTCCTAAAGTTGTTATATCTCCCTCATCATTTATTCCCTGGAATCCTGTAACAACTACAACATATCCCTGGTCAAGACTTTCTTTTATTCTATCGACATTTATATCGTCTATAAGAGATTTTCCGTGATTTCCACTTGTATGTATATCAAGCTGATAAGCATTGTAGCTTATAGCTTTGCATCCAAGTGATTCAAGAGTTATTGCAAGCATTGATGCAGATATCATTTCTCCTGTAGATAAAAGTGCATCAAGTTCTCTTTTACATGGTTTGTCTGTTACAGATTTCGCCATATTTATATACTGGTCTGTAGTTTTTCCCATAGCTGAAACTACTACTACCATTTTGGGATCAGTTTTCTTTCTTTCTATGATACCCTCTGCTATTTTTCTGATTTTTTCAGTGTCTGCAACAGAGCTTCCACCGTATTTCTGTACAACTACACTCATCTTCTTACCTCCCATGAAGAATAATAAATCCTTCTACATATCTGCTTTTGCTACTTATTTTATAATTCCTTATATTATTATGTAAAAAAATAGTCCAAAGGTAACTTTGGACTATTGTATAGACATCAATATAATTACAAAGCAACCTTGTAGCTCAACACTTATCAAAGCGACAGCCCTGTACATATTCTATACAGTTCCAGAAAAACAATCCGCCGATTCTTTTTCTTCGGCTGTATTTCCTTCCCTCTGAAATCCACATCCGCCGACTTCCTCAGAGTACTCTTAAATACAGCGCCTCTACCATGGTTTATTATTCTATTAATTTTTGATATGTATTATATATATCATATTATAAATAATATTTCAATACCAAATTCTGAATATTTTAAAATAAGCGATATTTTTTACTTTTGAACTACCCCTATTGAATAGTTGTCAAACTCATCAATCTCTATATTTCCTTTTTCAGATTTTGAATATCTTATTTTTACTGTGTCCCCTTCTTTTGTAAGTGTTACTTCTGGAGATACCTTCGATGTACAATAGAAAATCGAATTTTCTATTCCTTCTATTGTCATATAATAATATGTATTGCCACTCTTTACATCCCGGGCAATTCTAAGTACCTTTCCCTCTTTTTCTATATCGTCGATTGCAGCTTCTGAGCTTATTTCACTTCCTCCTGACTCAAGAGCTTCCTTATAACTTTTTATTGCATCGTTTTTATTGTCACCGACACCTACAATATTATAATCCTCAACAGATACAAAGACTACTTTTTTTACAAGACCAGCTTTATCCTTTAATGATGATACATATGTTGGTTTTCCGTATATATTGTACATAACCGGGAAAGTTGCCTCATAATTTTTCTCCTGAACACTACCTTCTGCTGATTTCATCGCTGCTGTCTCTGTAGCACCAGGCTGTTTATAAAGTTTGGCCTCTTTTGTTCTTGAATCTACAAGCATAAAACCTATTGTAGACTCATCGCCACCTGCAGAAGTTATTCCTGTATACCAGTATGATCTGTCATCGTCACCATAAACAAGCGAAGTCCCTTCAGTTGCAACAAGTACACCTTTTTCAGATATTATGGAGTTTATAAACCCATTTACATAGAGTCCCCAGTTATTTATCTGACTTATTACAAAATCACTTGGCTGTATTCTATCCACCCATTCTGGAGTATTTTTTATTGAATATACCTTTGTCTCACCTGTCTGGGCGTCTACAATTGCAGTTCCAGTAACATCAGAACCACCGAATCCAACCTTGTGATCGTATAAAGATATTATCCAGTAGGGTCTTCCATTATCATCGACTTCCATTGTAAAATCTGTCATTCCATTTGAGACAACTCCATTTATATATGCATGCCTATGAAGATCCTGAAGGAAATATGCTTCCGGCTGATATTTAATTTTTATTTGTTTACCATCTATATTTTGCACAAGTTTTACATCCTGTGGATCTTTTGCTGACACCATCACATATCCATTAGTTCCACTCAGGTTTGTTATCCATTTGATAACATCTCTATGTACAAGTGGGGCAACCCAATATAGTTCTCCATCTACTTTCTGTATATGAAAATCTCCAAGTTTTGAAACACTTCCTATTGCAGGGACTTCTCCAAGTTTTTTGTCTCCAAGCTTCATTGCCATATCTTCATCTACTATACGTATATCATCCACACTTACAGGGCTTATATCCTCTGTAAATTCACTTTCTTCAACCTTACCGATAAGATTTCTGTACGACTTATCTCTGAAAATAGGTGTAGAAATAAGTGCAGGTATTATAACAGCAAATACAGCTATCCGGGCTGCTATTTTAAATTCAATTCCTATCCTTTTCTTCATTACCACAACAACATCTTCTTCTTTTTTTAGAAGCAGGTTCAATATACCCGCTAATACAAAGAAAATTATTGCTACATAATAAAGTGATGTAAAATCCGGTCTAAGTACCGGAAGTTTTATAAATGCATACACAGCAGTTATTACAAACGCTGCAATATAACCCTTTATATTTTTCATGTTATTCTCCCTCTAAAAAGTTATTTTACAAGTCCTTCTATAGCTGAAGAACTTATATATTTCATCATATCTGAAATCATTATACTTATGTCGGCTTTTAGATAATTTCCTTCTATATATATTTTCCCCGGTTTTATAGGGTCAATAATAGATGAACCTATCATTATTGTATTTTTTTCTATAGATAGATTTTCATCGTTTCTATTGTATTGATATATTTCTCCAAAAAGCTTACCACTTATATTAAGTTTACCTACTTTTATATTTTCTATATCAGCACAGATATTCTGATTTGACACATATGGAGTCATCGATACTTCTGCTACTGTATCTATTCCTGCTATATTTACAGGTACTGATACAATAATTTTACCCTCTGATATTGATATATCTTTTGGCATAATGGATTCGTTTCCACTTTTTTTCATAAAAGTGTATATTATATTTTCGACATCCTGTTCTGAAAGAGAAACTATTCCTTCAAATCTCGCCGGATTTTTCTTGAGTTCCATTTTTTCTATAAACTTCAGCTCTATCATCTGCTGCATGCTTATTTCTTCCGCATCTGATGATAAATTTTTCTGATTTTCGTCAGGAAGTATCATATAATATAGCCCTCCTGCAAGTACTACCACTAAAATTATCAATGCTGTCAATATTCTTTTTAATTTTTTCATTCTGACACCTCCCTGTTTACTAATTAATATGATTATATCATAATATATTACCCACAATGGACCGTAATTAATAAATATTAATCTTTTACTCTCATTACTCTTTATTTTTTCTCGATATTAGATTAAAATTATTATATGTTATTATACGTTTAATTGATATTTAACTAAAACAAAAAGGAGGAATTATTATGTCAAATGAAACTGTATCATCAAACTTTATAAAAAATATAATAATAGATGATCTTGAAACTGGAAAACACGATAGTATTATTACACGTTTCCCACCGGAGCCAAACGGATATCTTCATATCGGTCATGCGAAGAGTATATGCCTTAACTTCGGACTTGCAAAAGAATTCAAAGGTAAGGTCAATCTTAGATTTGACGATACAAACCCTACAAAAGAAGAAGTTGAGTATGTTGAGTCTATAAAAAATGATGTAAAGTGGCTTGGATTCGATTGGGATAATCTTTATTTTGCATCAGAATATTTCGATGAAATGTACAATAGAGCGGTACTTCTTATAAAGAAAGGTGAGGCTTTCGTATGTGATCTTACAGCGGATGAAATGAGAGAATACAGAGGAACTCTTACAGAGCCAGGTAAAGAAAGTCCATACAGAAATAGAAGTATAGAAGAAAACCTTGATTTATTTGAAAGAATGAAAAACGGTGAATTTGCAGACGGTGAAAAAGTTCTTAGAGCTAAAATAGATATGTCAAGCCCTAATATAAACTTCAGAGACCCTGTAATATACAGAATAGCTCATTCAACTCACCACAACACTGGAGATAAATGGTGTATCTACCCAATGTACTCTTTTGCTCATCCACTTGAAGACGCAATAGAGGGAATAACTCACTCTATATGTACTCTTGAGTTTGAAGAGCAGAGACCTCTTTACGATTGGGTTGTCAGAGAATGTGAAATGGAAAGTGTTCCTAGACAGATAGAGTTTGCAAGACTTAACATGACAAATACTGTAATGAGTAAGAGAAAACTTAAGCAGCTTGTAGACAACAACATAGTAGATGGATGGGATGATCCTCGTATACCTACTATATCTGGACTTAGAAGAAGAGGATATACTCCAGAAGCCATAAGAAACTTCTGTGCTGAAATAGGTGTATCAAAAGCTGATTCTACTGTAGACAGTCGGATGCTTGATTTCTTCCTTAGAGAAGATCTTCAGCCAAAAGCACCTCTTGCAATGGCTGTTTTAAGACCTCTTAAACTTGTAATAGACAACTATCCAGAAGATCAGAGTGAAGTTTTAGAAGTTGAAAACAATGCAAAAGATGAGTCTAAAGGTAAAAGAAAAGTTACATTCTCTAAAGTACTTTATATAGAGCAGGAAGACTTCATGGAAGAGCCTGTTAAAAAATACTTCAGACTATTCCCTGGAAACGAAGTAAGACTTAAAGGTGCATACTTTGTTAAGTGTACAGGATGTGTAAAAGATGAAAACGGAAATGTAGTTGAAGTTCACTGTACATACGATCCTGAAACAAAAGGTGGAGAAAGCAACGACGGACGTAAAGTTAAGTCAACTATACACTGGGTAGATTCAAAAACTGCTGTACCTGCTCAGTTCAGATTATTTGAACCACTTATACTTGACAATCTTGAAGAAAATAAAGGAAAAGACTTCCTTGATCAGATAAATCCTTGTTCACTTGAGGTTCTTGAAGGATTTGTAGAAGAAACTCAGATAAAAGGAGCTAAGGAGTTTGATAAATTCCAGTTCTTCAGAAATGGATTCTTCAGCGTAGATCCTAAATATTCTACAGAAGAAAAACCAGTATTCAACAGAATAGTTCCACTTAAGAGCAAGTTTAAAATATCTAAATAATTAATCAGAGCTGACTTTAAAAGTCAGCTCTATATTTTTTATTTAAATTTAAGTAAGTCTGATTTTATTTTAATATAAATTCAAATGTAGAAAGGAAATCTTATGAATAAACCGGATATGAAAAATATAATGAAAGAAAATATGGGATATGCTTGTGACCATAGAATAATACCCTCTGAATTACAATTAAATGCAAAAAATCTATGCTTTGAATTTAATTCGACCTCTCCTGCTGAAACCGAAAAAAGATCTGAAATATTAAACAGACTTTTGGGAACATGCCATCCTCTTACTTTTATCGAGCCATCTTTCAGATGTGATTATGGATTAAATATTCACACATCAGGTCTTACAATAATAAATTATAACTGTGTGATTCTAGATACATCTCCAGTATATATCGGAAAAAACGTATTTATTGCACCTGGTGTATGCATAGCATGTGCATCGCATCCAATAAATCCATCCCAGAGAGCAGAAGGAGTCCTTGTCTCAAAACCAATTTCTATCGGCAATGATGTATGGATAGGAGCAAATTCCACTATATGTGGAGGGGTAACTATAGGGAATGAAACTGTAATTGGTGCAGGAAGTGTTGTAACCAAAGATATTCCATCAGGTGTTGTTGCTACCGGAAATCCATGTAGGGTTATCAGGGAAATTTCTGAAAAAGATAAAATTCTTTTATGCGATGGTTTTACAAATATATAAACAAAAAATGCGATTAGATCCTTTCTCAATCGCATTTTTTGTTCATATAACCTATACTCTTTTCTCCATTACATAATTTGTAAGATATACTCCTCTTATATTGACCCTCTGCTCTTTTATAACTATATATCCTCTTTTTTCAAAAAATGGTTTTGCTGTAATTGATGCATGTACTGAAACACAATTATCTGCCTGTTTTTCAAGTTCATTACATATCATAGTTGCTATTCCCATCTTCTGATAATCCTTGTGTACATAAAGCATATCAAGATATCCACTTTTATCTATATTTCCAAATCCCACCATAATATCTTTATCTTCTGATATTACAGTATAACTGTTTAAATATCTTTCATCCCATAACTTCAAATCCACATTTCCATTTGCCCAGGCATTTACCTGTTCCTCATTATAGTCATTCAGATTTATACTATGTACAGTATCATAAAAAAGTTTTGCCATATTATATACGTCGTCACTTTTGTATCTTCTTATATGAATCATTCTTATTCTCCCTAATTTTAACTCTTAATTTAATTTGACGTTATCATATTCAAATAATTCCGTCAATATTTATATTTTTACTATTTTATGGCATAATAATATGTCTATGATATAATCAAATAAAAGGAGTTGGTTTTATGGATTTAAAACAGATATATACTATCTTTCAGAATAAATTTGTTCAGATATTTAGAGCTAGACGCTTTTCGAAAATAGATTTATTTTTAATATTATTATTTGTTCCGATTTTTTTGGTTCTTTTTTATGAGTATACTGATTCGCCACTATCACTTTTTATAATAATATACATATATATGTTTTATGAAAGAGTTGATTTTATAGTATCTCAATCAACAAAAGGTGTTTCTTCGGCCATATCAGCTATATTTTTTGGAATAATCTCTTTAATTGGAGTTGCGGTATTCATACTATGGCTTTTTATGCTTTTTAAAATACCTGCTTGCTGGTCTTTTACAGCGCTTATATTTGTATATCCTGTATTTTCAGCATCAATAAGAACCCTTAAAAGTTCATACGAATTTTTAAGAGATCTTAAATAGTTTAAACATTTATTACAAATAGTTACAGAAATTACTTTTGAATACCCAAATATTATGATTCTGATATAATATACTAAACATAATATTCGGAGGTGGCTATTTATGGATTTAAGAACACCTTATCTTATTATATACAGTAAATATAAAAATATTATTAATTCAAAAAAATTTACTTTTTTTGATTTTATACTGCTTATATGTTTTTCATTTATTGCTTATAACATCTACAATTTAAACCCAGAAGAATATGTATACTTTTGGGGAAAACTAAATTTATTATCAATACTCTTTGTTTCATTCTATGTACAAAGAATAGATTCTCTTATATCTTTATTTCGTTCGAATATCAATTCTAAACAAGCTGTTAAAAAGAAATTTATTCCTTCTTTTATAGGAATAATTCTTTTTATAGTATATTTTTTCAGTTTTAGGGGTAAAAATTTATTTGTTACGTATATTGGTATAGTATTTATAATTCCGGTATTTCTGTGGAGTATCAGAAATATTCAGGATATAATCAGATACAAAAAATCAAGTTAAAAATAAAAACTGCGAATACCAATTGGTAGACGCAGTTTTTTTCTATATATTAACTCCAATCAGAAGTCCTATAAAAATCACTATCATTCCCGTACACATAAGGGCAACTCTGTTTAATAAAGTCAGCGTTTTTTCTTTCATAATTTTATTGACAATAGAAAACCCGATTATACCTACAGCTCCTCCCGTAGTATTTGTTATCAGATCTGTTATATCGCTTGCTCCTATACCAATTATATATTGAAGCACTTCAAATGATAAGCTTATCAGAAATATGAATATTGTCTTTTGTTTGAATCCCCATTCATTATTTATCATAGAGAGATAAACGCCTACGGGTATAAAAACTATAACATTGTTTATTATTTCATCCACACTTACTTTTCCATTTACTATCATTGATTCCCCAAAAGGAACAAGATTTATGTTTCTCATCTGACCGATATTTTCCAATGAAAATTTAAATTTAAAAAGTATAATCCAGCAAAGAATCAACATATAGATAATAAACAATACTTTTGATAACTTTATATCTTTTGTCATATAATTCGCCCCCTTTATGGGTTTAATTATAATATGAATATCTTATGAATCTATAGTGATAATACTTAAGATTTCTTAAATTTTATGATTATATTTTATTTATTTTTTTTATAAACTACAAATTTTACTATGGCATTTATTAAGAAAAGAACTCCTGCTAATAAGTTTAACCCTATTATCCATGTAGCGGAATCTGTTTTAAATTTTAAAAATGCTATAACAAACCATACAATTGCTATCAGTCCCCAATAAAAAGCAGACATTAACTCTTTGTTTTTTTCTTTTTTCATAATATCACCTCTTATTATTTTTCCATATCATTTTATATTCGCATTCATTCGTATTATCATCTATAGATTCTTCAAGCTTTGTAAATCCCTCTCTTAGATAGAAATCCACCGCCCTGCTATTTTTGATATATACATTTAAGTTTAATTGTTTTTTTATATTTTTAATATAATCTATTAGTTCTTTTCCTATACCCTTTGATTGATATCTACAGTCTACAAAAATTCCAGCAATATAATAATCCATCAGTCCTATAAAGCCAACTATTTCTCCATTTATTTCATAAACATATATTTCAGATTCTGATATCA
Organism: Peptacetobacter hominis; assembly: GCF_006861675.1. Lineage (GTDB taxonomy): Bacteria > Bacillota > Clostridia > Peptostreptococcales > Peptostreptococcaceae > Peptacetobacter > Peptacetobacter hominis. The sequence goes on along the minus strand of NZ_SGJB01000003.1, from coordinate 77,553 downwards.
TATCTTTTGCTATACTAAAATTTTTCCTCCAGTAACTCTCGTCTATGAAGCTATGCGTTTTTATATTTGTATTTATCCAGATTTCCATTATTCTATTTATGTCTTTATCGTTTTTTGCCCTAATCATTATAAACGCCTCTTTTTTTAAGATATACTACTTCATTATTATATTTCAATATTATATTTCAATCAAGACTACAAATTTTCCATTAACAAAATACACCGTCTGTTATTTACAAACGGTGTATTTCTATATAAATATAATGAAATTAAGGTTTCTAGCACTCTACTCCAAAATGTTCAAACAGTATTTTTTCTGCTTCTGCATTCCATAATCCTCTGTGAGCCTTACAGCTTTCGTCAAGTTTTTTGAATAGAGGATCTGTTTCTCCAAGTTTTTCAAAATCATCTATAGCAGTTAGAGGCATCTCTATCTGAGTATAAGTAAGTTTTTTACCACCAGGTATATTTGGAAGATTTAATGTAGCATCTGCTATACTATCTATTCCCCCTATATGAGTAACCATTACTGCTGGTTCTATAGCTCCTTTTGCAGCAAGCTCATTTGCTTCTATAAGGTCGTCATTGTTTCCACCTGTAGTTCCAAGTATATGAGTGCTTGTATAGTGGCAGTTGTATAAGTTTATCGCTGCACTGAACTGATTATCTGTAGGTCCTGCAAAGAAGTTCATACATCCGTCAAATGCAAGAAGCTTGTCTCCCATTTCTGCAACTTCTTTTATTGGAACGTATACAAATACATCGTCAAATCCATGTCCATCAGTCATATCCATAAGCTCTTTTATAGGATCTTCCATTTTTGCTGTATTTACATATTTTAGTTCTATTCCTTTTTCTGCTCCGTGTTCTTCTGGTATAACTGATTTTGCTCTTTCTATTCTATCATCGCTTATATCTGTAACAACTATTCTCTTTGGCTTGTTCTCAAACTGTAATCCATAACTTACAGCTCCAAGTCCCATTGGACCACATCCACCCATTATAAGGATATTTCCATCTTTTTTAGTTCCCATTTCATGGTTGTAGTTTTTCTTGTTTGTGTGGTAATTTGCATGGTATCCACCTATTATACAGCTCATAGGTTCACCAAGTGAAGCCTCAAAGAATGAATCTCCATCGTAGTTCAGTAGACATCCAAGTTCCATAACCTCGTGAGGCATTATACAGTATGTACATGCACCACCGCAGAATTCATATGAATAGCCTGGTGAATCAAGTTTTCCTTTGTAGTTAAGTGCAGGCTGCTGAGCAAATTTCTGACCTGGTTTAAACTGATCCTTCCATTTTTCTCCTACTTCAACTATTACTCCTGCAAATTCATGACCTATTATTACAGGGTTTGTATCTATATTCTGTGGTGCTCTTTTATGTTTTTTACCCTGCTCTGCAAGTTTATATGTAGACATGCATATACTGTCACTCATTACTTTTACAAGTATTTCATCATCTTTTATTTTTGGAAGTTCAAACTCCTCTAATCTTAAATCTCTTGTTCCATACATACGTACTGCTTTAGTTTTCATTTTAAATTCCTCCTGATATATATTATTTTCAATATCCTCTAACTTTTCTAAGTCAATCTGTTTTATAATCTATTTAAACTCTACCTTCCCTATAAGAGAATTTACAGTTTCTTTTGTAGGCGGTTTTGTTCCTTTTGTCATTACTGCTCCTGCAGATGTAGCTATACCAAGTCTTGCACAATCTCTAAATGAAATTTTCTCAGATACTCCATAAGAAATTGCAGCTACCATTGCATCTCCTGCTCCTACTGTTGAATGTGCCTCTACTTTTAATCCCTTGCACATAAATTTTTCATCCTCTGAAACAAATATCGCACCTTCTTTTCCCATAGACACTGCAACATGACCTATACCTTCTGATACAAGCTTTTCTGCCATTTCTATAATCTGATCCTCTGTTATATCCCCTGATATATTACAGTACTGAGCAAGTTCTACATCATTTGGTTTTATGTAATCCGGTTTTGCTTCAAGAGCTCTTACAAAAATCTCTCCATCAGCATCCACAAATACTTTTGCTCCCAGTGAGTGAACTTTTTCTGTTATATCTCTATAAATTGTCTTTTCTACACCTGCTGGAACACTTCCGGCAAGTATAAATAGAGTATCTTTGCTTGCGTATTTTTCTATTATTTCAAAAAGTTTTTCTATATCTTCGTCTTTTATATTCGGACCTGGTTCGTTTAATTCTGTAACTCTTCCACTGTTTTCAAATACCTTTGTATTTGTTCTTGTTATTCCATCAACATATACAAAGTCATTTTCTATACCTTCTGCATCAAGAGCATTTTTTATTGTATTACCGGCATCTCCACCAATAAAACCAATTGCAATACTTTTTCCTCCAAGCGCCTTTATGGTTTTTGATACGTTTATTCCTTTGCCTGCTGCATCACTTTCAAAAGCTTTTATCCTGTTAAGTCCCCCGCATATCATTTCATCTATTTCTATTGTTTTATCTATTGCAGGATTCATTGTTACTGTTACTATCATTTTTATTCCTCCACAAACATTTTGTATATTTTTTCCACATCGTTGCTTTCTACAAGATCATCTACAACACTCTGCTCCATAAGTTTCATGGCTATATTTGAAAGTATCTCAAGATGAGTTCCGCCCTCACCTGCTATTCCTATAACAAGTTTTACATCTTCTCCACCCCAGTCAGTTCCCTCAGGAAATGTCATAACTGCTATTCCAGAAGATATTACTTCTTTTTTTACACTTTCTGTACCATGTGGAAGTGCTACTGCATTTCCTATATTAGTAGAAAAGCTCTTTTCTCTTTCTATCATTCCTTCTATATAATTTTCATTTACATATCCGGAATCAACAAGCATCTGACCAACTTTTCTTATCGTATCTTCCTTTGTCATTCTGCTACACCCAGTTATTATATTTTCTTTTTTTAAAAGTTCGTGCTTCTTAGATGGTGATTTTATACTTTTATCAACGTTTTCCTCACATACATTATTTTTTTTCTTTCTTCCAAAGAACATATTCAATGCCTCCTTATCAATCTATCTTATTTTGATTTGTTTTTCTTGTTTTCTATGACCTTATTATAATTCCCACAACATTTCACTATCAATAAATACAAAATCGTATTTGTCACCATCATCTGGTGACAAAATCATATATCCCTTAACTCCAGTATTTACAGTAATCATCAGATTGAAATCGTTTTATTTGTAGGGTATAATTAAAACACAATTAAGAAAGGAGATGATAACAATAAATAATAAAATAACTTCTGCAGTCAGATTTTATAGCAGTGTTATATCATCCAATATTTCAGTTTTTGTTGCTCTTGGATTTATGTCTCTTCTCTTTTCTGAGTCGGGTTTTTTCCCCAATCCAGCTCTCGAAGGTATAAAATATAATATATATCAGTATTTTATCCCTTCACTGCTTGCATTTTCCGCATCGAGAAAAAGCGGGAGTATATATTCATCTATAATTGCTGCTCTTATGGGTATCTGTATCGGATCTTCCGGATATAGTTTTTCATCTATATCGGTATCTATTATTCTTGGTTATATTACAGGTAGGACAGGTGACAAAATAATCGATTATTTTAAAAAATCAGAGCCGGAAAAATTTGAAATGGTGTACAGAAATATTGTTCTTGGAGTATTATTTGTATCTGCAATATGTATTGTATATTTTATAATTGCTCCTATAAGTAGCACTCTTGATGAAATTTTTTCGTGGCTTGTATCTCATACATTTACACTGAAAATGTTGCCTATATTTACTTCTATTATAGAAATAGGAAAAGTATTTTTCTTAAATAACAGTATAAATCATGGTATTCTTGTTCCTGCTGCAATGACATCGGTATCCGAAAGTGGAAAATCAGCTCTTTTCTTACTTGAATCAAACCCGGGACCAGGATTCGGAATGCTTTTTGCATGTTTTTTATACTTCAGAGAAAAAAGAAGTTTTTACTCTTCATGTATGACAGTTCAGGCTATAGGCGGTATTCATGAGATATATTTTCCTGTAATTATGTCTCACCTATATCTTTTTCCAGCTCTTATAATTGGCGGTATAACAGGTAATTATTTATTTTATTTATTGGATGTAGGTGCTTTTGGAACTGTTTCTCCAGGTTCTGTGATAACTATGTTTATGATGTGTCCTTCCTCTGACTGGTTTAATCTTTTTATTTCAATATTACGGTCAGCTTTCTCATCATATATAGTGTCATATGCAATATTACTCATAAAAAATAGAGGTATAAATATACGTGATTTAATATCTACAGAAAATAAAAATATCGAGCCTAAAGACTCAGAAATCATACTTCCTGATTACGTTGAGGATATTGTATTTGTGTGTGATGCCGGAATGGGTTCAAGTGTACTTGCCGCATCTATTTTCAGGAAGAAACTTAAAGAAAACAATTTATCAGGAATAGATGTATCAGCATGTCCACTTGATAATATATCTGAAGATGCGGATCTTATTATATGTCAGAAAGGACTTGTAAGCAGAATTGATAAACTAAGTGAATACGCAACTGTAATTGAAATGGATAGTTTTATGAATATGGAAAAATATGATGAAATAATAGATAGCATCAGGAAAGGAGGCTAGATAATGAATGATTTCTCACCAAGGCTGGGACAGATTGTAATTACACTGCTTAACCAGGAAAATCCTGTATCAGTAAAATTTTTGGCGGATATCATAGGTGTAAGCAAGAGAACAGTTCAGAGAGAACTGGAGTATCTTCCATCGACATTAAAGAAATATAATCTTTCATTTCATTCAAAGGCCGGTACTGGTGTATGGATTGAAGGTGAAAATTCAGACAGAAAAAATCTTCTGTCAATACTTTCTGAAGATGATTCACTTGATGTTTCCAACAGAGATGAAAGACGAAAAAGACTTATACTTGAACTTCTAAAAGAAAGAGAACCCCAGAAACTTTTTTATTACGCTGACATTCTTACAGTAAGTGAAGCAACAGTAAGCAGCGATATAGACAGTATATCTCCCTGGTTTAAAAAGTTTGGAATATCAGTTATAAGAAAACAGGGATACGGTGTTTATCTTGATGGAAGTGAAAAAGCTTATCGAGCTGCAATGTCCTCTTTTATAGATGAAAATATAACTTCTGACACTATAATCTCGGATAGTGTATATGATGTAAGAAACGATGCGATAATGAATATGGTATCATCAAAGGACAGCAATAATATATACTCACTTTTGGATAAGGATATTATAAAAAGAGTTATAAGTTGTATAATGAGTCTGAACAATTCTCATATTGCAAATCTTACTGATACATCATACACAGGGCTTATTCTTCATACAACAATAGCTATAAATAGAATCATGCAAAATGAAATAATTGAACCAGACAACAGACTGAAAGAAAAACTGGAAAATGACAAGGATTATATTCTTGCCATGGCAATTGCTTCTTCCCTGGAGTCAGAATTTGATATAAAAATTCCAGATATAGAGATTTCATACATATGTCTCCATATCAAAGGTTCAAAATCTCAGATTATAGATTCATCTGAATTCAATGAGTCTTCTGTGTCTGATGTACATGATTTAACATCACTTGTTTATGATATGATAGAAATATTTGACCACGAGGCTTCGTATCTCCTTCAACAGGATGATGATTTTATCAGAGGTCTTATATCTCATATGCAGCCTACAATAGTCAGACTTTCAAACGGTCTTTCAATAAAAAATCCCCTGCTTGAACAGATAAGAAAGGATTACTCTGAAATATATAAAAAATGCGAGCACGTTTCTTCTTTTCTTGAAAATAAGCTTGGATATAAAGTTCCTGAAGAGGAAACCGGATTTCTTGCAGTACATTTCGGAGCCGCGCTGTCAAGAATAGAGGATACTGGTATTTCAAAAAGAAGGGTAAAAATTGGCGTTGTGTGCTCAAGTGGTATAGGTCTTTCAATGCTTATGAAGACAAGACTTGAGAAGGAATTTAAACATTCATCTGATATTTTTACATATGGTAAAAGTGATCTTAATAAAAAAGTATTTGACGATATGGATTTCTTTGTATCGGCAATAAATCTGGATGAGTCTAATAAATACGATGTGATTTATGTCGGTCCACTTATAACAGATAAAAATATTCAGGAAATATCAAATAAAATAAAACAATATGAAGTATCTCCTAAAAAAAATGATACTGAGTCGGATTTTATAAAATATCTGGATTTTATGCATAGAATTACATATAACATAAAATATCTTCTGGAAAGATTTTCTATTTCAGAAATACCTTCTGATATTTCTTTTGGAGATTATACAAACATTCTGAGAGACTTTATACTCAATGATGATGAATCTTTTGATATAGTTCTTTCTGATATACTGAAAAGAGAATCTCTATCCTCGCAGGTATTTTCAGATCTTGGTTTTGCTATATTTCATACAAGAACGGCTGGCGTAAAAAATATCAGTTTTCATGTATGTATACCGGATAATCATATGACATTTACTGATGAATATTTTAAAAATATCAGATGTATAGCAACAATGCTTATTCCACAAGACAAATATGCAAATGAAAACAGCAAAATACTAGGTATAATAAGTGAACTTATCGTTGAAAATAAATCATTTCTCGATGCTCTCTCATCAAACAATAAAGAGAAATGCTCTGATATAATATCTTTTGCTATGAAACAGTTTATATCAGATGTAAAAATATAAAATTAAATAAACTTGACAATACTTCGATATCGAAATAATATATTTCTATATCGAAGTATTTTTTAGGAGGAATTTATATATGAACAAACTTCAGATTTTTTCACTGATTGGGCTTATTTTATACTTTGCTGTACTTTTATTCGCAGTTACAAAAGAAAAGAAAAATCACAATGTCCTGGATTACTTTTTTGCAGGAAGAACTCTTCCATTCTGGGCACTTTCTATAACTTTTATAGCCTCATGGTGGGGAGCAGGTTCCGCCATATCCACTGCCGATCTTGCATATTCAGATGGGCTTGGAGCATTCTGGTATTATGGAGTTCCAGTTCTTCTATCTACGTTTCTTATGATTATTGGTTCAAAAGCTATAAGAAGAGTCGGTTTTCTTACTCAGGGTAAAATGATGGAATCCAGATATTCAAGTGGTGTATCAAAAGTTCTTTCTGTTATGATACTTCTTTTTATGACATTCAATGCTGCATCACAGATGGTTGGGATTGGTAATTTTTTCGGAACATACCTTGGACTAAGCTATGAAATGGCTATAATAGTTGGAACAGGAATAGTTTTTATCTATTCTATATTCGGAGGGTTCAGAGGTGTTGTTCTGACAGATATTATACAGTTTGTTCTTTTATTGATTTCCGCTGTTGCTGTGTTTATTGTATCTATGAATAATGCCGGATGGTTCGATGGCATACGTTCCGCATCTGAAGCTCTTGGAAAAGATAATTACATGAGTATTACAAACGGGGCATCAAAATATCTTCCTTATATTATTACCTTTGGATGTGCATGGATGATACAGGCAAATGTATGGCAGAGAATATCAGCTGCAAAAGATGATACCGACGCAAGAAAAATGACTATTATGAGTTTCTTTGCATATATTCCGCTATATCTTATCGTAGTTTTTACTGGAATGGCTGGTATAGTATTATTTGATGAAATTCCTGAGGGAGGTATTGTTCCCGCGGTGGTTATGAACTATATGTCTCCTTTAGCTGGAGCAGTTGTGTTTATCGGTATTGCAGCTGCTATAATGTCTACAATGGACTCCCTTATAAATACGGGTGCCATGACTTTATCGATAGATCTCTATACAAAAGCTGATACAGAAGAGAAAAAACTAAAATTTTCAAGAACGGCCACTTTAATTGTAACCGCAGTCGCTCTTTTTATTTCTCTTCGTATAAGATCAATTCTTGAAATAGCATGGATTGCGTCAGATATAATAACATCTGGTATATTTATACCTCTTATCGCCGGATTTATCTGGAGAAGAGGAAATTCAAAAGGAGCTATGGCTTCTATGATTACAGGATTTATGTATTCCATATATAATCTTTTCATAAGTTTTGGAATAAATCTTCCGTCATTATGGGAACAGCAATCTGCTCTTCAGGCTATAATCGGTGTTACTCTTTCGATAATAGTATATACATCTGTAAGTCTGCTTACAGAACCTGAATACGAAAAAGCTGATAAATTCATATCTTCTGCTGGTTTTTTCAGAAAGGGGAAATAATTTTATGAGATACGATGATACACATTCACTTATTTCTCTGGTTTATAAGAATATGAACGATAATCTTACACAGAAATTATCAGATGCCGGTCTATCAAATATTGTTACCTCCCATGGTAGTATATTCAATATTTTATTTCAGGAAAAAGAACTGTCAATGAATGAAATTGCCGAAAAAATAAACAAGACTCCTCAGACAGTAACTGTTCTCGTAAAAAAACTTATCTCTATGGGGTATCTTGACAGCAGGAAATCAGATAAAGACGGTCGTTCAACTATTATTTTTCTTACACAACAAGGAATGGACCTGAAGCCGGATTTTGATCTTATATCCAAAAATATGTATGATACACGGTTTAAAGGTATAGATGAAAAAGAGATTGAGAATTTTAGAAAAACATTATATAAAATAATAAACAATCTTGAAAATAAATAGTCTAATATAAAAAGGGAACTCTGCTTTGTATTTCAGAATTTTAGTTTCTGATTATATTTTACAGATTCCCTTTTAATAATTTCTACTTTTCTAATATAGATGTGCAATGAGGACATCTAGTCGCATTTGTGTCTATTTCGCTCATACAATATGGACATTTTCTTGCATTATCGGATTTAGTCTGCTCTTCTTTCTTTACTGCAGCTGTTAGTTTGTTTACGCTTTTCATCATTATGAATACCACAAGCGCCATTATTACAAAATTAAACAATGCAGTTAAAAATTTTCCATAGCTTATTACTACATCATCCATCAATTTAAGCTGATATTTATCAAAATTCATTCCACCAAAGATTCCTATTATTGGATTTATTATATCATTTACAAGAGATCCTACAATATTTGTAAAAGCACCCCCTATGATAATCCCGACTGCCATATCCATGACATTTCCACGAGCTATAAAACTCTTGAATTCATTAAAAAAACTTTTCATATCTTTTCTCCTTTTATCTGATTACAAAAATGTGAAGAATTAACGCTGCACTAAACATAATAAGAAACCCTGAAATCATCATCCCCAACACTTTTGAATAACCTTTTGGGGTTATTTTCCCCATTTTATCAAGCTCTTTAATAATTGGATGAAGTTTCCAGAAATACGTGGCTATGGAAAGTATCATGGCTACCACTGCATATACTTTTGTAGTTTCTGTACCTGTAAAAAGTACTACCATAAGTAAAAATATAAATATAAGTTTTACACCTGCTACCCAGTACGCCATATAGTGAGCAAAAAGTTCCATCGACTCGCTTTCTTTCGCATCTCTCCACGAATCAAATACTGCTACTCCGTTTCCAAGTTTTGAATCCGGTACAAAGTATAAAATTGCCACATTTCCAGCTTCCATTATACAGAATATTATAATTGCTATTGAAAGTATATCCATTTTTTCTCCCTTTTTGTATTACAAATTATTTTGTAGCTACTACAAACTATTATTCATTATCGTAATATTATACCAAAATGCTGTTAATCTGAATAGATAAAAAGTATGCTATCTATATTTTGACAACATACTTTTCATACATAAATTTCTTATTCAGATAGTGCAAATAATATATATTAATTACTTCTAAATGAAGTTACCGTATATAATTATATAAACAATTCATTGCTTTTTTCTTTTTCGCATTCTGACTTCATTTTAATGGATGCCAGTTTTAATAATAAAGGATTTAATTTTCTTGCTTTGTCAGGACATATACTTATACATCTCATACATGATATACACTGTGTAGAATTTGTATTTTTAGGATTTTCCAACGAAATAGCTCCTGTAGGACATTCTTTTGCACAGATTCCGCATTCATTGCATAATTTACCGGCCTTTGGTTTTAATGCTACTCCTTTATATTCTCTATATGGATAATTTCCGACAAATTCAATTCTTTCATTTTTTCTACTACTATTTATTTTTTTCAGGATATCTTCAGCAAAACCTTTGAGTTCTCTTTTGTCCTTTTCATTAGGTCTTCCAGATGCAAACTGGCGCATTATAGAATGTTCTGTAACCGCAGTAACAGCTGCTATACAATTAAATCCTCTATCCTGTAAAAATTCTCCCAGCTCTCTTAATGTATCCTCATATGCCCTGTTTCCATAAGAAACAACAAGTATTGCACTTGTATTGCTTCCTCTAAAATCCTTCATTCTATCAAGAGCTATACTTGGAACCCTTCCACCGTATGAAGGAACACCTATAACACATATATCATTTTCATCAAATATATAATTTGATTCTTCATTCCTTTTGCTTAAATCGATTTCATTATAGTCTCCCATTTCATTTGCAATAAGTTTTACTATCTTTTCAGTGCTGTATGTCGGACTGAAGTATACTGCGTATAAACTCATATTCTATCCCCTGCTTTCTCTCTCTTTTATACATCTTTTTAACATTGGTTCAACCTGCTGCCAAAATAATATTACCGGTTTAACTGTACTGTCATCAAAATCGATATAATAATAATTTTTTGTTCCTTCACGCCTCATATTTATAATCCCTGCGTTTAATAATATCTTCAGATGATGAGATACCGCAGAACGTGAAACATGACTTCTCTTTTGAATTTCACCTACTCTGATTCCTCCTGTTCCACCGGTTTCAATCAGTGTTAATAATATCTCCTGACGTACCTCATCTCCCAGAATAGTCATTATCGGCCTGGCTAAATTATAGTTTTCTATAAATTTCTTCTTTTCTAATATAAAATTTTCCTCCATCTGTCCTCCTAATGGTTAATCTACTTGAACCATTATATTCTTTTGATTTATTTATTTCAATATTGGTACTGCAAATAAAGACCATTAATTTTCCTCTTTTAAAACATTTCTCTATTTGAACAGGATTTAAAATAGAATTTCTTTAAATTAAAAAAGATACTAACTTAATTAATTAGTATCTCTTTATGATAACTTTTACTATACTCTTTTACTGAATAATCCATGATGATTACAATACCAGAATACTATTCCTCTACCTCTTTTGAAAAATCTAGCTTCAGCATTTCCCTCTGGATAAAGTTTTACATATTCAAATCTGTTTCCTGTGCAGTATGCGATGAATGATATATAGTGTTTCTTTGTCATTTCATGATCTATAGTTATATAATACTCATGTTCTATCAGCTCCACATTTATATCATGCTCATCATCTATTTCCTCTGTTTCAAGTACAGGAAGATTTATTCCGCAGCATGATATTACTGCTTCTCCACTTGAATGAAGCACATTACCGCATACCGGACATACATATATTTTTGATCTCATAAGATTTGCCGATACATTGGTATTTGTTACTGTTTCACCAGTCAGAAGTTCCGGTATAGATACTTTTAATACATCAGCTATTGATTCAAGCATGGATATATCCGGAAGGCCTCTTCCTGTTTCCCATTTTGATATGGTTTTGTCGCTTATACATAATTTTTCAGCCATCTGTGCCTGTGTCATGTTCTGTTTTTCTCTAAGTGTTTTTATTGTAGTACCTGTTATATAATTGTTCATTTTGTTACCCCCGTTATTTCTCTTTTGTACATTAACTAGGATATCATCTGATTATATTAGATACAACCTACGCACAGTAGAGTTGGTATTATTTGAAATATATAGCCATAATATACTCCTCTTCATTTTCATCAACCACATTAAATCCTGCTTTTTTATACATCTTTACGGCATAGTTTTCCTTTTGAACAGATAAGGATATTCCTCTGTATCCTTTCTCTTTTACCATAAATATAAATTTATTCAGTAATTCTGTGCCAATTCCTTTTCCTCTATAATTTTTGTATAAAGACATGGCAAGCGAAGGAATATCCTCCTCTATATGACCATAATCGTCGGTTATTCTAGCCCATATCGCTCCCACTATTTTTCCATCAATTTCAGCTACAAGAGCAGTATCGTGCTCTGACTTTCCAAAATCGGATATATATTTCTGAAGTTCTGGAATATATATGACAGCTCTTGGTGGAGGGTTTACCCCCTCTGGAACGTATATAGCTTCATATAAAAAATCCTCAAGTAAATCAAAATCCTCTTTCTCCATAGTTCTTATATAGTATTTCATTTTCAACTCTCCTCATACTTTTTTATAACTATTCTACTCTATATTTTCCTTTTATTATTTGACTTTGGTAAGTCATTATACATTTGTAACTTATCTCTTCAATATCTGATAACCGTTTCAAAATAAATTTAATCTATTCTCTAATTAGCACCATGATATCGCCTCATAATAATTTATTCATATACTTTCTAAGATAATCATATCTTTTTTATTGAGTTTATTCAACATACAAAACTGCAACACGTCTTGATATTGCTAAATCAAAAGAATATAATTTTAATTAATAATAACATCATAGATTGGAGACTTTTATGGAACAGATTTTAATTATAGAAGATGATATTTCCCTAAATCAGGGATTATGTCGTGCTCTTAAATCCGAAAATAGACAGATTATTTCATGTGTTAATATTAACATGGCAAAAGATCAAATATCATGTAGTATACCAAATCTTATAATTTTAGACATAAATCTTCCAGATGGAAATGGATTGGATTTTTTAAAAGAAATAAGAAAATATGATAAATATATTCCTGTAATTCTACTTACAGCCAATGATACTGATATAGATATTGTAAACGGTCTTGAACAAGGTGCCGATGATTACATAACAAAACCTTTTTCTCTCTCTATTTTAAGAGCAAGAGTAAATACCCAGCTTAGGAGAAATTCTCTTAATATACAGGATAATACTATTAATATAGATGGCTTTTCCTTCAACTTTGAAAAGATGATTTTTCGTATAAATAATACTCCTGTGGAATTAAGTAAAACAGAACAGAAACTTCTAAGAATACTTGTCGAAAATAGAGGAAATACTATGAAACGCAGTACTCTTATAGATTATATCTGGACAGATAATGCTGAATATGTTGATGAAAATGCTCTTTCTGTTACAATTAAGCGACTTAGAGATAAATTGAATGCTTACAATTATATACATACAGTCTATGGAATTGGCTATATATGGGTGAAGAAATGATTGGTTTAATTTTTTTAGTTATTATATGTATAATAATATCTGTTCTGATTATTTATATTAATCATTGTCGCACAAAAAGATTAATGGATTCTCTAGAAAAAATGATTGATTCTGCAATTGAAGGTAATAATATTGAAACAAAATTTGATGAAAGTCGTTTATCTGCATTAGAAACAAAATTTTACAATTATATATCTTCGCTATCAGTTTCAGCGAATAACACGGCTATAGAAAAAGATAATATTAAAACTCTGATTTCAGATATATCTCATCAGACTAAAACTCCTATTGCAAATCTTCTTCTACATAGTGAACTTATATGTGAAGACGAAACTTTACCTGAATCTATAAAAAGTGATATAAGTATTATACGAGAGCAAACTGAAAAATTACACTTTCTTATTGATTCACTTATAAAACTGTCTCGATTAGAAAATGGAATTTTGTCTCTTTCACCATTGAGAAACTCTGTTCAAATAATTTTTGATGATATTTTTAATCAATATAATTGCAAAGCTAATAACAAAGGTCTTTCACTTATTATAAAACCTACACAGGCTACAGCTATATTTGATTTTAAATGGACAGTAGAAGCTATTGGAAATATTGTTGACAATGCAATAAAATATACAGAAAATGGAACTATTGTTATAAATGCCACTGAATATGAGCTCTTCACAAGAATAGATATAACTGATACAGGTATTGGTATTGATGAATCAGAACAACCCAAAGTATTTTCAAGGTTTTATCGTTCTGAATCTGTCAGAGAAAATGATGGTGTTGGAATAGGACTCTATCTTGTAAGAAAAATTATTTCCAGTGAAGGCGGATATATAAAACTTATTTCAAAAAAAGGGTGTGGATCCACTTTTTCAGTATTTCTTCAAAGATAATATAAATTCTTACAAAAGTGTTAGAATTTATTTTCTATGTGAAATATTTTGGAAAGATTTTTATTAGATAGTCTGTATATAAAGATAAATAATATCTTTACATACAGATTTTTTTATGGAGGTGCATATTTATGAATATATTACAGGCAAACAATCTTACAAAGATATATGGCTCAGCTGAAAATTCAGTTTATGCTTTAAATGGAGTTAGCCTTTCTGTTAAAAAAGGTGAATTTGTAGCTGTTGTAGGGACATCCGGCTCCGGTAAATCGACTTTATTACATATGTTGGGTGGTCTTGATAGACCAACTTCTGGAAATGTTGTTGTTGATGGAAATGATATTTTTTCTTTGAAAGATGAAGCTCTTACTATATTCAGACGCAGAAAAATAGGATTTGTATTTCAAAACTATAACCTTGTTCCTGTATTGAATGTTTATGAAAATATAGTCCTTCCAATACAACTTGATGGAAATACCCCAGATAAGAATTTTATAAATAGTATAGTCGAAACATTAGGACTTGAAAATAAACTTGAAAATCTGCCGGGAAATCTTTCCGGGGGTCAGCAGCAACGTGTTGCTATAGCAAGAGCTCTTGCTTCAAAGCCTGCCATCATTCTCGCTGATGAACCTACTGGAAATCTGGATTCAAAAACAAGTCAGGATGTACTTGGTCTGCTTAAGGTTACAAGTCAAAAGTATTCTCAAACTATTGTCATGATTACTCACAATGAGGAAATTGCACAACTTGCAGACCGTATAATACGAATAGAAGATGGATCAATTGTAAATAGCTAGGAGGTATCAATATGAAAGTTAAAAATAAACAATGCATACGTAATCTTAGTTTTAAACAATTTAAATTCTCCAGAAATAGAAATATAGTAGCAGCTTTTGCAATTGCTCTTACTACGATATTATTTACATCATTATTTACAATTGCTGTTTCTATAAATGATGGTTTTCAACAATATAATTTTCGTCAATGTGGTGGATGGAATCATGGTACTTTTAAGTATCTTACTGAAGAACAATTTAATGAATTAAAGACAGATTCACTTATAAAAGAATGGGGAATGCGTAGATTTGTAGGAATGCCAAAAGAAATCCCTTTTAATAAATCTCATGTTGAAATAGGCTATTCAGATGCCAATCAGGCACATTTTATGTATTGTGATCCCATAAAGGGAAGACTTCCAAAAGAAGGTACAAATGAAGCAGCTACAGATACAAAGGTTTTACAATTGCTGGGTATAAAACCAGAATTAGGTAAACAGTTTACTGTTACATTCGATGTTGATGGTCATACAGTCACAGAAACTTTCACACTGTGTGGATGGTGGGAATATGACGAGGCTATCATAGCAAATCATATTCTAATTCCTCAAAGTAGAGCTGAAAAAATTTATAGTGAGGTAGGACTTATTCCTGGATATGCTAAAGATGGTATGACAGGTACCTGGAATCTTGATGTAATGTTCAAAAACTCAATTAATATAAATAAAAATATAAAACAGGTTCTTCATAATCATGGTTATCAGAATGAAAAAAAAGCTGATAATTATATTTCAACTGGGGAAAACTGGGGATATAGTTCATCTCAGTTTTTCGAAAATGCAGATCCAGTTACTCTAATGGGTATAATAGCCATTATTTCTATTATTATATTTACGGGATATCTTATAATTTATAATGTATTTCAGATATCTGTAGTGAATGATATACGCTTCTACGGGTTATTGAAAACAATAGGAACAACTCCTAAACAGATAAAAAAAATTATTATTTATCAGGCTATGATGATATGTATTATCGGAATTCCTGTTGGTCTTGTTGTCGGATGGTTTATTGGCTCTGCTCTCACACCTATTATAATTTCACAGCTTGATTCAATTATAAATACTGTTTCTATAAATCCTGTTATATTTATAGCTTCAACTCTGTTTGCACTTTTTACTGTTATCATTTCATGTAGGCGACCTGGAAAAATAGCTGCAAAAGTATCACCAATAGAAGCCGTAAAATATACAGAGGTAAATAATATCAGGAAAAAATCGAAAAAATCAAGAGGAAAAGTTTCTTTGACTTCAATGGCAATGTCAAATCTTGGTCGTAATAAAGGAAAAACTATTATAACAATACTTTCTCTTTCACTTGCAGTTATTCTATTGAATTTCACTGTTATATTTACTAAAAGTTTTAACATGGATAAGTATTTATCAAATTTTGTAGCAACTGACTTTATAGTTGCTGATTCCTCATATTTTCAATCAGAAGGTTTCTTTGATACTGATGCTTCACTTGATACAGATAGTATTGATGATATTTCTTCACTTGATGGAATTACTGGCAAAGGTAAGGTTTATGGAAAAACTTCTCCTATATATCAATTTATAACAGAAGATTACTATAGAAAATTCAACAGCTCATGGTTAAGTTCTGATGAAATTAAAACAAATTTAAAAAACAAACAAAAGACATCTGATGGTATGTTAGTTGATAAGGCTCAACTTTATGGAATGGATTCCTTTATACTGGATCAGCTGAAAGTACATTCTGGAGATATTACAAAATTACGTGATTCTAATAAAAAATATATTGCCGCTGTTTATATGGAGGATGATTATAATAAACTCATACCTGAAAGTAATTGGGCAAAATTGGGCGATACAGTTAAACTTCGCTATGTAGATGAATTGGAATACTATAACCCAGATACAGGAGAAATTTACACAGATGATGTTAATCTTGATGAAGTTCCTAAATGGAGAGAACGAGCTAAAAAATATAGGGATGTTGAATATACAGTCGCTGCTATAGTAACCATTCCATCGGCATTGGATTATCGTTACTATGGTTCAAATGAGTTTGTTCTTAATAGCGATAATTTTATACAGGATTCTGGTACAGATAATGTTATGTATTATACATTTAACTCTACAGATAAATCGAATACGGAAATAGAGAAATTTCTTTCTGATTATACAAAAAACCAACATCCTGAACTTGATTATGAAAGTAAAGAATCCTATAAATCTGAATTTGAAAGTTTTCGTTCTATGTTTGTTATACGGGGTGGAACTTTATGTTTCATAGTTGGTGTTGTAGGGATTTTAAACTTTTTCAATGCTGTACTTACAAGTATCTTATCAAGAAAACGTGAATTTGCTATGCTTCAATCCGTTGGCATGACTGGAAAACAACTTAGAAAAATGCTTATCTATGAAGGAATATATTACGTAATTGGAACAGGATTTGCTTCTATTATTATAACTATCATTATAGGACCATTTATAGGTTCTTCAATGGAAAATATGTTATGGTTTTTTACATATAATTTTACTATAATACCTATAATATTATTACTTGTTATTTTTATGATTCTTGGGTTAATTATACCTATAATAATCTATCACTTTGTATCAAAAGCAACTATAGTTGAACGACTTAGAGAATCAGAATAATAAAATGATAAAAAACTCTCTGCAAATATACAGAGAGTTTTTTTCATTTATTTTTCCGTAAGCTGTTTAACTATTTCATCGTATTCCGGAGCACCAAGGAAGTTCTGTATTAGAACTATCTGTGCATTTGGATTACTGTGTTTTGCTCTTTCTCCAAGTTCGTTGTGAGTTACAACAAGGTCTGCATCTGCTGGTATTGATGAAACCGGCGAATGAACAACTTCAACATCCACTCCTGCTTCTTTAAGCTTTTTGCGTAGAACTGTAGCTCCCATTGCACTTGATCCCATACCTGCATCACATGCAAATACTATTTTATTTACTTCAGAGGCTGATTTTTTAACCTCAGATACTTCATTTTCAACTTTTATACCTTTACTTTCCTGTTTCATTTCCTGCATTTTCTTCTGAGATTCTTCTATATCTCCATCTTTTCCAGTAAGCTTTAATATTGGAAGAGCTATTGCAAATGATACTGCACCTGCTGACAGAACACCTGCAAGCACTGGTATATATCCACCTTTTGGACACATAGCAAGTATAGCTATTATGCTACCTGGTGATGCAGGAGCTGTTAGTCCTGAACCAAGAAGAACGTTTACGAATACTCCTGTTGCTCCACCTGCTATTGCTGCAAGTATAAGTACAGGGTTCATTAGTATATATGGGAAGTATATTTCGTGTATACCACCAAAGAAATGTATTATAGCTGCTCCAGGAGCTGAACTTTTTGCAGATCCTTTACCTGCAAGACAGTACGCAAGAAGTATACCTATACCAGGACCAGGGTTTGCTTCAAGAAGGAAGAACACTGATTTTCCAAATTCTTCAATCTGCTGTATTCCCATTGGTGAGAATATTCCATGGTTTATAGCATTGTTAAGGAATAATACCTTCGCAGGCTCTATAAGTATACTTGCAAGTGGAAGTAAGTTTCTCTGAACGAAGAAGTTTACTCCCGCTTCCATAGCTGAGTTAAGTGCTGATACAAGTGGTGTTACACCAAGCATTGCAATTACAGCAAGTATTGCACCTAGTATTCCCAGTGAGAAGTTGTTTACAAGCATTTCAAATCCTGCTTTTACTTTTCCATCTATAGCCTGGTCGAATTTTTTCATTATCCAAGCTGATAAAGGTCCAACTATCATCGCTCCCATAAACATCGGTATATCTGCTCCTACTATTACACCCATAGTAGCTATTGCCCCTATTACTCCACCTCTTGTGTCGTGTATCATTTTTCCACCAGTATAAGCTATAAGAAGTGGTAATAGATATGTAGACATCGGCGATACAAGTTCCGCAAGCTTCTCATTTGGAAGCCATCCTGTTTCTATAAAAAGTGCTGTTATAAGTCCCCATGCTATAAATGCCCCAATGACAGGCATTACCATTCCACTCAGGAAACGCCCCATCACCTGAATTTTTTCTTTCATAAATTTATCCTCCTGTTATATATGAATAATTTTATGACATGTCATTTTCTATGATTTTATTATATTGCCCCAAGCAATCGTTTTCAATTTTAAGAAATGACATCTTTGGCATCAGGAGATAGTGACATTAGTTTGTAAATGCTGAAACCACTATTGTTTATAATAAAAAATCCGCTGCCCTTAATCTAGACAACGGATTTTTTAATTTTAAAATTAATAACCACTAATTTTATACCTTAAAATTATATTTGCAGTAAATTCTACTCACTTTTTTCAATATGTTTAAGAAAAGCCTCGCAGCCTTCAACTATATCATCATATGTAACATCAAAATTTCCTGTGTACCAAGGATCTGCTATATCTCTTTTGCTTCCTGCAAATTCAAGAAGTTTGTATATTTTTTTATCCTTGTCCTCACCAGTTATCTTTTTTATATTTGTTACATTCCTATCATCCATTACAAGCAGATAGTCATATTCTTTGTAGTCTTTTTTAGTTACCTGTCTTGCGTATTTTCCTGATGTAGATATTCCGTACTGTGCAAGTTTGTTTCTTGTCCCAGTATGTACCGGATTTCCTATTTCTTCTCTACTTGTCGCTGCTGATTCTATATGGAATCTGTCAGCTATGTTTCTTTTTTCTACCATGTCCTTTAGAACAAATTCAGCCATCGGTGAACGGCAGATGTTACCGTGGCAGATAAATAATACTCTAATCATCTTTTTATATCTCCATTTAAGTCTTGTATTTCTTCTCAAACGCTTGATATTTCAGGGTTTTCCGACTTTTGAGTTTTCCTTTCTTTTCAAGGTATCTTCTCAAATCTTCTCATATTTTCTTATGTTTTTCCCTGCAATCTTGGTAAATCCATTGGTAAAGCAAGCGTCCTTACCAACGGGCTTTTTTAACTATTCGCTATCCGATATACTTCTTCCTTTGCATCATCAAAATTCACATGGGTGTAAGTGTTCAAGGTTACACTGATGTCTGCGTGACCCATGATATACTGCAAGGTTTTCGGATTCATCCCGGATTTTGCCATATTAGAGCAAAAGGTGTGCCTGCATACATGAGGGGTAACTTTCGGCATCTGGATACGGTAAATCCTGTTGTATTTCTGAATGATATGCTCCAGATACTTTTCCCAGTGAAGGGCAACCATCGGCATATCGTTTTTATCCAGAAACAAAAATCCTGCACATCCTTCCACCATCGGTTCAACTTTTGGTGTCTTGCGGTTGGCAATGATTCTGCGAAAACACGCTGCGACAGCTTTCGTCATCGGCACATAGCGGATGCCTTTGTCAGTTTTTGGTTCTTCAATTACATACTGCATCTGTGCAGTACGCTGTAACTGATGGTCTACCTTGATACGCATTTCTCCAAACTCGATTTCTGAAACCGTCAGTCCACAGAACTCTGAGATACGAAGCCCTGTGTGAAAAAGAATATAGATTGCATCATAGTATCTGCTAAAATGTTTATCTTCCTGAATAAACTTTAGCAAATCTCTCTGCTGCTTTCGGGTAATCGCTTCTCTGGTAACAGAATCATTGACAATGACGGATGCAAGCTCAAATTCAAATGGATTTTTACGAAGCAAATCTTCGTCTACCGCCATCTGAAATGCTGGTCTGAGGACTCCCCGGATAGAATGAATGGAACTGTATCCCCGCCCATCAATTTGTTGGAGCTTAGTCAACCATGCCTTGGCGTCTGACAAACGCACCTTATCAATTCGCAGATTCCCAAAAACTCTCTTTTTTCAGCATATTGATGACCGTTTTATATCCGGCAACCGTATTGTGACGAACTCCTGTTTTCAATGAAACATACTTTTCTACCAGTTCCAAAACAGTATAGTTGCCACCGTTGGTTACGATACGGTCAAACAAATCCGCTTCAATCTGTTTTTCTTTCTCACGCAGGGAAGGCTCCCGCTTCTTCCCTTTTGGCATTGGATCATTCTTGTCCAAACGCCAACTGTATACATTTTTCTCTTTTCCGTCCTCATCAATATAGCGGAACCGATACCTCCCATCTTTACGCTGGTACTCGCCCTCTCGCAAAATCCGATTACGGTTATCTCGTCTTTTCTCACTCATCGTGAACTCTCCTTTCAAAAAAAGAGAGCCAGACTTGCACTCTTATCATAGCACAAATTCAGCTCTCCGCATAGTTATATCATGTGAAATCGGTAAATCTGTCAGCTCTGTTTACACAACAGTAGCCTGATCCAGATACCTCTCAAATTTCTCACGCTTAATGAGGGCACGATTGCCGTTCATCACATAAAAATCCTCATTGGGATGTGTGTCAATAAGCGTTCTCAATTTTCCTTCGCCGATATGATAATATCTGGCTGCTTCCTCAATGGTAAGCGTATATCTACGCCACACTGGAATATCCGAGTAATTTTTTCCTTCAATATTCAGCTTATTATTCGCCATAGGCAGTTATCCTCCATGCATGAAAATAGCCAGACAGAGGGTGTCGGCAACGAAGTCCGGCAACGGGCTTCAAAAGACCTTGCAAACAATCTCAATCTGGCGATGGTTACTATTTATACTTTTCTTTTATTTTTCTGTTGTTTTGGTTGTTATAAGGGAGAAAAGCCCGCAGTTATGGGATTTTCCCCGGCAACCGGCTCGGCAACGGGATAGCAACAGGGGGTGCAACGGGCTGTCATTTTCAGAATGGAAGCTCCATCTGTTCTGTGACCTCCACAAAACCGTCCACCGTTTTTTCAGACAGGTTGCTGGAGTCAGTTGCCGGGTTTTCACGCTCCCAGCCCTTTTGTCTGCCATATTCTGAAAACATTCTTGGGTTCGGGAAGTACCGCCAGCGGTCAATGCTCTGGTTCATAATCTCGTTGATTTCCCGGATTTCCCATTGCTTCGGTTCGTCAAAGGCATGGTTCAAGGCTTCCTTGTAGAGCTGCTTGGAACAGACCATGCTCCCGGTGTACTTATCAAGATACGCCTGTATCATTCCGGCTTTGGTGTCCTCCGGCATAAAATCCCGCTGGTGTTCTTTGAGATACCGCTGCATGGCGGGGCTGAAAGCCAGCTTGAACCTGCCGCTTCGGTAAATCTCCATCGTTTCCGCCCACATCTGCTCGATATAGGCTCTGGAAGCAGCTTCGTCCTCCAAAATGTGAACCTCGGCTTGCTCCGGGTACACCATGACGGGGATAAAGCGGCGGTTGCCGGAACGGTCAAGGGGAAGAAAATCAAGGGCATTGGAAGTGCCGCCAAACACGCACTGACGAGGACGGTCTGCCGGGTGGGTTTCATAGGGTATCTTGTAAACCTCTTTCTGCCGGCTTAAAAATGACTTGATTTCCTCAATGCTCTTGGCGTTGGCGGTTGCCATCATTTCCGACATTTCGATAATCCAGTGACCTTGTAGCTTGCGGTACACATTGTCATCGTCCAGCTTCCGCAAATCATCGGAGAACCACTCATCCCGGATTGCCAGCAGACGGAAGAAGGTGGACTTGCCAGCCCCCTGACCGCCTACCAGACAGAGCATGATTTCAAACTTGCATCCCGGCTGAAAGGCTCGTGAGATTGCACCCAGCAGGAACAGCTTCAACGCTTCATAGGTGTAATCGTCTGCGTCAGCCCCCAGAAAGTGCCGCAGGCAGAAAGGGTTTCGTTCTGTCCCGTCCCACACAAGGGTATTAAGATAGTCCCGGATGGGATGGTACTTGTTTTCATTCGCCACAATCCCGATGGCGTTATCAATCTTCTTCTCATTGGTAAGCCCGTAGGTTTCTTCCAGATAGAGAAGAAGATACTTCATATCCGTATCATTCAGGGCGGTGCTTTCTCTGTGGAAGCCGATGGGCTTTATGATGTCCTTGCGGTCGGTCAGGATGTTGTATGCGATAGCCCCGGAAAGCAGCGGGGCACGCTGGAATACGGTCAGGCAGTTCCGTATGCTCTGACGGACACCGCCTTTCTCAGTAGTTTCCAGCCCCGCCTTGATTTCCTCAATACTCTGGGGCGGCGACATGGCGTTCATGGTGTTTTTTAGTTCTTGCTGCGTCTGCGGTTGCAAGCTCTGCCATTCGCTGTTCAATCTGTATCACATCCTTTCCGTAGTCCGTAATCAAAGCTGCTTTTTCCTCTGTCTCCCCGAACAACAGCACATCCAGCAGATATTCCACTTGGGCTTGCTTCTGTAAGGCTTCCACAAACCGGGGATGAAAGGCTTCCTCTGGGGAGTGCGGGGCGTAGTCTTTTCTCCATGCCATAAGCAAGTGATGGTAATCGGCAAGAATACAAAAGCAGCGGTTCTTTGCTTCCTGAAACTGTTCCTCCGGGGATTTCTGCCGGGGCTTGGGCTTTTTTGCCTTTCCCGGCGGTTTCCAGTCCTCATAGGAAAGCCCGAAGTCCTGTGCCAGTTGTACGGCGGCTTCTTTCTTTCCCAGCCCATACAGGGCGGCGGCAAAATCAATCACATCCCCATCCGCACCGCAGCCGAAGCAGTGGTAACGCTGATCCAGCTTCATGCTTGGGGTTTTATCGTGATGGAACGGACAGCAAGCCATCCCGTTCCGACCTACATGGATTCCATAATGCTCCGCAGCCTGTATTGTTGTGACTGACTGCTTCACAGCTTCAAATACATTCAAATCTATCCCTCCTTGAAAAAAAGAAAAGCACCTGACATTCTCTGATTGAAAATGGCAAGTGCCTGTTAAAGTTCCATATCCTGTTGTCTGTGTTTCGTCTGTGCTGGGGCGGTTCTTTGTGCTTTTTTCTCATCTGCCTTATCCTGCAAGACTTCCTTGATGGGCTGCTTCTTGGGCGGCTCTTTGCTTTCCTTTGTGCCGGGTGTGGCTTTCCGTACCCAGTAGCGGATGTCCCGCAGCTTCTTCAAATCCTCTTGTACCTCGGTCAGCGGTACTTTCATCTCTGCGATTTCTTCCAGAAGTGTTTCCTGCTCCTGTTGCAGTTCCTTTTGAGTGCTGTCCTTATCGTCCGGGTGCTTGGCAAGGTAGGCAGCGGCTTTCTCATATCGGGCAACCTCCGGGTGTTCCTGTTTGAATTTTTCCTTTGTTTTCTTAAAAAATATCTTCTGGTACTTCTCATAGACAGGCTTACATTCCTTGCAGTCTGTCCGGCTGGCAAGAATCCCGTCAATCACTTTGCTTCGGGCTTCCTTTGGCTTCATCTGATTGCGGTAATCGGCTGCTGATTTCCCGGAAGATTCCAGAAATGCTTCTAAGTCCTCCACAGTAGAAAGCCCTTTTTGCCGGAGATAGGACAGGGCTTCGCTGACTGCTTTTAAGTCCTGTGAAGTCCCCCTGTTCTGTCCAGCCCTTGTCCAGTCCTTCCGTTCTTCCTTTCGTATCTCCATATACTTCATCAGCAGATTGGGAAGAAGTGTCGCTTCCTCCGCCGCTTTTTGTGCAAGCAGCTCTTTCCGTTTTTCTCCCAGCTCGGTAATCCAGCCTTTGAGGTTTTGGATAAGCTGCCGGATGGACTTCATCAGGCGGTTGGCGGTTTTGATTTCCCGGTTCAGGTTGCCGATATTCGTCTGGATACCACGCTTTTCCATCTGCCGGACAGAAGCCCCCTCATGGACAGTAGGGACTATATAAAGCCCCTGTTTGGCATAGGAACGCAAGTCCACACGCTCCGGGCGGTCATTGGCTTCCAGATAGCGGTTCTGGATGACTTCCCATTCATGCCGCCAGATTTCGCAATACTTCTGGTCGTTCCAGTCAACCGTATCCTCCTTGTGGCTTTTCCATCTGCCGGACGGAAGTTTTATCCGTTCCCCGTTTTCGTCAAGGTCATAAACCTTGCGGCTCTTGGGAAGCCATTTCCCATGTTCGTCCATTGCTCTCATAGTCAACAGGACATGGGCGTGGGGATTGTGTCCCGGCGGATGGGGGTCATGGATGGCAAAGTCAGCAATCATGCTTTTTGAAACAAACTGCTGCTGGCAAAACTCCCGGACAAGGACAGCGTACTGGTCGGGCGGTATCTCTCTTGGGATGGTAAGCACCCACCGCCTTGCAAGCTGAGAGTTCCATTGTTTTTCCACCGCTTCGGCGGCGTTCCATAAGGTATTGCGGTCTGCATATGACCGTGGGGCATTTGCCGGGAGCAGGATTTCATTATGGACGATACCACGCTTTTCCGGGTAGTGCTTCACTTGCTGGTCGTATTCACAGAACAGCTTTTCGCCACTTTGATAAGCAGCGGCGGCAACCGCAGACTGCCGCTGGCTGCGCTGAACAATCGTGATTTCGTTGTGTGGACAGGGCATTTCGTGTCCCTCCTTTCGGTAATTGGTGGATGGGGTGGCGTTTTACCACCTCATTTTGAGCAGAAAAAAAGCAGGAGACCTTTTTTCAGATTTCCTGCTCGGTGTTCCGCTGTGTGGGCGGCGGGTATTTAGTTGTAAAAGTTCGGTACAAGTTGACCCGATGTAAAGCTAACAAACTGAAATTTGACTTGCCTATTTTCTTAAAATCTCATGTGGAGCTTCTATTTCATTTGCCAAGGTATGCTCTGTTAATTCTGACATCAATTTCAATTTTTTATTAATCAATGGTCGCATACAATTAGGAACATGTTCCTGATGCGCTCTGTGGATTGCTACACATTCCTTACAGTTTCCGTGATAACGACAGGCTTTCAGGCAAGGACAGTGATCTTTGTCTTTATACTCCTTACGAAATTCCGCTGCAAATTCTTCTTGCAGTCTCAGCCCCTCGATACGGTTTCCCTTATGAAATTCTACCATTGCATCCAGTTCTTTCTGGTTCCCTTCAATCTTCATGTTATTATAGCGCCTCCATTTCAACTATTCCTCATTTTCTGATAAATTACGATTTATTGCTGACTTTATTATACTTTATTGCCTATCGAAAAGATAGCATATTTTATAAAACTTGTCGGCTGGGAACAGCTTGCAATGTAAGGTGTCCCCAGATGGCAAGTCCACAAAAGTAGCTGGCGGCAGCCAGCGCAGGGGAAGCGTAGCGTCTCCTGTTTGATTTGAAGCAGACCATGGCTGCGGAAAATCACAGCCCTCCGGCGAGGAGCCTTCGGAGAACGCAATGCACCAACCTCTGGGTGGTGTATAATTGCGCCCTTAGTAAACTAAGGGGTTTCCGGCTTCTCCCGTTCCAGCAGTTTTTTCAATAGTTCCTGCGTGTCCTGCCTGTGAAAAATGAGTTTCAACAACAGCATGACATCATCATCTGTCAGGCGTTCCGGCTCTTGCAGAAAACTTTCCAGCATACCGCCACGGGTACAGAGCCGGTGCGTCCGTTCCTTTCGGGTAAGCTGCTTTAACTGGTGCTGCAATGCCTTTTCATCATTGATGGCTTTCCGCAGTTTCTTTTCGCTTTTCTCCAACTCCCAGTTGAGCTTTTCCAGCTTTGAGGTATCAGGCAAGGGCAGCGTCCTCCTTTCCCGGTATCAGCACATAAATCCTGTTTGGTTCTCCAACGCCCTGACGCACCCGCATGATAAGTCCGGCGGTTTCCAGTTCATTCAGATAACGCTTGACCGTCATGGGACTGCGGGACAGGACTGCGGCAATGGCTGTAACAGGGAAGCAGACAAACAGGATTCCGTTCTCATCCTCCTGTCCTTTAGAGAGCATAGCGTCCAGCATCCGGCAGTACATAACCTTTGCGGTGCTGCTGACTGGAAATCCTGTCAATGCTCTGGGAAATGGCATACAGGGCGGCAATGGTGTGTCTATCGTCATAAATTCAAAATTCATTCGGTGTGTTCCTCCTTTTTCTTGGCTCGTTTGGATAAATAACGGGGGCAGTCAACCACAACCGCCCGGAAGCTCTGCTTGCACCCATGCTGGCATTTCCGGCATAATTCGTTGTAAGTGACACGCCCCCGGTCATTGAGGTAAAAGGAAAGCTCATGTTTCCTCTTTTTGCTCATTCTCGGCATATTGTGTTTCCTCCCGTTTTCGTGTATGGTTTCGGGGCGATTTTCGGCAAAAATACAGCCATAGAGCCGCTTAAAATCTCCCGAAGTATCAGCGATAGGGTAGACTATGCCCCTATCAGATTGTCGTGTTTCGGTATCATTTCGGTGTCAGTTCGCCAGTTCTCCCCGGTGTCGTTCCTCCCCTGAATCTCACAGCGGCGTATCGCTCCCTTTGGTACGCTCGTTTTGGTCAGGGTTCCTCCACATCCCTGCCAAAAGTCATGGCACTACATCGCCGGGGAAGCATATCCCACACAGGCTGGTCATTCGATTGGAATAATCCATCGATGAACTACCTGTATCATAGAACATTTTTGTGCCCTGTGCCGTATGTCCACAAAGTAGGAATTAAGGGTAAAAATCAGAAATTTCCACGATTGCGGAAAGTGTGATATAATCCAGTTAAGCGGCAGCAATGAAACCGTTGGAAAGGAGCGTGTGCCCATGAAAGGAGCGACAAGCATACAGGAACGCCTTTGGGAACTACGCAAGGACAAAGGCTTAAATCTGGAAGAATTATCAGAGTTGACGGGTATTTCCAAATCAGCTCTTGGAAGTTATGAAAAAGAGGATTATAAGGAAATCAATCATGGCAACCTCATCACGCTGGCAGACTTCTATGGAGTTTCCGTTGATTATCTGCTGTGCCGGACAGAGAACAGGGAGCAGATCAACACGCCATTGACGGAACTGCATTTGAATGATGAGATGGTCGCACTTCTGAAAAGCGGTCGGATTAACAACCGTCTGCTCTGTGAGCTTGCCACACATAAAGATTTTATCAAGTTTCTTGCAGATATTGAGATTTATGTAGACGGGATTGCCACTATGCAGATTCAAAACCTCAATGCACTTGTCGATACTGTCCGGCATGAAATCATTGAACGGTATCGCCCCGGCGAAGATGACCCACATTTGAAGGTGCTGCAAGCTGCCCATATCAGCGATGATGAGTATTTCAGCCACATGGTTCTGGATGACCTCAACCGGATTATCCGGTATATTCGGGAAGCCCACAAAAAGGACAGTGAGAGTGCGCCCCAGACCACTGTTGCCGATGAACTGAAAGAAAATCTGGAAGCGGTCGAAAATTTCAAGGGCAGCCGGGATGAAAAGTTGGTTGTCCTTTACTGCAAGCAGATCGGCATCAACTATAAAAATCTGTCAGACGAAGAATTTCGCTGGCTGATTCGGATTCTCAAAAAATCAAAGAAAATGGGAACGCCTATCAGCCAGAGGAAAAAAGGTAAGGGAAAACCGCTGTTGCATGGTTTGTTGGCTCCCATGTAGCAGCGGTTTGTGCTGTGGTTATTCAGTTGAAAATCAGAACGGCAAACTGGAATTGTCTAAAATAGTAAAGCCGTACCGCTTACGATTTTTTCTTTTACTGCTGAAACAGTATCTTTGATTGAGTGCGCAGTTGTATCTATAACATTTAATTCATAGATTCCTAAATTAGAAAATTGTTTCCACATTGTTTCAACTAATTCAACATTTGTTTCTCTATCTAACTTTGAGCGTTCGATATCTCGCTTCATAGTTTCTTCTTTACTTGCCCTTAAAACGATATAGTGTACTTCATAATGCTCTTGAACAATGTTGAGCCACGGCTCTAAAAACCACGGTCCTACAATGCCATCTACAATTACATCATATCCACCACGAACATATCGCTTCGCAGCTTCTAAAAATGCTTCAATGACAACCAAATTTTGCTCATTTGATTCTGGCAAATGTGGTGGTATTGCCCCTTTACTCAAATAATGGTAAAAGTCATCTGTGTGCATATGCACAGACTTTTCTAAATCTGATTCTTTTGCAACAGCAGATGCCGTTGTAGTTTTCCCTGTTCCCGGCGAACCTGTGATTACAATAATTCTACCTTGATTCATCTATGTTTTACCTTCCCAACTTCTAATTTTTTACATCATATCCCAAAAGCCTTGTCGTACTCAATAACTCCATTTAATTTGTTTTGACTTCCGTTAAGATTAAGTGCCATAAAACTTTCATCGTCAACTTCAAATGGCGCTTTTATTCCACACTCACTTGCCGGAATATATCCTGCCTTTGGATAGTATTTGGAATGTCCCAAAACAACTGAATATTCATATCCCAATTTATGTGCTATACTGTGTCCTTCTTTCATCAAAGATAATCCGATTCCCCTGTTCTGATAATCGGGTAATACAGAAAGAGGGGCAAGCGCAAGAACCTCAACCCCTTGAACAACTGCTTTTGTAAAAAGAATATGTCCTACAATTTTTTCGTCCTCGACAGCAACAAGAGAAAGTTCCGGAATAAACGATTTGCTTTTTCTTAACGCAGCAACTAAGTTCTGTTCATTTCCATCTGTATATTCAGCATTTTCAAATGCTTCTTTTACAACATGATATACCGTATCATAATCTTCCGGTCTTTCTTGTCTTATAATCAAAATAGATACCTCCATAGTTTTAAGTTTTTTTACAATTACAGGAAATAGCAAATCTACTATCTACCTCTCAATTTTTATGGCTCTGACAATGATAATATCCGGGATTTCTTTATTAAAATAGCATTCTTCGTAAAATCCGTCTATGACAAAACCAGTATCAAAACACAGATTAAAAATATCCTGTAAAGAACGATGATAATAACATTGTTTTTGTGGCTGTCCTTCAATCGCAATATCGTAATAGCTGTGCGGCGTCATATATTTTTCTGTAAGCGTTACAAAACAGGGGTGCTGTGTCGCAAATACAAATACTCCGTTATCCTCAAGCAATTTATAAACAGAGGTAAAAAGCGGCTTAATGTCTGTAATATCCATGACCGCCATGTTTGAGACTGCTTTTGTAAATGGCTTATTTCTTTTTAATGCCATCAGACTTGTTTCATTCGTAGCGTCTGCTACACAAAACTCAATGTGATTAGCATACCGTTTTTGGCGCTTTTTTGCCAGTTCCACCATTTTTTCACTATAATCAAAAGCCAAAACAGAGACAGCTTTTTCTGCAAGATATGCAGAATAATTTCCATTCCCACAGGCAATATCTAAAATATAATCTGTTGGATCAGGATTTAGAAGCTCTGTTACTTTTGAACGGACAACTTCTCTGTGAAAATCATTTGATTCATCCCCCATTGAACAATCCCAAAATTCAGCGTTCTGATTCCAGATTGCTTTACTTTCTTCTTTTGAATACTGTATAATATCCTCTTTCTGCAAAATTACTTTTTCTCCTTCGCCGCATGGCTCCTGAAATGCGTGATAATGATGTTCCAATATTTCATCTGTTATCACAAACGGCGAATTGGCATTTAAGACCTGATTTCTTTTATATAGCCTTTTTTGCAAAAGCTCCTTACTGGCTTTCATATAGACAAGTTCCGTTTCAGCGCCTGCTTTTTTGATCTGCTCTTTATAAAAATTTCGATTTTCCTTACTCCAGAAACTAAAATCAATCACAACGTCTTTTCCCTGCTGAATCAGGGACAGCAGCTTTTTTTGAAGCGCAGCCTCCACCTGCTCTGACAATTTTTCATATTGTTCTTCCGGATAATCAATTCCCTTTCTCCCATAAAGTTTCCACATTTCTTCATCAATGGAAAGTCTGATATATCCTTCCTGTTCTTTTTTCTTGGCGTAAGTAGTCTTTCCAGAACCACATACGCCGCACATCATAATAACTTTGCTCATAAAACTCCTTTTCTTTTTCCGAAACGGCATCTATCAATTTGCACTACACAACAGAAAGTTCTTCAATCGCTTTATCTAAAAAAATCATACCGTCCAGATGTTCCAGCTCATGGCAGAAGCATTTTGCCATTTCATCTTCTCCGTCAACTATAATTTCCTCTCCATATTCATTGAGTGCCTGAATCGTGACCTTTTGTGGACGAATTGTTTTTACAAAACGGTTCGGGAAACTAAGGCATCCCTCAACACATTCCTGCACACCGCTTTGGCTTATCATTTTCGGATTTACAAGTTTTAATCGTGTATCGTTAAAATCAATGACAACCAACCTTTTCAAAACGCCAACCTGATTTGCTGCCAGTGCAGCTCCATTTTCTGTTTCATGTAATGTATCAAGCATATCATCTAAGAGCTGCCTGATTTTATCATCAACTTTTAGGACAGCTTTACATTTTTTTCTTAATATAGGGTCGCTGTCATAACGAAGAAATCTTGTTGCCACTTTTTACCTCCTGTCTGCTGCTGTCAGCTCTTGATTTTCTCAAACTTACACCAAATAAAAATACCTCCTCAATGGCACACTCAAATACTTTAGAAATATCATATGCAAGCCAGATAGATGGTTCAAATTTTTCTGTTTCTATGGCATTTATCGCCTGCCTTGAAGCTCCAACCAGTTCTCCTAATTGCTCTTGCGTCAGCCCTCGCTGTTCTCGCAATTCTTTTATTCTGTTTTTCATAGTTCCTCCAAAAGTAAGGTTAACATTACAATAATTATATATGTTTTTTCTTGTAATGTCAACCTTACACCCATTTTCTGTTACACAAATATTTATAAAAACAGGAAACGATACCATGTTTCAGATATCGTTTCCCTATATCATACCCTTATGAATAGATCATCTCATGCAGAACAATTTCTTCTGCCCGGTTACGGATGTTATTGCAACGCTGCACCCATTCCATTTGAGAAGTACGCTTTAATTCCTCTGTCACGCCCTCGGTAGCTTTCATCTGCTCCATGATAGTGTCTAACCGTTCCTGTGCCTGTTCGTTCAGGTCTGCAAGATATGTCCACAATTCTCCGGTCAGTATCAGTGTGTTCAATCTGGATGGGTGGACTTCTCTTAAATATTCCCGGTGCATCCGTCCGTACTTTCCGATAGGACGGTGTTCCTCCGGCAGCTTCAAATCTGGGATATAGTAATCTCCGACAAGGATATAATCAATTCCGTTTTCTGTTATTCTTGGTTTCAATTCGCTCATATTTTTAATCTCCTCATTCTGGCTTATTTTTTGCAAGTCTGACTCTCCAGAAATATTGGTAAATCATTGGTAAAATTGAGAATGAAACATAAGAACTACTATTTATAGAAGTATTTAAGACGATTTGAGGCTTTTTATTCTGAACAGCAAATCCTGCCGTGACATACAAATAATACTTTTGTCATATTTTATCTCCTTTATCATAATTTTTGATTTTAAATTGTAGTATATATATTATAATATAATATTATTATTCCAGTCATTTACTTAATACGCATATATAGGATAGGATACGGGTTTCCTTGTTCATCATAATCTGTTCTTTTAAATGTTTTGAATCCCATATGTTCATAAAAGCCTATAGCTTGTGGATTTTGTTCATTTACTGTCACTCTATTGATTCCATAGTTTTCAATACCATATTTGACCAATGTCTTTCCAATCCCTTTTCCTCTATTTTCTGGAGAAACAAATAACATTTCCAATGAGTCATCCTCTATTCCTATAAAAGCAATTGGGTAATTATCATAGCCATTTATAATAGCTAAATGCTCAACATTATATAACGCTTCTGGTACATAGTTTCTTATACTATTTATTTCCTCATCAGATAAAAATGTATGTGTAGCTCTCACAGATTTTTCCCAAACATCTATTAGTTTTAATATTAACTCTGAACTACGTTTTTTTATTTCTACTATATTCATTTTTAATCTCCTTAAAATTTTTTTACTTCATTATTTACACATTTGATTGAAATTATTTCTAACAATATCATTCAACTGTATTTCAATCTCTTCAAATCTAACCCCAAGATCTAAACTCTTTGCACCAATCCTGTTTCCTCCCATAACATATTCGTTATCTGGAACAACTTTCTCATTTGTCATAGCATACAAAAGAAGTCCTGAAACCTCTCCATCATATCTGGATGCCATATTCTTGACATACGCATAAATCTGATACAGGTTGCTTGAATGAATTGTCGGCTTATCAAACCACCTCTGGACACTGTTTTTATAATACTTTGCATCTATAATCAACTTTTTTCCTTCATACTCAAGAACAATATCTGCATGCATAATAGGAAGCATGCTATCTGCTTCACCTATTATATCCCAATTAATATACGGCGAGCTAACTCTAATCTCTGGATATTCTTTCCTGAAATACTCAAACAGGAACTTTTCATAAAGTCTACACATCCTCTGTTCATCGAGAAAGTGCATTATCTTCATATTTCCGTCTTTTTCGTTTTGAACAAGTCCTTTTATTATCAGATAACAGATATTTATTATCATCTCGTAGCTTTTATTATTTCTATCGTATCTCATTTTCCAATTTATATCGCCGATTTCCAGAGTATCTACACCTTTAAAATACAGCAGAAGATTTTTTATATCTTTTCTTACACTCTTTTTTATATCCGATTTAAGAAGGATGAGCATCGTTGTCTTTATTATTCTATTCATATATGAATTTATAGAAAAGTCATCAAATGTGCATACAAGTTGTTTTTTCATTAGAGACATTGTTTTTATAGATTCGTTTATATCGATTTTTCCATGAACACATCCTATCTTCTCAGTTTTTTCTAAATACTCTCTGTGAAGTCCTCTTTTTATCTGCACAGATACAGCCTTTACAAGTATTGCAGACAGTAGATCCACTGCATTTTCAAATTCTTCAAAACAGAGTTTTCTGTACCCGTCCTCTCTCAATACTTTGTAGGCATATGAAAGCATATAGTATATATTTTGTATGAAAATACTATCTTTCATAAGAAATTACCTCTTTCAGACGTCTTTCCCAGTAAGTCGACCTCTCTTTATCGTCAAACCAGTACTCCCTCAACAGTGGAATTATTTCGTAATTTATAACTGATTCCATCCATTTCAAATCTATTTTTTCATCTGTACAGAAATAACTGTGTCCTATACAAAATCCTGCGCCTAAAGTATCGTCGTCTTCTATTTCCTTATTCAATTCTATTACAGTATTTATAAGTTTTTTGAATGTAGAATCCGATTTTATTTCCATATATGCTTCAAATCCTTCAGTAGTAAATGCTGGTTTCATCTCAAAAAACGCAAATCTTCTTCTAAGTGCATAGTCAAGCATAGCAAGACTTCTATCTGCGGTATTCATCATACCGATAATATATACATTTGGAGGAACACAAAACTCCTCATTAGAATAGATAAGCTGAATTTTTTCTCCTCTTTTGTCCGATTCTATAAGCATAAAAAGTTCCCCGAATATTTTACTTATATTTCCCCTGTTTATCTCATCTATTATAAAGAAGTAATCGTTTTTAATATCCTCTCTAGCTTTTTTGCAGAAATTATAAAAAGGTCCTCTTTTGAGTTCAAATCCACTTTCATTCGGTCTATACCCCATAATAAAGTCCTCATATGAATAACTCTGGTGAAACTGTACCATTTTTATTCTGCTTTCATCTTTTTCCTGCATCATTGAATAAGCTATTCTCTTTGCTACAAAAGTTTTACCTACACCAGGAGCTCCCTGAAGAATGATATTTTTCTTTCTTTTTATAAGTCCGACTATTGTATCGTAATCGTTTGGATTCATGTACACTTCATTTAAAAAGCTACCTCTATCATATATATCATCATAATCAGATAGAGCTTCTGATACGTTACAATAACCTTTACTCTCTGAATTTCTATTTATTTCTTCCTTTTTTCTTTTATTTTCCTCATCTGAAATAAGCCATGCATCATATGAAATCTCTATAAAATTTTCATACTCTACTTTATGTTCTAATATCATATCTGATATTATGCTGCATATTTTAAGATATGAATTTCCATCAGGAAATTCTTTTAAACCTTTAGTAATTTCGGATATTCTTGAGAATTCACCGTTTTTCTCACATAAAAACCATCTATTTCTTGAATCTAGATTTATATAACTGTATGGTCTTATCCAGAAGAGACCCATAGTAATATTCCATCTGACTCCCTTCTGTTTTACAACCCTATTGTAGCACTCTATAAATCTATTTTTCCTCTCAAGAGATTGATTCTCTTCATATTTAATAGCAGAAACAAAAAAATCCCATAGATTATCTATATCATCTTCCTCTCTATACTCTTTGAAGTAGTAGAATGTTGACATCATATTGTTTAATAATGGTACACCGTCAAATTTATATGGGACATCTGATTTTATTGAGAACTCTTTTTTTATTCCATTTAATATTTTTGTTCTATTCTCGTCTTTAAGTCCTTTATTAAAAAGTCCAAATATAGTAAATGGATCTATATCAAATACTTCTTTATTTGTTTCCAGTGTTGGAATTATCAAATTTATATTATGATATACTCTTTTTATTTTTTCTATAAGTTCAGTTCTATTTTCTTTATATTTGACTAGATTATCAGCTAGTTCCTGATAAAAATCTACCCATTTTATATTTATATTGTTCATAGTATCACCTTCTGTATTTTCAATAACATTTATAATAAAATTTTATCATCTAAAGTATAACTACACAACTATAGCTATTTATACTATCAAATAATAATATCTAAGCTAAAGCTAAATATTTATCAAAATTATATATTTATAAATAAAGGACAATCAAATTATTGATTGTCCTTTTGTATAAAATATTATTTTAACCTATCTATATCTCCATTTTGTATTTCTTTTAAATTTATTGAAACTCTATCTTCCGGCCAATCCCACCATTTAATCTCCAAAAGTCTAGAAATAGTATCCTCAGAGAATCTTTTTTTAATAGCCTTTGCAGGGACTCCCCCGACAATAGTATATGGAGGTACATCTTTTGTAACAACAGCACGAGCACCAATTATAGCTCCATCACCTATAGTTACGCCTGATAATATAATTGCTTCATAACCTATCCATACATCATTGCCAATAACAATATCTCCTTTATTATCCCAAGACTTTGTTACATCTTTTTTATCTAATCCCCATTCTTCAAAAAATAAAGGAAATGGATATGTAGATAACGATGATAAAGTATGATTAGCACTATTAAATATAAATTTTGCTCCACATGCTATGGAACAGTATTTTCCTATTTTTAACTTATCATTATTTATTGGATAATGATACAAAACATTATTTTTTTCAAACAATAGCGGGTCATTTACAAAATCATTATACATTGTAAAATCGCCAACACGTATATTTGGATCTGATATAATATTTTTTAAATAAACAGTTTGTTTATCTCCTGTACGCGGATAAATCTTTTTTACTGGAATAGTCATTTAAAATCCTCCTTAAAAATATATTATTATATAACTATTCCAGACAAAACAATACAACGTTTCATTTTACCACCTCTTAAAAATAAGCCTTATATTAATATTTCTATATATAACCTAAATCTCCTTCACCTTCTGAAGTGTATATATCGATTTATTCATATTAAACACATACCCAACTACACACACCACGAAAAAATATGGAACATACGCAAACCCGAACACCTCAGCCCCAATAAAAATCGGAGCAAACAGTGTATTTGTAGCACTGCCAAAAACAGCAGCGTAACCAAGAGCCGCAACCAACTCAACAGGCATACCCATTACACCCGCAACAACAACTCCAAGACTTGCACCTATAGAAAACAGCGGTGTAACCTCTCCACCCTGAAAACCTATAGAAAGTGTCCACACAGTAAAAATAAACTTTAAAATCCAGTCATAGACATAAATATCTTCCCCACCGAAACTGCTGCTTATCAGATTTGTACCAAGACCTGAATATCTCCCCATATGAAGTAGCATCAGAAATACACTTAGAACAACACCCATAATTGCAATTCTCATGATAGGATTTCCAAACTTTGCACTCATATATCCCTTCATATATTTAAGAGACCAGGCAAACATTCCACCAACGATTCCAAAGATCAGCCCAAGTAAAGCAAGTTTTATAAATATTTCAGGATTTAGTGATACACTTTCTGTAAGTTCAAATGTGAATTTTTCAAGTCCAAGAAATCCTGATACACTGCTCGCCGTAAATGCAGCAGTAAATGCAGGAAAAAGAGCCAGGTATTTTAGTTCTCCGGCTACAAGCACCTCCATAGCAAAAAGTATCGCGGCTATCGGAGTCTGGAAAAGTCCAGAAAACCCTGCAGCCATACCTGTTATCAGAAATATCTTTGATGCATTTTCAAAAGGAAGTTTTTTCCCTACATAATGTGAAAATGCCGCACCTATCTGAACTGCAACACCTTCTCTACCTGCACTTCCTCCAAAAAGATGAGTAATCCATGTTCCCATAACTACAAAAGGGATTAATCTTTTCGGTATTACATTCTCATCGCCATGTCCTACCTCAAAAACAAGTCCCATTCCCTTTGAACTTGTTTTTCCATATTTTGAATATGAATACACTATCAGTACCCCTGCAAGTGATAAAAACGGAAGAAATATCATAGGATTTGTATTTCTTATATCCGTTATTTCAAGAAGTATCTTTCCAAATATCGTATCAATAATTCCTACACAAACACCTATTGGAATTCCAGAAAGTCCAAGAAGTATTATTCCACTATAATTTCTGTATATTTTTTTTAATTTTTCAGTCATGTTTTTTCCTTTCTATTATTGATATGTTTATATTTCAAGGAAATATTCTCCCAATATATCCTTATACTATAATTATATTATTTGTTGTACACAGCAATTTATAATATAATTTTGAATCAAATAAAAAAAGCTGACAACTCCCGCGTAAAAGCAGAAGTCATCAGCACATTGGCAGTTTAGGATTAATTCCCTGGGAGAACCTCATTCCCATCAAATATAATAACATATATGCCGTTTTATTTCTATAATTTATTCTATAATAGATAGAAGATCAAGCGGTTTTTCAAATACATATTCAGGATTTTCTATTCCGTCATCTGTCACACTTCCCCATCTTGCATATCCGAAATCCATCCCAGACGCTTTCGATGCTTTGCAGTCAGCATGTGTATCACCGATATATATTACTTTATCAGCACTAAGTCCAAGTCTTTTCAGACATTCATTCATCGGTTCCGGATCCGGCTTGTGTCTGATTGTATCCTCTTCAAGAACCGCTGTTTTTATATATTTATCTATTCCTTTTGATACTATATCTATTTCATACTGAGCCCTTTTCTTTGAAGATACAACAGCCTGTATAATTCCAGCCTTATCAAAAGTTTCCAAAACTTCTTCAAATCCGTCGTATATAGTGGCTCCACCTTCGTATTCATTTACATATTTTACCCATCTTTTGTATGTCTCTTCCGGATTTTTAAATCCTAGAGTTTCTATAGTCTTCATACCAGGATATGCATAGAATTTAAGAACATCTTTAAGTTCCCAATCCTCTCCTGTTTCCTCTTTTATTATTCTAAGAAGTGGATACATATTCATATCCAAAGTATTTACAAGTGTTCCATCCAAATCATAAATTACAGCTTTATACTTTTTCATATTTTACCTCTCTGTCTCAATTATTTGTTGATTCCCTGTTGTTACTACAAAATTATAACATAATCAAGACATCGTTTACATAGTATAAAATTTATTCCTGAATTTCTATATTCATTCCTTTTGAAGCTATCATTTTTGATGATACAACAAATGCGATTATATAAAGTAATGCTGCAACAGCAAATATATAAGTATATGAACCACCACTTATTTCAAGAATCATTTCTGTTGTATTATTTCCTGTAAGTCCTGCAATTGCCCATGCTGAAAGTGCAAGACCATGTATTTCACTTACATTCTTCATTCCATATCTTGAAGATAAAAGGGCTGGAAGTGTTGAAAATCCTCCACCATATCCGGCATTCACAACAACAAGCAGAAGTATTACACATACTCCAGCAATTCCTGAATATGAATTTCCTGAAATTATGAAAACAACAAAAGACATACATGATACTATAAGGCTCATCACAAATATCACTTTATAAATAGTATTTCTATCACTCATCTGATCTGAAAGAGTTGAAAATCCGATTCTTCCAAGAGCGTTCATCGCTGCTGTAACAGATGGAACCGTACTTACAATTACTGCAAGAGAAGCGCTCGCTGCAAATACAAGACTTAAAAGCTGTTTTTCATAAGATATAAGCATAAGTCCGCAGTGTATATTTATGAAAAACATAAGCCATATTCCTGTAAATGTTCTGTCTTTGAACATATATCTCTTTCTGAATCTGCTCTTTTCGTCGTGTGCTTCTACCCAGCCTGCTGGTTTTCTGATTAGCAAATGCCCGGCTATCATCATCACAAAATATACGGCACCTAAAATATAAAACATAGAAGCTACACCGAAGTTTCTCTGTATAATTTCCATTATAGGTGTTGCAATCGCCTTTGCAAGTCCAAATCCCATTATAGAAATACCCGTAGCAAGACCTTTTTTATCTTTAAACCACAACATAAGTGTTTTTACCGGAGTTATATACCCTACTCCAAGACCTATTCCCATTACAAATCCGTAACATATATATATTCCTATAAGAGCAGTAACTCCTGTAGTATTATCTATAAAAAATCCTGTTCCTATCATCCCAGCTGTAAAAAACAGGCATGATATAAGAGATGATTTCTTTATATCTTTTTCTACCATTCTACCCGCAAATGCTGCAGACATTCCCAGGAAAAATATTGCAAATGAAAATGCCCATCCAACAGAAAATGTCGACATTCCAATCTGATTTGCTATTGCTTCCTTGAAAGTCTACCAGCAGTATACTGTCCCTATACTGCAATGTATAAGAAGTGCTGGAACAGCAGCTCTCATCCATCTGTTATTTAGAAGCTTGTTATTTTTCGAATCTTCTGATAATATTATTTTTCCCTCTTTCATTTCACCGACTCCTTTTGTATAAAATTTTTTCAACAAAAAAGGACAATACGAAAAATCGCACTGCCCAGACGGTCGGCTTTATATAAGATTCTGCTCCAATCGTGTTATTTCACGTCCCGTCAGTCACAGAATCCTGTCCTTTTGTTTATACGTCTATATTATCATACGCCCAAAATAAACGTCAATACTGAAAACGTTTAATCTAAGTTTTGTCAATTTACATATCGTTCTTTCTTTTGCTGTCTTTCATTCCCCAGACTATAGTCGCAGTCATAATAACTACAAGAACTAATACAGCCGAAAGTATACCGCTTCCACTTTGATTATATGATTTCAGAGTTATAAATAGTCCAAACACAGAAAACTCAAGCTCCAGAAGATACATCATTAACTGAATGCTTTTTCTTACTTCGACTTTATTTATTTTGTTTAACTTAAATGTAAGGTTCATACACTCCACATCTACAAAATGAGCACAAATACTTATAATACCCATAGGTATCATCATCAGTATACTTGTAAGTATTAAAGTCTTTGGAGATCCGTATCTATCCGGATTTCCATGTATATCAAAATGTATAGCTATATTATCTGGAAGAGTGTTCATTCCATATACAGATATAAAAAAAGATATTATCAATACTGTAAATGCTGAAAACTCAACAAATTTATGAAGATTTGACGGATACATTTTTTTCATAGAAATCACGCCCCCCGGCTGCTATAAATACTATTACCATTCCAATAAATGCACTTATTACAGATACTGCCATCATATTGTGTACACCTATATTGTCTATCAGATATCCGCCCAATAGATTTCCTACTACACCGCTTATCGTAAAAGAAGTAGTCATAAATGCCTGACCTTTTACCTTGTCTCTTTCATCCATTATAATATTTGCATAGTAAACAGATGCCGGTATAAAAAGTGCAAATGAAAACATCTGCATTATCTGTGATACATATATGATATATACACTATCAGCCATAAAAAACAGTATGGACTTTATAAAAAAGCTAAGTCCCGCTATTTTCATAAGTTTAGCTGAATCTATTTTTTCAACTATCTTTGAAAAGAAAAACATTGTAGGAAGTTCCAGAGCTGCAGCAAGTGCCACAGATATTCCCATATCCCGGCTGTTTCCTCCAAGATATTCCACAATCTGTATCATATATGTATTTGTCATATTGTGGAATGCAAAAAAAAATACAACTCCACATAGAAGAAACATATATCTTCTATGTCTTACAAAAAAGTTTCTTTTGTCTATATTATTCGACGCTGACGATATATCGCCTTTTTTATTTTCTATATTGCCAGACTCTGATATATTATTCTCTTCTGTAGTTGTTTCATATCTTTGTTCGTATAAATCTTTTTTATCTTTTTTCATTCTGAACTGCATTATAGAAACTATCAGAAGTATATACAGTATAAATGCCGATAGCGTTATTATATTCTCTCCATAAATCCGAACAGCGTATCCAAGTATATACGATACCACTGCATATGAAAATGATCCTATTCCTCTCGATGCTCCATAGTTTATATATTCTCCTCTATTTGTGTAGTATACATTTATCGAATTAAGCATTGGAAGCATTATATTTGTAGATGCCATAGCACCAACAAACATCACTACTTTTGCAGAATTTCCTACAGGAAGAAAATTTACACCTATTACAAAAGATATACCTATAATTGCCAGAAACAGTGTTATCTGCTTTATTGTGTATTTTCTGGTACTATCTGCAAATGTCGCAAGTGGTGGCTGTATAAGTGTTGAACATATACTTGAGCACGCCATTGCAAAGCCTATCTGTGATGCACTCATTCCAAGCGACATCATATATACAGCAGTAAACCCCAAAAGAGCGCTGTATATTCCCCAGTAGTTTATATGAAGAAATGTATATTTTCCAGCAAGATATTTTATATTATTCCGTTCCATCTCATCCTCCTCTATATGTTTATTCCAAGTTTTTTAAATTCATCATATGAAATGACAGCTCCACTTACCTTTATAATCTCAGATGCCACTTTATTTGCCAGGACTATTGAATCATGTATAGAAAGACCACTTTCAACTCCAGCAATAACAGCTCCAATATGCCCATCTCCTGCTCCTATGGTATCAACTGCCTCTGTTTTAAATCCATCCACTTTTGAAATTTTTCCATTTTCTATATACATGGCTCCATCAAATCCTATTGTTACTATGACTGTATTTGAAGTAATCTTGTATATTTCCTGTATCGCTTTTTCAATTGTGTTCTCTTTTGTAAATTCAATAGCCTCTTTTTCATTTATATGCATAATAGGAGAAAGTGAAAGTATTCTTTTCATGATGTCTTCTGAAATATCATTTATCTGTGGCCCTGGAGCAAAGAATATTTTTTTATTTCTCCATTTTTCTTCAAGCCATGAAACCACAATATCTCCACTTTCTCTGCAAACCTGATATCCATTGATACATATAGACGAATATTCCTCTGTATTTATATTTTCAAGCCATTCCTTTTTTATTTCTATCTCAACACCGTTT
Organism: Peptacetobacter hominis; assembly: GCF_006861675.1. Lineage (GTDB taxonomy): Bacteria > Bacillota > Clostridia > Peptostreptococcales > Peptostreptococcaceae > Peptacetobacter > Peptacetobacter hominis. The sequence continues at coordinate 35,070 of NZ_SGJB01000003.1, read as the reverse complement.
ATAGTTATAAAACTTCTCTCTCCATCGGATTCAACAAGACAGATACAGTGCCCATTATCTTTTTCCAGATCTTTTATCATGGTATTGTATCCGTTTTCGTGAAGTCTTTTTTCTATTTCAGCTGCATAATCACCTGTTCCAATCGGAGTACATAAATCGTGAGGTATGTTTAGGTTTCTAAGCATACATGCTGTGTTGTATGCACATCCTCCGAGAGATGTTTTTCTGAGTGTGCATTCTACATCGTCACCAGATTCTGGAAGGGTGTTTATGTATAGGATTTCGTCTATTACAGCTGAACCAAAGATTAATGGTTTCATATGTTGTCCTCCTAGCTTTTATTGTTCTGTAATGTAATCGTAGATATCCTCTCTAACTGGATTTTCTAACTCATACGATATTTCAACAGCAGAAGCCTCTGTATTTGGCATTATAAATTCTTTCATATCACCTGCAAAATACATCTCGCCTAAGAAGTAAAATTCTTTAGACGTAGAATCATCTTTATTTTTTCTCACAAATAGAAATATTCTCGTTCCGTTCTTTTGAGCATTTATTATCTGTTGCATATCTTTTGAATTTTTATCTCTTTTTGATTTTGATATTGCTATTAGTTTCTTAGAGTTTATAAATCTATCCTCATATTTTATAGTATCATTTATGTTCTCATCTTTATTATAATTTATAAATATTGGGAATGTGTTTGTTTCCTCGTCATATTTATATCCCCCAATATTTAAAGCAACAACATTCGTGCTCCAATTTAAAAGTTTGCATACATCCTCATAAGTATATTTTTTATATAAGTTAAATTCTGTATCCTTATACTTATTTGAATAAGCTGCTTTATATTTCCTTATTCCATATTCTACAACTTCTAAAATTTCATACTCTAAATTTTTATCTGAGAGAGCCTTTTTAAACTTAGGATTAACTATATATTTTCCCTCACATTCATCTATAAACTTACAATTTGCATTTTTTCGCTTTTCTGTAGAGTTCACTGCAAATTCGTTTGATAAAACTTTTATAACGTTTCTTAGAACTGTGTCAGTCATTTCTATCCCAAATTCTGATTTTAATTCATCTATAGCATTAGATAGAAAATTATCTTTATTAATAACAATATTTTTCATTACTACAAGATCATGTATTCTCTTTCCATTTGCTAGTTTGTTAGATATAAATGCTAGTTGGTTCTTAGCATCATCGTCAAAAGTTATTTTATAATCATCCTTATCATACTTCATCAGAAATTCTGGATAAGAATTGCAAGTTTGAAAAATTCTCTCTGCATCTAAAGAACCGTATTTCTCAAAGTCTATAAGTTTTGGAATCCTTCCTAATTTGTATTTAAGATTGAAATACTCTTTTTTTATTATTGATACACTATTTAATTTTACTTTATCTATCTTTTCGTATATTCTTTCTCTAGCTATCTTGTCAAAATTAACTGTAGAGCACCCAGGTATAATTCTATTTCCCTCAGCTACATATCTTCTTATGTTGTCTTTGTTATACGATCTATCTCCAGAAAGTGCTATTGGTATAAGATAGTTATTTGTATAGTTTCCAATAAAATCTAATACTACAACATATTCTTTATCTTTAAACTTTCTAAGTCCTCTACCTAGCTGCTGGACAAATATAATAGCTGATTGTGTCGGTCTCAACATGACAATTTGATTTACAGAAGGAATATCTACACCTTCATTAAATATATCAACTGTAAAAATATATTCTATATAATCATCTCTAGTATCACTTTCAAGCCTATCTATTGCATCAGCTCTTTCACTTTCTGAATTTTCACCTGATAACGCTATTGTTTTGTATCCTCTTAAATTAAATTTATTCGACAACTCCTTAGCTTCTTTTATACTGTTGCAAAACACTAATCCTTTGGCCCTATCACCACTGTATCCATAAAATTCTATTTTTTCTATAATATGGTTTATTCTATCATCTGATACAAGGTACCTAAAATCAGAGTTATCACTTATAGTTTCATTTTCTACTTCTAATTCAGATATACCAAAATAATGGAACGGACAAAGCATATCTTCTTCAAGTGCATCCTGTAATCTTATTTCATATGCTATATTGTGGTCAAAAAGAGTATATATATCAAAACCATCAGTCCTTTCAGGAGTAGCTGTCATTCCCAACATAAACTTTGGATTGAAGTATTCTATTATTTTTTTATAGCTATTTGCACCACTTCTATGTGCCTCATCTATTATAATATAATCAAAATGATCCCTATTAAATTTTGTCATAACATCATCTTTTGACATCATACTTATAGTAGAAAACATATAGTCCACATCGTATTGTTTACTACTTCCCGATAAAATTCCACTCTTTATTTCTTTTCCAAGCACATTTTTAAAACTTCTCTCAGCATCTTTTAAAATAAGTTCCCTATGCACTAAAAATAAAACTCTTTTGGGTTTCATATTTTTAACATCAAATGCACTTAAATATGTTTTTCCAGTACCTGTTGCAGAAATTAAAAGAGCCTTATTTTTCCCATTTTTTCTCAAATTACTTAATGATTCCAATGCTTTGCTTTGCATAACATTTGGAGAAATTTTAAAATCATCGAATGAATATGTACGTATTTCTGTTCTTTTATTTTTATTTTTTCTAAAGTGTTTCTCATACTCTGTTATCCACTCTTTAGTAAGTGTTTCGGCATTGTTCCACATTATTTCAAACTCTAGATTTGTCTCTTGTATAAGTTCTCCTTCATCTAAAGATGAAACTTGTATTCCCCATTCTTTTGATTGTTTAAGTGCATTTTGAGTAAGGTTTGCGCTTCCTACTATAAACGTACTTTTTATATCGTCTTTGAACATATATCCTTTTGTATGGAAATCACCTTTTGTATATACTTTTACTTCGACATTTTTTAGTTTTAAAAGTTCCCTCAAAGCATTTGGATCATTAAACATTAAATAATCAGTGGTAAGTATCCTTCCTTTTGCATATCCTTCTATTGCTTTTAATGTGTCTTTTAACACAATTAAACCACTTTGAGTTATAAATGCTACTGAAAACCAAAATTCATTACATTTACTTAACTCTCTTTGGATATTTGCTAGTATAGTACTTCCACGTTTTATGTTATTGTATAATAACTTTGGTCTCAATGATTCAACCGAGTCGTATTTTGTATTTATAAATCCCGTTTGTAGAGCATCCAATAAATCAGTTTTTATTCTATCCATAATATTCTCCATTTTTATATCGAAATATATTATAAAATTATTACTTACTTTAATTTTATTGTATAATATAAATATAAAAAGAACCACGCAAGTGGCTTACAGAAAAAAGTTAATCATTTATTTTCTTCTCTTTTGAGAAGAACGACCACTTTTCTACAGCCAATAGAAGAGTGGTCGTTTATTTTGTCTAAATCTCTATTCCTTCAAGTATCATTCTAAGATCACTAAGCACCTGTCTAGTCGCTCTGTTTCTCACCTTTCTTCTATCTCCACTGAAATGATTCTCCCTTACAAAAGTCTCACCATCTACACATACAGCAGTATACACAAGTCCAACAGGTTTTTCATCAGTTCCTCCACCAGGACCAGCTATACCAGTAGTAGCAACACCTATATCAGATCCTGCCTCTCTTCTTATTCCTTCTGCCATCTCTCTTGCAGTCTGCTCACTTACAGCACCGTATTTATCAAGAGTATCCTGACTTACTCCAAGTCTTCTTACCTTTGCTTCATTAGTATATGTGACACATCCCTCTACAAATACCTCTGATATTCCAGGATAATTTATAAGCTGTGCTGCCACAAGTCCTCCTGTACATGATTCAGCCGCTGCGATAGTTTTTCCTCTTTTTACAAGAAGTTCTGCAACAGAATATTCAAGTGCAGATTCTCCATCCATTATAGATGAATCACCTTCAGCATATACATATTTCCCAACTATCTCTCTTATTTCTGCTGATTTTTCATCCAGCATTACTTTTGCTTCTTCCTCATTTTTCGCCTTTGCAGTTATCCTTATAGTTACTTCTGCCTCTTTTGCATAAAGTGCTACTGTAGGATTTGTCTGGCTATCAAGGATATCTTCTATCGCTATTTCAAGTGCCGACTCTCCTATTCCATAAAGTCTCATAACTCTGGATACAAGCATACTGTCTGTAAACTGCATCAGATAAGGTCTTATACTTTCTTCAAACATAGCCTTCATTTCTCTAGGTGGTCCAGGCATTACTATTATTCTTTTTCCATCTTTTTCAAATATTGCACCTGGTGCAGTACCGTTGTTGTTTTTTATAACAGTCGCTTCTTTTGGGAAGTACGCCTGTTTTTTATTGTTTGGTGGCACTGGTTTTCCCGGAGAAAATCTTCTGCATCTCTCTTCTATATATTTCCATGATTCCTCGTGAAGAACCATCTCCTGACCAAAATACTCCGCCGCCATTTCTTTTGTCAGATCGTCTTTTGTAGGTCCAAGTCCTCCTGTAGTTATTACCATATCACTTCTTTTAAGTGCCTCATCAAAGCACTCAAGAAGTCTCTTTGGATTATCTCCTACTGTACTCTGATTGAATACCTCTATTCCAAGTGATGCAAGTTCCTTTGAAAGGTACTGTGCATTTGTATTTACTATATCTCCTAAAAGAAGCTCTGTTCCTACTGATACAAGCTCTACTCTCATTTAATTCACCTCTTTGAAAAAATTATTCTATTCTAATTTTATCAGACTTATTTTCAGTAATCAATTTTATATACTGATGATAACTGTTTTGATTTTATATTTTTCTCTTATTATGCTAATTTTTCAATATAGGTACCACTGTATGTGATATTTTGTGATTATGTGGTTCTTCATTTGATTCCATCATTCTGTATAATTGAATTATAGGATTTTTAGATACGATATAACGATAATATTTATAATATATTTTAATGAGGTGATTATTTTGATGAAAGTTGCAGTTGTAATGGGAGGTATTTCTTCTGAAAGAGAGATTTCTCTTAAATCTGGAGAAGGAGTTTTTAATAGTCTTGATAGAGAAAAATACGAACCATTCAAAGTTGTTATAGATGAAAAAACAGATGTATTCACAAAAATACCTGATGATACTGATTTTGCGTTCCTTGCTCTTCACGGAAAATTCGGTGAGGATGGATGTGTTCAGTCAGTTCTTGAAACAAGAGATATACCATACTCAGGATGTGGACCTCTTGCAAGTGGTATGTGTATGGACAAAAATATTTCAAAGAAAATATGCAAGGCTTCAGGTATACCTACAGCAGACTGGATTACTGTAAAATCTGTTGATGAAATTGACTACGATAGAATAGAAAAGATGGGATATCCAGTATTTGTTAAGCCAAATTCAGGTGGTTCAAGTGTTGCCACTTTTATGATAAAAGAAAAAGAAGGTATAGAAAATGCTGTTATAGAAGGACTTAAAGTCGATACTGAAGTTATGATAGAACAGTATCTTCCTGGAGAGGAGTATACTTCATTTATATTAAATGGAGAGGTATTCCCTACTATATCTATAAAATCTGAGCAGGAGTTCTTCGATTTTGAGGCTAAATACTCTTCTGACAACGGTGCAGTTGAAGAAGTTGTATATCTTGAAAAAGAGCTTCAGGACAAAGTCGACGAATATTCAAAGGCATGCTGGGATGCGTTCGGATGTAGAGCTTATGTAAGAGTTGACTTTATAATAAGCGATGGAGTGCCTTATGTTCTTGAGCTTAATACACTTCCAGGACTTACAGCAACAAGTCTTATACCTAGAAGTGCGGCTGCAAGAGGTATAAACTACAGCCAGCTTCTTGATAAATTAATACAGTACTCTCTTAAATAATATTCTATATATATTTTTAGCCGGTGATTTTTCACCGGCTACTTTTTTATATTATAAAATTACATTCTTATAGCTGCTTCAAGTGCTGCTTCCATCATATTTGTAAAGCTTGTTCTTCTTTCATCAGCTTCCATAGAAACTCCTTCAAGTGGAAGATCTGATATTGTAAACATAGATAATGCTTTTTTACCTGCTCTTATTGCATTGCAGTAAAGTGATACTGACTCCATCTCAACACAAAGTACATTCATTTTTTTCCAATCTTCAAGGTCTGACATACTTTCATTGTAGAATACATCTGATGTAAAAACAGTTCCGACTTTATAGTCTACATTCTGCTCATCAAGTACAGATGTAACTGTTTTTATCATTTCATAATCTCCAGACGGAGTAAATAATCCCGGAAGTCTATACTGAGATATATAATTTGAATCAGTACATACTCCTGATGCTATTACTATATCTCCAAGCTTAAGTTCTTCTGATATTGCTCCGGCAGAACCTATTCTTATTATCTTCTCAACTCCATAGTGGTTGAAAAGTTCATACGAATATATTCCCATAGAAGGTATTCCCATTCCACTCGCCTGAACTGATATTCTCTTTCCTTTATATTCTCCTGTATATCCGAATATATTTCTTATAGTGTTATAGCATACAACATTTTCAAGATAATTGTCCGCTATTAATTTTGCTCTAAGCGGATCTCCTGGCATAAGTACTATATCTGCTATTTCCCCTTTTACTGCACTGTTATGCGGTGTTCCTTTTAATTCTGACATATTTTTCTCCTTTATAATATCAGACGGCAACTGTAACTGTCGCCGCCTGAATAATTTTTAATTTATTTATCAAGTAAATCGTTTATAGTCATTACATCTGTTATGCCCATCATATCAGCAAGCTGACATATATAAGGCTGTTCAAGACTGCTTAATTCAAGAAGTTCCTTATCCCAGAATATTTCTTTTGGTGATGCATCTTTTCTTACTTCTTTTTCAGCCATAACTATTACACGTTCAAACTGATCCACTACAAATTCCATATCATGTGTTATTGTTATTACAACTTTATTCTTCTCTACAAGGTGATTTATTATTCTTTTTAAATCTTCTGTTGAAGTTCTATCCTGACCTGCTGTAGGTTCATCAAGTATTACAACCTGAGGATCCATAGCAATTATAACAGCTATTGTTATAAATTTACGTTTAGAATATGGTAAGTTGTAAGGATGATCTTCAAGATGTTCTGTTAGATCACATATTTCTGCAGCTTCACGAACTTTCTTGTCTATTTCATCTGGGCTTAGTTTCATTTTTTTTAGTCCATATGCTATTTCCTTGTATATACTGTCCTGGAAAATCTGATCGTCCGGATTCTGGAATACATACCCTACTTTTTTTGAAATCTGAGCAGTTGTACATTCCTTTGTAGATTTGCCATCGACAAGTACTTCTCCTTTTGTAGGAACTAAAAGTCTGTTCATAAGCTTTACTGTTGTAGTTTTTCCGGCACCATTTTCACCTATTATAGCTACTGATTCTCCAAGCTCAAACGACATATTTATATTTCTAACAGCTTCATATCCGTTATCATAAGAAAATCCGACATTTTTTAATTCTAAATAAGCCATGTATTACTCCTCCCCTTTTAAAATAGAATATGCTTCTTTTACATTAAGAGGAATCATGTCGAATTTTTCTCCTCTTTTTATACGCTCAAGGAAGTATAGTGTAACCTGTGGAAGCTGTCCTCCCATTTCAAGTACCTTTGGATTTGTAAGTACTTCTCTTGCTGTTCCGCTAAGTTTACACTCACCATCATGCATAAATATTATAGAATCACAATACTGAGCTACAAGGTCTATCTTATGCTCTACAAGAATTACAACCTTTTTCTGTTTCTTTAATATATCTATTATTTCAAATATATCTGCTGTACTCTTTGGATCAAGCTGAGATGTAGGTTCATCCATTATTATTATTTCAGGATCAAGTGCTACAACTGCTGCAAGTGCAACCCTCTGTTTCTGTCCCCCTGAAAGCTCATAAGGATTTTTCTGAGCAAGTTCTCTAAGTTTGAATAAGTCAAGAAGCTCCTCAACTCTTTTTATTATTTCTTCTCTTGGTACTCCAAGATTTTCAAGACCATAAGCTATCTCTTCGTATACAGTTTCCTTTACTCCTGAAATCTGAGTAAATGGATTTTGGAATGAATAACCGATTATAGACGCCAGATCTTCATAATCGTACTCTTCCAGTTTTTTATCCTTTAATAATACCTCTCCCCTTAGTTCTCCTTTGTAGAAAGATGGTATAAATCCTCTTATTATATTACATATAGTTGTCTTACCTGAACCATTTTCTCCGATAAGACCATACACTTTACCTGCTTCAAATTTACATGAAACATTCTTTATTGTATCTTCTTTTTCCAATGGATATCTATAACTTATATCTTTTAATTCAATAACCGACATTAAATCATCCCCCTAAAAATATACACTAATAGAGCTACTATGCATAAACCTGTTATTATATAGTCTGCAGCAGTTCTTTTTATTTCATAAAGAGATGTTTTTCTTCTTGCAGAAGAAAATGCTCTCGCTTCAAGAGTAAGCACTCTTTCCTCTGTCTGCTGTATAGACGTAAATATTAATGGTCCTATCATAGGAACAAATGCTTTTACACGAGTCATAAGGCTTCCTTCTGTTTCTATACCTCTTGCACGCTGTGCATCTGTTATAGTTTTTAATAATACGTTCATCTGTGGAATAAGCTGAACTGTATTACCTATTACGAAAACAAGCTTTTTAGGTGCATTTGCCTTTTCAAGAGAATACATAATGTCTTTCACGCTTGTAACCTGAAAGAAACATATTACAGCTGAACTTATCCCAGTTATTTTTGATGTCATAGATAAACTTGTATCAAGTCCCATCTGCGAAAAGTTTATAAATGCCCATATCTGCTGTGAATCTTCATTTTTTAGTATACATACCTGTATTATGAAGATGAATAACACTATTATAAATATTGATTTAAAAAAAGTAGTTATAAATTTTCTGCCAGTCGATGCAAGTACACTTATTATAAAAAATGCAGGAAGCATTGCGTACTGTAAATAATACCCTGGCGTAAACATACATAAAATTATCACTAGTAATACTACTGCAACTTTTGTTGCAGGATATAATCTACCAATCCTACTGTTCATGATTACCTCCTATTTTCTTTTTACATAAGGCATACCGTAATTAAGTTTGACAAGAAATCTATCCGGTAGTTTTCTCACTATAGTCCAACTTATACCTACGTTTACCATTACACCAAATGTACCTGTTATAAGGTTTACTGTAAGTACAGATGCAAACAATGCCTGTCCAGCTGCAACAAGTCCAGCTGCAAGTATATCTGTTCCGACACCTGTCGCTCCTCCAAATACAAATACTGTTATCAGACCTCCTACTACAGAGCCGACAACATTCATTACAGCACATGTTATAATTGTACCTATTATATTTGTCAGTAATTTGAATCTAGATGCGTAACCAATTATCAGACCATTAAGTATTGCTACAAGACTGTATACAATGGCAACCGGATTCAGCATACCATTTACAACATTTGCAAGAAAACCTGTAAGCATTCCAACCCATGGTCCTGCAAGCATAGCAACAAGTACAGTTCCTATCTGATCTACGAAAATAGGCAGTTTCAGTACAGTAGAAAGCTGATATCCTACTACATTAAGAGAAACTCCCACAGGAATCAATAATATTCCTAAAAGTGTGAAATCGTATTTTAACCCTTTTTTCACGTCCAAAATTCTTTCCTCCTAGTCTATTAGTTGTATATTTTTTACTCCAAGCTCTTCAGCCTTTGACTTTAAGCTTTGTAAATAATCACTTGTTGGTTCCTTTATATAGGAGTATTCTTCTCTTACTCCAAATTTTCTATATTTAATAATTTTGTATCTTACTTCAGGATATTTTGAAATAAGTCTGCTTCCAACTTCTATAGTCTTCATGTTATCAACAATATCAGGTACAACTACTGTACGTATTTCAAAAAGTTTGCCCATTTCAGCAATTCTTTTTATATTTTCGATTACTGTGTCCACGCCTCTTCCAGTAAGTTTGATATGATCGTCATTTGTACCTGCCTTCAAATCTATCATAACTTTGTCCGTAACTTTCAGAAGCTCTTCTTTATCCCATAATGGTATCTGGGCATTTGTATCCATGTATGTGGTTTTATTTTCAGATTTTATAATAGTATAAAATTCCTTTAAAAAATCCGCGTACAGACTACACTCACCGCCAGATGTTGTTATTCCATCTATAAAAGGAAGATAGTTTTTTATTTTGTCATATAATTCCTCTGGAGTCATATATCTGACCTTTGGAGATGCATCATTTGGGCATAATTGAATACATGTATCACAGTTACAGCATTTATCGTAATCATACACTACCTTTTCATTAATAATGGAAAGTGCCCCTTTGGGACAGCTTTCCACACATATACCACAGTTTTTACACATATTTATAGTTTCCGGATTATGGCAGTATAGACAATTCTGATTACATCCCTGCAGAAATATTGCTGTTCTATTACCCGGTCCGTCAACTGAACTGAATGGTATTATCTTATTTACTGGAGCACGCATTTATTTTCTCACCTTTCTATCAAGAAGATGAAGATTTTTATTTACTCCTGAACCATTTACAGTAGCCTCATTCATAGTTGCATTTCCATTATCAAATTTCTCTATATCAGATTTTTTAACAAGATATCCAGTTACTCTTATAAGGTCTGTACTGTCTGAATAGAAAGAAAGATATCTTGTTCCTGTTCTGAACGCTCCTCTAAGTATATCTATAAGATATTTAGGATTTTTCTTGACCATATCGTCGAATGGGAATAATTCTCCACATCCTCCGTCGCATCCTTTGTGCATTCTTGTAAAGTTTATTATCTGATTTGGAAGTTCCGGTTCGTCACCTATAGGTATTCTTCCCCCTGGACTTAAATCCGTATCCTCCATTACACCAACCTGTGCATGAAGACAGTATCTTCCGTATTTTGCAGGTCTTTTATCTATTTCCTCACGTATACGTTCCATTATGGCTTCACCAAGATTATCAGCCTTTTCACTGTTTCCGAAACGTTCATTTTTTTCATCCGCTTTAAGCATACCATTTACACATTCTGCAAGTCCTACGAATCCTACCATTCCTACCATGTAGTCTTTTTCTTTCTTTATAAGTCCTTCATGATACAGGAATGTATTTTCATAGAAATGACATTTATCTATTATACATTCACAACGGCTATCTATGGCGTCGCATGTAGCCTCGACAAGCTCAGGTATTACACTTTCAAGAAGATCCTTTTCATCCTTTGCCATTTCCGGAAGTGTATTAAGATTCATTCTTACAAGTGTAAGTCCACATCCTCCTATTGGAAGAGTATTGTAACAGCTTACCACACCATAGTCTCCTATTTCTTTTCTGTAAACAGCATCATTTGCAAAACTTGGTTTCGCTGCAACCATAGCTGTTTCCATAGCTGCCTGAAGATAATCATCCGGAGTATCTTCTCTATATATTAATGTCATATTTGGACAAGGTCTCTGCATTTCTTTTGTTATTTCAAGTATTATACGACCCACTTTTGTATCTCTTGGTCCAAGGTTTGCATGACAGAATGCATTAGAGAAACATCTATCCACATGTGTAAGCAGGAACTTCACAGCTTTTCTTGTTTCTTCCTCATCTTTTGCAAACGGTTCCAGTAATTCGTCAAGACATCCTATATATACTGGAAGTCCTCCGTCATCTGGTATATTATGGTAAAGACATAAAAGATTTCCTACAGCTTCCCATATATCCTTTGGTGGTTCAAGCATAAGAAACTTACTTCCCTGTTTCATAAAAAGTTCGTAATCTGGTAGACAATATCTTGTTCTATAAGGTGATTTTCCCTCGAACATATCCATAATTATTCCTTTTTCAAGATATTCTCTTGATTTTTCCGTATATTCAACAATTTCTATTGAATTTTCGGCAACTTTTGCCATATCCTTTAATCTCTGATTAAAAGTGACTTTAGGGTTTGTCATAGCATATAAAACGTCTTGTGAAATATCAAATGTTTTCATATTTTTTCTCCTTTTTATACGTACCATATCTAACTTTAATCTTATTTTTTATATTTTTATCTTACAATATAAATAAATATCATGTCAATATTTGTTATACAAATTTTTAGTGGTTATATCAATTTATTACTATATTAACTATTTCCGCGGGAACATAGTATTTATTATGTAACATAATGTTATTCTCTTTATCTTTTATATTTTCTACAACAAGCATATACATAGAATATTCGCTTTTCACATTGTGTCTTTTAGCTAATTGACTATTTGGTACAATTTTAAACTCAAGCTCTCTTTTGAATTCATTTTTATCAGCTACTGTTTCCAGAAATTCTTTTACCTCATCAATACAGTTTAAATCTATATTGTACTTTTCTATTATATCCGTAAGAATCATATTCAAAGAGCAGGCAACTGCTTTATTATCATTATCATAAAAAACTCCATGAACCTCTATATATACCGATTTATTTACTTTGAATATTTTTTTTATATACTCTGTACTTGGAAGTATTTCAAGTTCATATTCTATAGATTTTATTTCTCTATCGATTATATTGCTTATTGAAATACTTTTACTATCTATAATATGACTTTCCTTTATATTTTTTTCAGATTTTACATAGTTTCCGGAACCTTGTCTCGTTTCTATAAATCCATCTTCCTTAAGTAAAAGCAATGACTGACGAAGTGTCATTCTACTTACATTCAGTTGTTCCGATAATTCATTTTCCGTCGGTAGCTTGCTTCCTTCAGGATAAGTTCCATCTATTATATTTTTTAAAAGTTTATTATAAACATCCACATATTTAGGCGTTCCGCTCTTCTTCCCCACCATTTAATTTCTCCTTTTTATACAAATTTGATTTATATTTGAATTATACTTAATTATACAAATTTTATCAAATATACCTTTTACAATTTATTTGTTATACAAATTTTGTATTTAACAATCTATAAAGTATACACTTTAAAATCTATATAATATTTTGTATTCCTCAAAATTGTCAGTCTATATATTATTATGGTAAAATATTTATTGATTTTAATTATATAAAAGGACAAAATTCACTCAGAAAAGAGGCGATACTTTGATTTTTTCAGATTTTAGACTGGAAAATAATCTTCCTATATATATACAGATAAAAAACTACATCTGTTCTTTAATAGAAAAAGGACTTATCCCAAACGGAAGCAAACTTCCTTCTTCAAGAGAACTGTCTGAAATCCTTGGAGTAAGTAGGAATTCTGTAATAGCAGCATATGAAGAACTTAAATCAGAAGGACTTTTATATTCCATAAAAGGAAAAGGATCTTTTGTAAATGCAGATCGAATCACTCCATCAAATGGATTAAGTATTGATTGGAACAGGCTTGAAAATGGATTTTCAAAAAATGCCAACTCACTTGATATTGTAAAAACAGAGATTCCGTGGAGTTCTGATCTTATATCGTTCAAGAGCATTTCTCCTGATGGAGAGCTATTCGATATGTCTGAATTCAAAAAATCATTTCTGAGTAGAATATCTATAGAAGGACACAAACTTGTAAACTATGGTTATGCCCAGGGATATAAACCTCTTATAGAATATCTCACTGATTACATGAAAAAAAAGGGTTCTTTTTCCAAATCAAAGTCAATTCTTGTAACAAATGGATTTACCGAGGCATTTGATCTTATTTTATCAACTTTTTCAGAACCCGGAGATACCATACTATGTGAAAATCCAACTCATAATACTTCAATTAAAATAATGAAATCTCATGGATTGAATATTATCGGATTCGATATAGAAAACGGGCCTGATTTTGAAGATATCGAGAAGAAAATATCTGAAAACTCTTCTAATATAAAGTTTGCATATATAACGCCTTCATACAATAATCCAACGGGAAATGTTATGACTCCCGAAAGCAGACTTAAATTTTATTCTATAATGAGAAAATATTCTATACCTGTCATAGAGGATGGATTTAATGAAGAACTTCTGTATTCAAGTTCTCATATTTTCCCCATATCATCTTTTGATACATCAGGAAATGGAGTTATTTATATAGGAAGTTTTTCAAAAATTCTTTTCCCGGGTATGAGAATAGGTTGGATTTATGCTGATATTAATGCAATCGACAAACTTATAAGTGTAAAACGCTGCAGAAATATACATACATCCTCTCTTGATCAGGGAATACTTTTCGACTATCTCAACAGCGGCAGATTTGAAAAGTACATAAAAAAGATAAAAAGAGCTTATGGAGAAAAATTCAACTTCGCCAGAGAGTGTGCAGACAAATACATAAAAAACAAATATATTCTCGGCGATGGCGGACTTCATCTTTTTGTAAGACTTGACAACATTGATTCAAGAAAACTTTTAGAAAAATGTTATGAAAAAAAGGTTATTTTTATGCCTGGGGATTTATTCTATATAGATGAAAATGGTCGAAATACTCTCAGACTCGGACTTTCACGTTTATCTATTGAAGATATAGAAAAAGGCATAAAAATAATCGGGGAAACTGTAGATGAAATGTATGACGAAATGCATTTATAAATATAGAAATACAACTGGAGGAACAAATGAACATTATAACTTTTGAAAATATATGTAAAAGCTATTCTGAAAAGAAACTTATCGAAAATCTTTCATTTGGTATAAATGAAGGTGAAAAGATAGGACTTATCGGTGTCAACGGTACCGGTAAATCAACTTTATTAAAAATTGTAGCCGGTGTTGAAGAAATAGAATCTGGTAAAATAACAAAGGCGAACAAAGCGAGAATTGAATATCTTCCACAGAATCCTGATTACGATGAAAATTCTACTGTGCTTGAACAGGTATTCAACGCAGAATCAGAGGAACTGAATTTACTTGGAAGATACAGTTATCTTTTAAAAGAAATTGAAAAGAACTATTCAGATGAACTAAATAAAGAATTAATCTCTGTTCAGGAAAAAATAGATACAATGAATCTATGGACTCTTGAAAATGAGGCAAAATCTGTACTTACAAAACTTGGTATAGATGACTTTACCAAGAAGGTTTCTGAACTTTCAGGTGGTCAGAGAAAAAGAATTTCACTGGCTTCTGCACTTATAACTCCATGTGATCTTCTTGTACTTGATGAGCCTACAAACCACCTTGACAATGATACTATAGATTGGCTTGAAGAATACCTGAACAGTAGAAAAGGCGCTTTATTAATGATTACACATGACAGATATTTCCTTGATAGGGTTACAAACAGAATTCTTGAACTTGATAAGGGCAGACTTTTCAGCTATGAAGGAAACTATACTCTTTTCCTTGAGAAAAAAATGGAAAGACTTCAGCTTGAAGCCAGCATGGAAGATAAAAGACAGAATCTTATCAGAAATGAGCTTAAATGGGTAAAAAGAGGTGCAAGAGCCAGAACAACAAAACAGAAAGCCAGACTTCAGAGATTCGATGAACTTGTAAACAGAGAGGTCATTAGAGAAGATGAAAAACTGGATATTTCTGTAGGTTCAAGCAGACTTGGAAAGAAAATAATCGAGATAAAAAACATCTCTAAAAGTTTTGATGGCAAAAAAGTAATCGATAATCTTGAATATACACTTGCAAGACACGATAGAATCGGTATAGTCGGGAAAAATGGTATGGGAAAATCTACCCTTATAAATATCCTGAATGGAAAACTTCAGCCTGACAGTGGAACTGTTGAAATCGGTGAAACAGTAAAAATAGGCTGTTTCTCTCAGGACGATTCTCATATGGATCTGAATATGAAAGCTATAGACTATATAAAAGAAGAAAGCGACTATATAACAACTGCTGACGGTACAAAAATTACCGCTTCCATGATGTGCGAGAGATTCCTTTTCAATGGAACAATGCAGCACACTCTTATAGAAAAACTTTCTGGAGGTGAAAGAAGAAGACTTCATCTCCTTAGAGTTCTTATGGGTGCTCCAAACGTACTTTTGCTTGACGAGCCTACAAACGACCTTGATATAGAAACTCTTAGCAGACTTGAAGACTATCTTGATGAATTTGACGGTGTTGTAATAACTGTATCACACGATAGATATTTCCTTGATAGAATCTGTAACAAGATATTTGCGTATGAGGGTGCCGGTAGAATATATATCTTCACAGGAAACTACAGCGACTACACTATTTATAAAGAAATACAGAATATACAGTTTGAAGAGGAAAAAGCAGAAAAAGAAAAATCTGAGAAAAAAGAAGTTGAAGCTAAAAAATCTCCTCAGAAAAACCGCGCTGAAAAGACACTTAAATTTTCATTTAAGGAACAGAGAGAATTTGATACAATCGACTCTGATATCGAACAGCTTGAACTGAAAATTTCTGCACTGGAAGACAGTACTTATATGTATTCTACAGATTTTACAAAGCTTCAGGAAATTATGGACGAAAAGGCGGAACTTGAAAAAGAACTTGAATATAAATATGAAAGATGGGAATATCTGAATAACTTAGCCGAAGAAATAGAAAATCAAAAGAATAAATAATCATAATAAAAAATAGCCGAAGAGTAAAATCTTACGGCTATTTTCTTATCTTCTATAAATCATCTTATCTCTATAAAGGAAGATCTCTCTTTTTAAATACCACTGTTCCAACTGATATAAAAACAATTGAAATAACAGCCAATAAAACTATATACATTAATGACTCTGTTTCATATGCAATTATTCCATCCGGATTAAAAAGTGTAAGTGGTGTGAAATACTTCAGAAAATCTGCATCTTCACTTACCTGCGACATCATCTGTATAAGTATAAATAAAAGGCCAAGTCCTGCACCTATACCTATTGAATATTTTATCTCATTAAATATACATGCAAACATAAAACACATTGATCCCAGAAAAAGATGAAGACATAATAGACCTATATTCAACACTATAAACTTTTCTATATCAAGCTTTCCTCCAAACATAACCTCACTGCATACTATAACCATTACAGTTGCATAAAGTATAAGTATTCCTATACTTTTTACAAGAATAAACGCCTGATTCAGTATTATCTGAGTTCTATTGTAATGAGTATTCAAAAAATACGCCATAGAACCTCTATCTATATATCTAGCTACCAATCTATGGCACATTATCAGAGTAAAAATAAACGGAATCATTATAAATATAAATCCATAAAGGTAATTCACAAGAAAATCTATTAGTTCTGTACTTGGATTCTGCATTCCAAACGCTGCAAAAAATTCAGGCATACTTTCTGCAAGTGCGTTCATCCCCTCCCCAAGCCGAGGATCAAACATACTTGTTATAATACTTCCATACATTGTAAGTATCGCCATAAAAATTATAAGTATCTTATAATTTGATTTTATTTCTCTTTTTATAAGTGGTCCTACCATTACTTTTCACCTCCATAATACTTCATGAATACTTCTTCAAGTGTCTGGTGTCTTATTGTTATATCCTCTATCTTATATTCTGATATATCTTTTATAACTCTATTTATATCATCCTTTCCTGTCATTATTATTCTATTTTCATCTATTTTACTTTCCGGATATCTTTTTTTGAATATCTCTGCGTCATTTTTCTCTGCAAATATTATTTCATAATGTTTATTCCTATCATTTCTGATAATTTCAAGGTCTCTATCAGCAACTATTTTTCCATTTTTTATCATCACTATTCTGTCACATGTATTTTCCACTTCTTCAAATATATGAGATGACATAAGTATTGTTTTTCCATTTTCCTTGGATTTTTTTATAAGTTCTACAAATTTATTCTGCATAAGTGGATCCAGACCGCTTGTCGGCTCATCTAATATAAGTATCGGTGCATCCTGCATAAAAGCTATTACAATACCTAGTTTCTGTTTCATACCCTTTGACATTTTTTTAATTCTTACAGATGTATCAAGCTCCAGATATTTTATGAGTCTATCTGCCATTGAACTGTCTTTTATTTTTTTCATATCAGCCATAAACTTTATAAATTCATGTCCTGTCATATTGTCCATAAATGCTATCTCACCTGGAAGATATCCTATATTTTCCTGTATAAGCGATGCATCTTTAAAACAGTCTTTTCCCATTATAGATGCTTTTCCTGATTCAGGCTTTGAAAATCCCATAAGATGTCTTATTGTAGAAGTTTTTCCCGCTCCATTCGCTCCTAGAAACCCTACAACCTCTCCTTTATCTACTGAAAATGATACATCAAAAATTCCTTTTCCATTTCCATAATCCTTTGTTAATCCAGTTACCTCTATTGTCTTCATATATATTCCTCCTTGTATGACATTTTCTTAAACATTTCTTTCCAAATGTTAAACTCATCTATCATCTTCTCAAAATCCAAAGGTATCTTTACTCTTTTTTTCTCTATAATATATCCCTCTGACATATATACAATCATTTTATATATCTGCTTTGGATCTACATCCTCTTTAAAAGGAGAAAAGTCTATATTCCTAAAATATATATCAAACGATGAATCTATCATCTCAGTCATCATTTTATCCGTATTATCACATATATTCTGATCCTTGGTCATAAATAGATCCAATACAAATTCTGTCATAAAAGGGTATTTCATAAATATTTTCAGTTTTATTTTTGTTCCATAATCTATTAGTTCAAAGAAATCTGTAATACTTTCAAATTCCTCATTATTCATCTCTTTATTCATTACATTCTGGCAATATTCCCATAAATAAAAGTAAAAACTTCTTTTATTCCTGAAATAATAGAACAGTAATCCCTTTGATATACCTGCCTTTTTTGCTATATCTTCAGTATTTGCTTTTTTATAACCAAATTTACCGAAATACTCCATTCCTGCATTTATTATCTTTAGCTTCTTTTCTTCATTCAGCTGATTGAATTTCTCATTTATCTCATACATTTCTATATCTCCAAATATTATAAATCTATAATGAAAAGTTTTAACCGAATCGGTTAATTATATTCTATACCGTTGACTATTTTTTACAACCCTTCAAAAGAAATATAATCGACTTCTTATATTGAAGATAAATCTTTTCCATATAATAATTTTTTATATAAACTAATATACTTATCGTAATATTATGATTTTATCAATAACCATTAGAAACGATTCATATAAATATTCACCAAATTTTAATAATATTAATTGAAAAATAAAAGTATATTTCCGAATAGATTCACGTATCCTATAAATGCCAACAAAACTTTGCAAACCTACTTGACAAGTAAACTTGTCAATGCTATTATAAAGATACCAAGTAAACTTGTCAATAAAAGGAGGTAGATCTCATGAACAAAGAGGAAATATTAAAAAGAAGCCGTCAAGAAAACGATATTTCAGACGAACGTACAAAATATATTGAATTAAAAGGAGCTAATTTTTCGATTAGTATATTAGTACTATTATGGATTATACTTTCAAGAGGTTTAAATTTGGGTGATACAACTCAATATGCTATGGGATTATTAGTTACAGCTACTAGTTTTTCGAATTTTGCATATCAATTTATTTACAATAGAACAAAAACAGTTATTTTCTTTACTCTATGCTTTCTTGTTGCAACACTTATTTATCTTATTTTAGTTTTAAAGTTTATTCTAAAAATTTTTTAGCGGCAAAATACAAATATGAATAATAAGTTGATATTAAAAAATCATTTAAAAGAGGCTAGAGCAGAGAAAAAACTATCTCAATCAGCATTAGCAGATATGGTTGGTGTTTCTAGAAATACAATTAGCTCTATTGAAACTGGACAATTTAATCCAACTGCAAAACTTGCGCTTATTCTATGTATTGCACTAGATAAAAAATTTGAAGATTTATTTTACTTTGATGAATAAATAGAATAATTGGATTTAAAATCGTTGCAAAGACAAGAATTATATTTATATATTAATTAATATAAATATCCATGATAAAATTGAGAAATCTACATTATGTAATTAGATATGCTTATAAAGTTTAAAATATATTCTGAGAGTAAAACTTAAATTTAATCCATGTAAAATATGGCATTCACAGTAAAATCAATAAATAAAAGAGGGATACATTATATTTATATGTTCCCTCTTTATTTATATATATTACTTATTTAATATATTTTATTCCCAGCAAAGTGCTTTATTTTTAGATAATAAATACGGTCTGCTGTATGCAAGAAGATCACTGAAAGGAAGTACTTCTTCTGGAAGATCTATTCCGATAACATCTTTCAGATATTCTCTTCTACGATTTATACGTTTATGTAATTCCGGATACTGTTTTTCTATTTCTCCTCTTAACCTTTCATCTGCAAGAGCTATTGTAGTTTCTATACCAGTTCCTGCATATCCATCTCGTTTAGGAATTATATCAAGCTGAAGAATCATACCACTTTTTAATTCAACTTCTGAGCCTGGATATATAGTAGATGTCATCCATTCCTCATCAGCTACCTGATGTCCAGGGTTTAGAGTCCATCCAAATATTTCCTTAGGAAGAAGTTCCTCCATACGCTCGTACATTTCTTTGCCTTTCATTCCTATATGTATTTCAGTAAGCCAGGCTGTAATTGCATTGAAATAAGGTTTTGAAAGTACTTCTATAAAATCCTGTTTTCCTTCAGGAAGTTCATCTTCATTGTGTACCGCATATCCAGCCACACAACATGCTCCCCCTTTAAAACTGGAAGATAACGATACTCTATCTCCTATCTGAACTTTCTGCTCACTTGGATAAAGGTTTGCATTTACAAATCTTTCTCCACTTGAACATATAGTTACAAGACTGTTTGGCTGTCCATATTTTTCAAGATGTGATGCTATTTCCATCTCGCTCTTTCCTACTTCAAATGCTTCAACTGTATCGTACATACAATTTCCTGCAAGTGCTGCACCGAATTCATAATGAGCAAGTTCATTTGCGTTGTTCACAAGTCTTACTCCCTCTTCGGCCCCTATGAATATATCACATGCATTTTCAAGAAGATTTCTATCTCCAATAAGATTCATAATTGCATCAACTATGAAATATGGCGCATCAAACAGCTGTCTTTTTTTATCAGTGTATGCAAAATATTTCCATCCTGCAAGTCCGATCTTCATACCCTTTTTTATCCCTGCTCTTTCAAGAGATTCCTCAACATTTTCGCTTTCCATAGGCTGATATGGAAGAGAGAAATATGACTGATGAATCAGATTTGCCTTTATTCGCGAATGTGCACACATTTTTGTATTCTCATTTCCCAGAAGCAGATATGCTGTACCATCTTTATGATATACAAGAAGTGACTCTTCAAAACGAGTACGGAACCCTGTAAGGTATTCAAAATTCCGCCCATGTTCTATATCCGCATATACAACAAGTGCATCATAGTTGTGTTTTTTTATCAGGTCAAGTACTTTTTCCTGTCTCTCTTTCATTGTCTCGTCACTAAGCGAAACCTGTATAAGATTATCACTCTTTTTCGGCGACGGAACCTCTTTATATACTATTTTTTTCATGTTTTCCTCCACATTAATATAATTATTTTTTAGAGTATGCCCAGCATGATTTTATCTGGTCTCCAAATTCACTGTAATCCCAAAGTTTTTCTGTATTTTTTATGCTGTTTGGATCGTGTATCACAAATTTGCCATCTTTTATACCTGCTATAACTATAAAATGGCCTTCTCTTGTAAATACTCCCGGACCCATACTGCATATTATAGGGTGACCTGCTTCAAGTTCTGCTTTTAAATCTTTTTCAGTATTGTCAATTTTCCAGCCCTTTATTCCAAATTTCTTTACACCTTCAGACATAAGGTTCCAGTTTGTTCCAGCAGACTCATGATAGCCCATTGAATCACTGTATTTTGCAACTTTGATAGGCGTAATACTCTCTTTTCCTGTAAGACCGGCAGCTACCATAGATACCGCTGTTGGTCCACATCCATTTACGGCAATTATTCCATCACCATATTCTGAATATCCCCATTTTTCATCCCACTGAAGAAGTGCAGGTATATTACCATCTCCACATTTTTCGTCTATTCTTATAAATATGGATGGTATATTCATCTCTCCATAACTAAGCACAAAATCAAGTGTTTCTGAATTATTATATAGAAGCTTCAAAGCATCTTTCGGATATACTGATGCACTCTTTATAACTGCATTATATTTTTTGTCTGATTCTGCTCTCTTTTGAAACTCTTTTAAATATTTTATCGTATCTTCGTCATGTACAGATGATGGTATCTGTGCAATTCCCTCTTCTTCTGAAACAGAAATATCACTGTTTACCTCTTCATGATATTTTTTGTTGGAAGTATTTATTATGGCAAATACTGACATTATTACAATCCCTATACCTATTGCCACTTTGATTTCTTTTTTAAGTTTTCTTTTTTTATGCATTGATAAAGTTTCCTCCTCAAAGCTATATAGAAATATTCTCCTTTGGAAGCATTTTTTTGTTTACTTTTCCTATAGGAGTTACCGGTATGCTTTCTATCTGCATTATATATTCCGGTATCATGTATGGCGGAAGATTTTTTTCAAGATAATTTTTTACTTTAACAGGATTTACTTCATCATCAGACACATAAAATGCCTTTAAATAAGTTTCTCCTCTTTCATTTTTTCTTGCCACACATACAGAGCTTTTTATTTCTGGTATTCTGTTTATTGTATTTTCTATTTCAAAAATCTCAACTCGTATACCATTTATTTTTATCTGGCTATCCATTCTACCTATACAATCTATATTTCCATCTTCAGTCCATTTTGCAAGATCTCCGGTTTTATAAAGGTTTCTTGTGTACTTATCTATACAATATGGATTTGGTACAAATTTTTCTATAGTAAGTTCTTCCTTATTCATATATCCTCTTGAAATCTGAACTCCTGACAGACACAATTCTCCCGGTACTCCCGGCGGACATAAATTTTCATTTCTATCTATTATATATGCATAGGTATTATATATAGGTTTTCCTATTGGAACTCTGCCATCTTCTTCCTCTACTTTATATACTGTAGATATTACTGTAAATTCAGCTGGACCGTATTCATTATAAATGTCATAATGTCTTTTCCTATATCCTTTGAATCTGTCTCCTCCTGATTGAAGGACTCTCAGATATTCATTTTCACAGTTTTTAATAAATCGTTTTGCAAATATTGTAGGAACAGCAAGAATCGTTATATGTTTTCTTTTACAGTATTCATTTACTGTATACTCATTTTCTCTGGCCTGCTCCGGTATAATATCTACAGATGCACCACATAAAAGATATGGAAAAATCTGCTTTACTACGGCATCGAAACTGAAGCTAAGATATACCCCGCATATATCATTTTCATCGGCCTTTATATAATCTATGGCATGCATGCACATATTTACAAGACTTCTATGTTCTATGGACATACATTTAGGTCTTCCTGTTGAACCCGATGTAGATATTCTATATGCACAGTTGTCAGGATATACTGATTCTGTTATAGGATAATCTGCATTAAACATAGTCTCATTTTCTATATAAAGCTCTTTTTTATTCATTTTAGGTATTCTTTTTGACAGTTTTTTTGTTGTAATTATAAATTTTGCATTACTGTCCTCAAGAAGATATCCCATTCTTTCTGATGGATTTGTTATATCTATAGGAAATATTGCAGCTCCTGCTTTCATTACACCTATTGCAGCCACTGCAACGCCTATATTTCTTGGCAGTATAGATGCTACGGTATCTTCTCTCTCTACTCCGATACTGTTTAAATAACCGGCAAAACGTTCGGTTACCATATCCAGTTCTCTATATGTCATAGTCATTTTGTCATCTCTGAGTGCAATATTGTCCGGAGTTTTTCTTACCTGTTCATAAAATAAATCTATATATGTTCTATCAAGTGGTTTTCTCATACCACTTATATTAAATTCCTCCAGAACAGTTTTTTCTTCTTCTCTGGTTATAAATTTTATATCCGATGTTTTTATATTATTGTTATCATTTATTTGTCTTATAACATTTTCAAACATCTTAAGTACTCTTTCCACTGTACTGTATCTATATTTGAATGGACTATATCTCGCCTCTATTCTAAGAGTACCCTCTCCTGCTGCAGTTATTACAGCAAATTCATATCCTTTATGTCTCATAAGATCCTCTATCATCTCCTGAGATGAATAGGCATCTACATTCTCACTTACTATAAGTGTATTTACAAGTTTTTTATTAAGCGGACTCCCTTTTTCTATTTCAGAAAGCAAATATGTCATATATTCTTTTGAATTGTTCTTTTGTCTAACTATTTTTTTTGCTTTTTCAAAGAAAGTCTCACCTTCATGGCTTTTTACTCTGACTGGAGTTATATTCATTGAAACTCCTATTATTACATCTTTTTCATAGGTATATTCCTGAAGTATAAGCCCATATACTGTTTCAAGTGCAGTTGTTATATCTACTCCGTTCTCTTCTGCTGCCTTTCTGAAATCTGTATATACTTTACCGCTTATTCTTATTTTTGCCTCTTCTATGTTTCCCTCATCTTCCTTGCCGAAAAAGTCATACGGTATTCTTGCTACAACTTCATATCCCTCATGAACTGCTCTCCAGTGAAGTTTTGCTTTTTCCAATCTATCCTCTGTCAACTGGAAATCCCCCTTTCATAAAGCAAAAGCCGCTTATGGCGGCTTTTAATAGTCATATGTTTTTGTTGCTTCACACATTACAACCTTTACCTGTTCATTGAACATTCTTCTGTATCCTGCAAGAAACTCATTAAGAGCCGGATCATTCAAATCTATTTTTTTCTCGCTGTATATTTTTATAACTTTTGAATCTATTGTTATTTCAACATCATTAAGGTTATTTTTTAAATTATACACAACTATATTTCTAGATTTTATCATATTTCCGTATCTTGAATAGAAACTATCACTCCGTTTGATTCTTTCCATTTCCTCTGGAGTCTGTTTCTCTGGATCTACTTTTAGATTATTTATATCTATCCCGAATCCTTTAAGTTCTTCTTCTACATTCGACATGTCCATGCCATATCTTTCCATAAATTTCTTTTGTATTTTAAACATTTTCTCAGGAGATATTGAATTTTCTCTCATATATGCAGAGAGTTTCTGAGAAAACTCTGACATTTTCATTTTTCCTTCTGATACATCATAATAAAGATCGTACATATAACTTTCAAATTTATCTACATCAGATTCTTTAACTTTATTTTTAGCTTCGTTAAAGTCTATTATTCTTCCATCATCAGACATAATAAGTTGCCTCCTTATTCAGTTCTATGTATAGAATTATAACATAAATTCGATGCATTTTTCAGATAATATTATTTTCTTAAGGGGATTTTTAGTATTTTTAAATATTTTCTATATTATTTGTTTTCATTTCTTCAATACTTATACCATATTTTTCACCGTACTTTGTCCAGTATTTCGTAGAGGCTTTTAAAAACATATTTTTACTTATCGGCATACTTACACTCATGTATCCTTTTTCATTTCTTTTTAATGATTTTGCAAATTTATTTATCCTGCGTCTTGCCATAAATGCAAACGGTGTATTTAGTATTGCCTCTCCTGACGCTATGCTAAGTGTCATTCCATATTCAAGATTTTTTCTGATACAAAACATTTTTATAACATCAATAGCGACAAGATTCTGTTCGGGCTCCATAAAGCCACAGTTTATTAAAACGTCTACTCTTTTGCCTTCAGAAATTTTCTTTTTTTCAAGCTTTTTCAAAAATCCTGTTACAATTGCCGGTATAGAATCCGCATAAAGCGGCATAACAAGCATATATCTGTTATATGAGTCTATATTATCGGGAATATCTCTGTTTTTTTCTGTTACGATATTATATATATCTATATCGTATTTCCGATATTTCATAAATATTTTTATGTATTCTTTTGAATTTGATTTTGGAGCTCGTGGACTTCCATTTATTATAAGCATCTTTTCCATTTTTCCGCCTCCTCAATCATCTTATTCTCCAGCTCATTTTCATTTACAAAATATATCTTCCAGGCTGTTATCATCATATTGTTTGAGTTTCTTTCAACAAGTTTCTCAAAGACTTTCTTTTCTTCATCAGAAATATCACCATATGCTATTATAACGGCTTTTTTAGGAAGTACATTTCTCTGTACATGATGCGTTTCCCCATTATGTATTCTTATAAAAGCCTGCTGTACAGGTATGGATCTTTCGAACATTCTTTTCAGAGTCTCATCATATGAACCATATACAACCCTCGTAACATATATCAGATTCTCACTTCTCGCTATTAATGGATACACTTCTGTAGCATCATCCCTTATTACACATCTACCTGGAGTTTTTACCCAACATCCAAAACAACCAAGACAATCAGCTATTTTCAGCTTACTTATATCTATATATCTGCATGTTTCATCGTCTTTAAGTACTTCAGGTATATTTATATCAGACAGCATAAGATTCATATATTTCCTCCTTTGTGGATAATTCTATTCTGTTTTCGAATCATCCGGTATTTTTTCAATACTCTCTGAATACCCTTTTCTGTTATAAATAAACATATATAAAGCTGCTGAAAATACTATTATATATCCAACTACACTCCAAACATCCGGATATGTACCGAATATAACTATACTTAATACTGCTGAAAACAATATATTTGTATAATCAAATATAGATATTTCTCTTGCAGGAGCATATCTATAGGCAAGAGTAATTCCAAATTGCCCTGCACTTGCTGATACACCAGCCATTATAAGATATATAAACTGTTTAATTGTCATAGGTTCATATACTTTTATTACAACAGGTAATATTGATATCATTGAGAATGCAGAAAAGAAAAATACAACCGTATAATAATCTTCTTTATTACCTATAGCTCTGACACATGTATATGCAGCTGCGGCTGCAATAGCTCCAAGTATTCCCACAAGATATGGTACCACTTCTATACTGAATGTGGGCTTAACAATGAACATAGAACCTGCAAATGCTATAAGTATCATAAGTATCTGTTTAGGTTTAATACTTTCTTTCAGAAATAGTGCACTGAATATTACCACAAGGAATGGGCTTATCTTATTTAACATATTTGCATCAGATAATATCAGATGATCTATTGCATAGAAGTTAAATATTACCCCTAATGTTCCAAATATTGATCTCATAAGTAAAAGCTTAAGGTTCTCCCTTTTACCCACCATACTTCCTCTGTTTTTTATTATAAGATATAGAGCCATTATGGATGCTATCAGATTTCTGAAAAACACCTTCTGAAAGCTTGGTAAATCTCCGGAAAGCTTGACAAACGCTGACATAAGTGCAAACCCGGCAGCCGACATTATTATAAAAAATACTCCTTTAATTCTATTTGATTCCATTTTTATCTCCCTTCTTTTTATTTATCTTTTGATAATAGTTTCATTTGAACATTCTTTTCATATTATTATAGTCTATATAAAAGATACCCTTATTGTCAAGTTATGTATCACTTTGTCCTTATTTAGTGGACTATTATTCAAAAATATAGTATAATTGCTTAGCAAATATAATTCAGATAATCGAAAGGAGAAAACTCATGGCTATACAGAGATATGAAGGAACAGGAAGAATGAGTAGAGCTGTTGTAAACAATGGTACTATATACCTTTGCGGACAGACTTGTGCAGAAGGAGATATAATAGAGCAGACTAAAGGTGTGCTTGCAAAAATAGAGGAACTTCTTGAAAAATATGGTTCAGATAAGAGACACATGTTATCAGTTACTATATATCTTAGAGATATGAAAGACTTCGAAGCAATGAACTCTGTTTGGGATGCATGGGTTGAAGCGGGACATGAACCTGCAAGAGCCTGTGTTGAAGCAAGACTTGCAAGAGAACATCTTCTTGTTGAAATGAGCGTTACTGCTGCAGAAAAATAATATTATATTTAATATAAAAAACAGGGAGAGTCTTTAAAGACCCTCCCTGTTTTTTGTTATTATATAAACAATTTACACTCTTTTCTTTCTTTACATGCTTCTTTTATTTTTTCTTTCAGAAACTCCCGTTTCTGAGGATTTATACTTCTGGCATTTTGAGGACATACTGATATACATCTCATACATGATATACATCCTTCCTCATTTCCTTTTGATGGATTATTTCTATCTATTACCTGAACAGGACATTTTTCAGCGCATATTCCACAACCGTTACAGTTATCATTTACATTTATACCTATTGGAAGAGGATTATATACTTTATATGGTCTGTTCCCTGGTATCTCAGTATTTGATACTTTCCCCGATTCAATTTTTTCGATTATTGTTTTTCCCATTTCTATAAGTTTGTTTATATCCTGATTGTCAGGTCTTTCAGCTCCAAACTCTCTTATGATAGAATGTTCTGCAATTGCAGAAACTCCCGCAACTATCTCAAAACCTGATTTTTTTAGTATATCTTCCAGTTCCACAAGTGTATCCTCAAATTCTCTGTTTCCATATACAACCATTATAACTGCTTTTGTTGATTTCCCTGACATTTTTTCTATCTTTTCAACTGCATATGCCGGAACTCTTCCTCCATATGATGGAACTGCAAATACACATATATCTTTTTCATCAAATACTATATTAATATTTTCTTTGTTATCTGAAAGATCTATAAATTTACTTTCTTTACCTATTCCCTGAACAAGAGCATTAGAAGCTTTTTGGGTTCCTCCTGTAGGGCTAAATACTATTTCGTATAACATTTAATATCATCTCCTCAATATATACTTACATTATCTATTCTATCATGTTATCATATTTTTATAAAGATATTGCTCTACACACTGCATCCAGCTGATTACATATACCTACAACTTTATATCTTTTTTAGAGTTTTTTTCGCTTTTGTTATAGACATAACAAAATAAAAGTTATAAAATAAACTTATTAAACTATTTCAGAAAGGGTGATTTTATGGATAATAACAGCAGTAATAATTATACAATGCCTATATATCAGAAGATAGCCCTGGATATAGCTAACAAGATATATACTGGCGAGGTGGAAGAAAATTCCATACTATATGGCCGTTCAGTACTTGCTGGAAAGTACAATGTATCTCCGGAAACAGTAAGAAGATCTGTTAAAATTCTTGAAGATATCGGAGTGGTCAAAAGCATAAAGGGTAAAGGTGTAATCGTCCTTTCTTCAGCAAAAGCATCATCTTTTATAAAGAAATATCAGGACCTTACAAATATCTCATCGTATAAATCCGATCTTTACGACCTACTTGACGCAAAATCAAAAATAGAAGGAAATATACTTGAAACAATAAATAAGATTCTTGACTACTCAGATAGACTTGAAATAATAAATCCTCTTGTTCCTGCTCAGTTTGTTCTTACAAAAGACTGCAAATATATAGGTCAGGATGCAGGAAAAACAAAATTCTGGCAGAATACAGGCGGTACTATAGTAGCTATAAAAAGAAATGAGGAACTTATTATATCTCCTGGACCATACATTGAATTTATGGAAGGTGATACACTTCTTGTTGTTGGAGATAAACATATATTCAATTCTGTTCCTATGTTCTTATATGGCGGAGATGACAATGAAAAATAATAAAAAGCTCTGGAATTTTCCAGAGCTTTTTATATGACAAAAATTTATTTATAATTTTTTGTTTACATAATTTCATTATGTAAATATATTGCTTTATTCTTTCGTACATACCTTATTTTTCTTCTATGCTATCTATATATCCATCTTTTACTGTTATTTTTTTATCCGCAACTTTTTCTGCAAACATTACATCATGCGTAACAATAAGTATAGCCATACCACTTTTTTTAAGTTTGTTTATTATATCTACAACCTTATTTACAGTTTCAGGATCCAGAGCTGAAGTAGGTTCATCAAAACAAAGAACCCTCGGCATAAGAGCACACGATCTTGCTATTGCAACTCTCTGCTGCTGTCCACCTGAAAGCTGGAACGGATAGAAATCTTCTTTGTCTTCAAGATCTACCATTTTTAAAAGCTCTCTGGCCTTTCCTATAGATTCTTCTCTATCTCTTTTAAATACATTCACAGGAGACTCTATTATATTCTCCATAACTGTCATATGAGGAAAAAGATTAAAATTCTGAAATACCATACCGATTTTTCCTCTTATCTTTTTCATATCAGATGGTGTTTTTATCTCCTGTCCATCTATTATAAGTTCACCCTCATCAAAGGTTTCAAGTCCGTTTATACATCTCATTATAGTAGTTTTTCCGGCTCCGGATTTTCCCAGAAGAACTGCTGTTTCTCCAGACTCTACAGAAAATGATATACCTTTTAGTACTTCATTATTCTTAAATGATTTTTTTATTCCTTTTACTTCAAGCATATTCTTCCTCCTATCTATAATAAGAATATTTCTTTTCTATTATTTCAAAAAGCTTTGTAAGTACTGCTACAAATGCAAGATATATAGCTCCTGCCCAGAATAGAGGCATAAGACTTGCTGTTCTATTCATAGCAATCTGAGATATTCTAAGAATATCATTTATACCTAGTATATATACAAGAGAAGTATCCTTCACAAGAGTTATTACCTCATTTGATATAGGTGCAAGTACTCTTTTTACAACCTGAGGAAGTATTATCCTTTTATACATTGTAACCTTGTCAAATCCAAGCACATCAGCTGCTTCAAACTGACCCTTATCAATAGACTGAAGTCCTCCTCTGAATATTTCTGCAAAATATGCCGTATAGTTTAGGACAAATGCAACTGCTCCAGCTGTAAATCTGTCAAACACTATTCCAAATAGCGGCAATCCGTAGAATATCACTATCATCTGAAGTAATAATGGAGTTCCTCTCATTATAAGTATATAAAATGATGTAACCGCACTTACTATTTTATTTTTTGATAATCTTAAAAGTGCCACCAGTACTCCAAGAGGTATTGAAAATACAAGAGTTATACAAAACAGTGCCACTACTATTTTTACGCCTTCTAACATTGCATTTCTCCTTTCAAACTATCTATCTTTATTTAAACCATTTATTATATATCTCATCAAATGTTCCATCATCTTTCATTTCTTTAAGAGTGCTGTTTACTTTATCTCTAAGTTCTGTATTATCTTTTGCAAATGCAACTACATAGTCTTCAAGTCCGAAGTTTTCTTCAAGCACTTTGTATTTATCTTCACCTTTCTGTCCTATGTAATATCTTATAAGAACCTCGTCACCTACTACTGCACTTGTTCTTCCTATTTCAAGGTCTCTTAAAGCCTTGTCATATGTATCATAAAGTACAGGTGCTCCACCTTTTATTATTCCCATGAATTCTGTATCTTTTTCTATCGCAGCCTGAGCAGTTGACTCCTGCTGAGTTCCCACTTCCTTATCTTTAAGGTCTGCTTTTGTATTTATATCAGAATCTGCCATAGTGACTATTATCTGTTTGTTCTGAAGATATGGATCTGTATAAGATACAACTTTTTTTCTTTCTGGGCTTAGTGAATATCCATTCCATAAAGCATCTACATTTCCGCTCTGAAGTTCTGTTTCTTTCATTGACCAGTCTATTGGCTGGAATGTAACTTCCATATCAAGTCTTTTAAATACCTCTTTTGCAAGATCCACATCAAATCCTACAGTTTCTCCATTATCGTCTAAAAATCCCATTGGTACAAAAGTATTGTCAAATCCTATAACAACACTATCTTTAGATTCATTTGAAGATGCGCTTTCATCTCCTCCAGAAGAACAAGCTACTGTACTTATACCTATTACTAATGCTGCTGCTATAACTGATAATTTTTTAAATAATTTCATTTTGATTTCCTCCCTTATAACTTATAATTTTGTTTAGTTTTTTGTTATGGTTGTTTTACCATGTGTATTCAGGTTTCTGGTATTTTTTAGTTTAAAAAAACTCCCTCCTCCAGCTTATGCCAGAGGACGGGAGTTATATTCCGTGGTTCCACCTCTTTTTATTGATACCTCACGATACCAACCTCATCGAGTACGGTTCATTGACCGGTTGAACTATACTCTAGCACTATAACGGGTGCAAGGATTCCGTAACAGCCTACCTGACAAACATCTTTCGGTGTTAAGCTCCGAGATGTGTTCGAAATATTATTCTCTCCTCCTCTCAGCCAAATGGAGTCTCTCTGTGCAGAATAGTGTATTTCTACTATTTCTCTTCTTAGCCTTTGTGTGTTTCTTTTATTTATGTATCTTATTTTATATCAGAAAATAGTCTCTGTCAACTAATTTTCAGAATTTTATCAAAAATAAATATTAAAATATATTATCTTTCATATTATAAATATTTTTTGAGCTTTGTATTTATTTTTATGCCCATGGAACAACATCTACTTTTCCAAAACTTCTATCTTCAAGTCTATTTGAGTATTCTCCTTTATATCCTATTACATAAAGTACGGCAAGTTCTATATAACTTATTCCTATAGAAAGAATATTCCACACATCCTCCGCTGATATATAGAATTTATTTCTTCTTTTGCTTGGATGTACGATTCTATTTCTATAGTAATTAATAAGATCTACACCATCATCAAACTCTTCTCGTATTTCACCGGAAAAGAAGTTCATTTCATCTTTCCCATAAGGTATGCTGCACACATCAAGCAGCATCCTTATATTTTTAGATGCTGAGTTTCTATCAAATTCACTATCTGTAAGTATCTTGGCTTTTTCAACAAGAACAACATATGAAAGAGACTCAAGCGCTATCTGTACTGAAATTATATCGTTGTCCATAGTTATATTATTGAGCGCATCTATGTACCAATCCGTGACGTTCTTAAGTGTAGGACCATAATAATAGTCCTCCAGTCTTCTGCACATAAGCTCCATATATTTTTCATAGTTTCTATAATTTGTAAGTGTATCTGTCCATGTAGGAAGAAATTTAAATGGAGTTACTATGCCTTCATTCCATGCCCTGTACACTTCAATTCCATCCCGGTATCCTCTCATTGCAGAAAATGAAATATGCCTTCCACATGCAAAACTGAACGCTATACAGATTCTGTCTATAAATCCCATCATATTATTCGTTTTGAAAACCGATCCATCTTTTCTTTTTATCGTTCCTATGTGTGTTGTTGCGGTTCCGGATTTTTCTATCATTTCTTCATAAAATTCTCTTCTGTAATCATATCTCTTATCTATTGTTACTACATATCCGTTTATCTCGAATTCTATTCTTCCGGCGTATAATTTATCCTTATGCTTTATCAATTTGCCTGGAATTTTATCCACATTGAGAAGTTCAAATTCCAGTCTGCTTACATATGTATTTTTTGATTTTATACAGTCGCTATTTATATAGCCCTCTACAAATCCGTCTTTTATTCTTTTTACGGTGATAGATGCAAGTTTATATCCATGTACTTCTATAATTGCATCGTCATATCCAAGTGGTTCTGTATTTTCCTTCCCTACAGATACAATTCTTGCTTTGAAACATATCGCTGAAGGCTGTGAAACTTTGAGAAATATTTTCCCATTACATCTGTACTTTTTGTCAAGATATACGCAGAATCTTCCATCATATACAGTTATATCCTCATTTATCCCATATTCAAGATTAGGGGACAATATTGCATCGCTGACATTTTTCACTTTTAGTGCCTCCTTCCATAAATCACATATCTATATTATATATGATTTATAGAATCGTTCCAAGAAGGTTTCCGACTATTATTCCCGCATAATTCCCAAGGATATACCCCCATATACCAGAAAGCATAACCGGTACTATAAGAGTTTTCCATCCTTTAGCTATGGCCATTGCTACAGCTGTTGTAGGTCCGCCTATACATGCATTTGATGCAAGTAAAAGCTCATCCAGTTTAAGCCTGAATATTTTACCTATTCCAAGCGTTACTGCAAGATTTATAAGCACAACAAGAATACAGAACATAAGTATAAATACTCCATTTTTTATTATCTCCTCTATTGATGCAGGCACTCCTAGCACTACAAAGAAAAGATATATAAGAAAAGTTCCTATTTCTTCTCCGCCATTTATACTTTCAAGCTGTTTTGAAAATACGGTAGCAACTATTACCATTATTGTGGTCATTATAAGGTACATATTGCCGAACATAGAGTTTATTATTTTCATAAATGCATTTGTAGTAGGTATAACTTCAGCAAAATATCCTGCTATCAGACTTGATGCACATGCTACAGAAACTGCTACAGCCATATTTACTGCTATATCTTTAAGAGATATTTCTTTTTTAGTCCAGTATCCGGCACTTCCTTCATTCTCTGCAGATTCATCTGAAAGCATACCCCAGTTTTTTCTGAAAAATGCTATTGTAGGTATTGTCATTCCTATAAAGAAATACACAGCCATTACAAGATTATCTGCAACAATGGTTGCATTTGTTATATTTTCCGGTGTACCAAATGCTGCTGTCATAGCCACAAAGTTTACACCGCCACCTATGTAGCTTCCTGTCATCATTCCAGCTATTCTATCCACATATGGTATGAGAGATGAGAATACCAGTGCAGATACAAATGTTCCTATACATGTTCCAAGTGCAGATATATGAAATACTCCAAACATTCTACCACTTTCTCTGTATATTTTTCTAAGATCTGCCTTCATGAGAAGAAGTGGTATCGCCATTGGTACTACATAATTCCATACAGAATCATATACAGGACTCGCTGTAGGTATTATTTTTATATTTGCAAGTATTATTGCTCCAAGAAGAGCTATTATTGCCCCAGTAACCTTGGATGCCCACTTGTATTTCTGTTCAAGTACTATACTCACAGCTGCCCATACTATTATAAATGTCCATAATGCCCATGTATTATCAGGACTTATAAGTGAATTCATTTTTTATCCTCCCCATTATTTAATCTTTCATTATTATACTATATATAATTTTTATACAGATTCACAGTACCACATATATCCTTTTATTTATATATAATGGTTCCTTTTTGACATAAAAAGGGGCTGTCGCATTAATATTTTATTAGTGCGATAGCCCTTATTTTTTTGAAAAAATATAATAAAAAATCACCTTCTA
>NZ_SGJB01000029.1 GCF_006861675.1 Peptacetobacter hominis | reverse complement strand
AGGAGTTTCTTTGTCAAAGACTCAAAGCTAAAAGCCTTATTGAACCCCCAGTCTAACTGGGGGTTTTCTATATACAAAAAGAGCGATGGAGTATAGAAGATCCATCGCTCTTTATCTTTCCAGGTCATATGATTTTCTTCTAGTATATTCTTTTTGGGCTTCCTCATATCCATCAGAAAAATTCTTTGATTCATTTTTGATAATATATTCAATGCCTCCCTTTTTAAAAACATTAAGTTCTAAGTCTCTTATAAATTTTTTCTTAGTGCTTTTAGAAGTTATTTCTACATCAAATAATTTTTGCTCCTTAAATTTTACAGAACAAAATCCATCAAGAACGTTATAAAAAAATTCTTTACCAAACTCAAAGAATGAAAAAAGTTTGTTCTCATACTCAATTTTAAATTTATCAGATATTGATTTGTTAACTTTTTTATATTTTTCAAGGTCGGCTTCCATTAAAGAAACTAGAACATTATAGAAAACATCATCTAATACTTTTCTTAAAGCTATATTTTTTGTTATAACCGTATTTTTTAATTCATCTCTTTCTTCTAATTTTTCAATTTCAGATTCATATTTCTGCAAAACTTTCACCTTTTCATCGTCCTGATCCTCCAGGAACGATTCAAGGTTCTGTTTCTTTTCTTCGAGATGTTTAATATTGTTTTGTAACTCCTGAAGTCTCTTTTCGGCTTCCAGAACTTCACGATAAGATTCTTTTTTATATTCTTGAGTTTTTTTATGTTTCAGATTGGTTTGTTCTGCAGAAATACCTCTTTCAACATCAAAACCATTATCTTGCATATACTTGCAAAACTTATTTTGGAAAATTGTAAGCTGCTTTTTCCCACCTACCATATCTTTAGCACTCAATCGTCCATCTGAAGTCAACGGAATAAAATTGGCGTGCATATGAGGTGTTCTTTCGTCCATATGAACATTAGCATATACAATATTTTCTTCTCCAAA
Organism: Peptacetobacter hominis; assembly: GCF_006861675.1. Taxonomy (GTDB): domain Bacteria; phylum Bacillota; class Clostridia; order Peptostreptococcales; family Peptostreptococcaceae; genus Peptacetobacter; species Peptacetobacter hominis. The sequence goes on along the minus strand of NZ_SGJB01000029.1, from coordinate 2,133 downwards.
CTCACTTTTCATAAAATCAAGAGCCGTTTCAAAATATCTTCTTGTTTCATCAACTCCTATACGCTCAAAAAAATCTTTATCAGATGTAAATAAACATTCAACGCTAATAATAGCGTCTTTTCTAAGAGCCTTTGTAGATTTCCTACGTTTCGATATTATTGAATCAATAGCTAAACGATAATTTATTTTATCATCATTCACTAAATCGTAATTCATTGCAGATTTTGTCTTATCTATGTCTTGATTAGAATAATTTTTATTTTCTCTCTGATTGTGTCTCTGACACTTATCAATAACAGTTGATTTCATTTTTTCCATTCTGAAAATTGCATAACTCATTTTTATCATTCCTTTTTTTTATTGGTATCCCGGAGGTACTTTATATAAAGTATAACTTACTAGACTTTACGTTGTAAAGGTTCGCTCTTGCAGAGGGCTAAGACCTTGGGGGCGTTGCCCCCAATACCCCCACACTCGCCGTGTGGCAGCGGACGGTCGCACCGTCCGTTTCTCCAGTGTATTCTTCCTGCTCGTCAAGGTAGTATTAAAAATGGCAGATCCTTTCAGGAATTACCATTTTTAATCTCCACCTTTGACTTCGCTTTGAGGGTTTGCTCACTTGTAAAACAACACTACTCTCAAAGGTCAAAAGGCTTGTAGCTCGTCAAGAGTATCTTGGAATATCGCAGAAGCCCTTTAGGGCTTCGAGAATATGCCGAGAAAGGCTCTTGATGAAGTGGAAAGCCAAACATACTCTTGACGCTCTCCAGAGCCTTAGAAAGGCTTCTGGAGTCGCTTACGGCGAGTATGGGGTCAGGGGCTAGCCCCTGTGCTGAAGTTTGATGGGGGTGTTGGGGGGACTTTTCAAAGTCGTCCCCAAGGTCTTTTTTGTTGGATATTTTCTATGCATCATATGATGATACGTTTATGTTTCAAACTTGATACAAAATGTATCAAATTTGAAACTGATTTATCTTGCCGTTAGGCTCGAAAAAAGGTAGGCGATAGCCCCTTTTATATTAGATAAGAGTAAAAAAAAAATTAAATGGCTATAAATGTTGAAATTTCAACTATTATAGGGTTTTTCATCGGTTAACTAAAATAAACCAATCAGTTAATAAATGCTTACTGATTGGTTAATTTTCAATTAACTAATTTGTTAATATTGACTTAATTAATTGGTAATATTATAATTTACATTATAGTTTACAAAGTAAACCGAAATGTAAAATTCAAATTAACCGATATGGAGGGTAAAATGAAAAAATATGATGAATCTATGGAATATATAAGTAATACCCAAACTTTAATAGGAACAAAGCAAAGAGAATTATTAGATACAGAAACAGGAGAGTATATTTGGGTAGACCAAATAACAAAACGTACATATGGGACAAAGAACTTTTGGAAATGTTATTTAATGGATTTTCTTACCGTTCTAGGTATAATAGACAGTAAACAATTAGATATATTTATTTATATTGCAGAAAATACTAATCAAAGTAATAATACATTCATTGGAACATACACAAAAATATCTCAAGATGTTGGTGTTTCAAGACCAACAATAGCAAAGATAATGAAAAAATTACAAGAAAACAACTTCATAAAAAAAGTACAAAATGGAGTTTGGCTAGTAAATCCAAATATTTTGATGAAAGGAAATGACCATAAAAGACAAATACTCCTTAGCTACTACGAAAGTGATACTCCAGTAGATGAAATAAGTTATAACAGAACTAAAAGAAAAGAAATTGATAAAGAAAGAGAATCGCATTACGATAAAAATTTGATGATAGAAGGTGAAACTAATGGAAATGAATAAGAATATAATTTGGGAAGGAGCCGAGTTATGTGTATATATCAATGATGAAACGAATTGTATAGATTTATCAGATATACAATTCGCAGTTATTGGAAAAATATTAGGACTAGAAATAAATCCAAATGGAGAAGTTAGCTGTTTTTCTGATGAAACATTATTGAGATTAATGAAAATGAGTGGAAACCCTCTTAAGCTGACAGTGAAAAAGAAATAAAAAAGGAACCCCCCAGTAAAACTGGGGGTTCTTCATTTGACGCCTATAAGGCTCAACTTCCAGCTACGCTTAAAAGCGTATGTCGATCCGCCAC
>NZ_SGJB01000027.1 GCF_006861675.1 Peptacetobacter hominis | reverse complement strand
CTTTGAAAACTGCATATATACATGATATGACATCATTTAAACAAATTTCCTGAAAGAAGAGACAGACTTCTATAAAAAGCTGTCGCCTAGTAACTGGTCAAGTTATTAAGGGTGCAGGGCGGATGCCTTGGCACCGGGAGCCGATGAAGGACGTGATAAGCTGCGATAAGCTCCGGGGAGTTGCACGTAAACTGTGATCCGGAGATTTCCGAATGAGGAAACTCACCATAAGTAATGTTATGGTATCGTAAGGTGAATACATAGCCTTACGAGGGGAACTCGGGGAACTGAAACATCTAAGTACCCGAAGGAAGAGAAAGAAATTCGATTCCGTCAGTAGCGGCGAGCGAAAGCGGAAGAGCCCAAACCAGAGAAGTTTTCTTCTCTGGGGTTGCGGACATATCATCAAGGAAGAGGCTATTGCAGACGAAGAGTTCTGGAAAGCTCCGCCACAGAAGGTAACAGCCCTGTAGTCGAAGCAAGAAGACTTCCGATATGATCCAGAGTACCACGGGACACGTGAAACCCTGTGGGAAGCAGGAGGGACCACCCTCCAAGGCTAAATACTACCCGGTGACCGATAGCGTATAGTACCGTGAGGGAAAGGTGAAAAGAACCCCGGGAGGGGAGTGAAAGAGAACCTGAAACCCTGCACCTACAAGCTGTGGGAGCACATTACTTGTGTGACCGCGTACTTTTTGTAGAACGGGCCAACGAGTTACGTTATGCAGCAAGGTTAAGCACTTAAGGTGCGCAGCCGCAGCGAAAGCGAGTCTTAACCGGGCGTCAAGTTGCATGACGTAGACCCGAAACCGGGTGACCTATCCATGGGCAGGTTGAAGCGAAAGTAAAATTTCGTGGAGGACCGAACCCACGAGCGTTGAAAAGCTCGGGGATGACCTGTGGATAGCGGTGAAATTCCAATCGAACCCGGAGATAGCTGGTTCTCCCCGAAATAGCTTTAGGGCTAGCCTCAGATTCAGAGACGTGGAGGTAGAGCACTGAATGTCCTAGGGGGTATTGCACCTACCGAAGACTATCAAACTCCGAATGCCATAGTCTTTTATCTGGGAGTCAGACCGTGGGTGATAAGATTCACGGTCGAGAGGGCAACAGCCCAGACCGTCGACTAAGGTCCCAAAATACAGGTTAAGTGGTAAAGGATGTGGGATTGCACAGACAACCAGGATGTTGGCTTAGAAGCAGCCACTCATTCAAAGAGTGCGTAATAGCTCACTGGTCGAGTGATCCTGCGCCGAAGATTTCCGGGGCTGAAACCTGTTACCGAAGTCACGGCATCATTTTGATGGGTAGGGGAGCTTTCCCTGCGGGTTGAAGCATGACCGTAAGGACATGTGGACTGCAGGGAAGTGAGAATGTTGGCATGAGTAGCGAGATGTGGGTGAGAATCCCACAGGCCGTAAACCCAAGGTTTCCAGGGGAAGGTTCGTCCTCCCTGGGTTAGTCGGGACCTAAGCCGAGGCCGAAAGGCGTAGGTGATGGACAACAGGTGGAAATTCCTGTACCGCCGACAGGCGTTTGAGAGAAGGGATGACACAGAAGGATAGTATGAGCGTGCTGTTGGTTATGCACGTCCAAGCACTGAGGCAGTATCTGAAGGCAAATCCGCAGATGCAATGCTGGAGTGTTACGGGGAGCGAAATCTAGTAGCGAAGCATACGTGTTCACGCTGTCGAGAAAAGTCTCTATCGAGTCTGAAGGCGCCCGTACCGCAAACCGACACAGGTGGGTGAGGAGAGTATCCTAAGGCCAGCGAGAGAACTGTTGTTAAGGAACTCGGCAAAATGACCCCGTAACTTAGGGATAAGGGGTGCCACCGCAAGGTGGCCGCAGAGAATAGGCCCAAGCGACTGTTTACCAAAAACATAGGTTTCTGCCAAGTCGCAAGACGATGTATAGGAGCTGACGCCTGCCCGGTGCTGGAAGGTTAAGGGGATCTGTCAGAGCAATCGAAGCAGTGAACTTAAGCCCCAGTAAACGGCGGCCGTAACTATAACGGTCCTAAGGTAGCGAAATTCCTTGTCGGGTAAGTTCCGACCCGCACGAAAGGCGTAACGATTTGGGCACTGTCTCAACAACAGACTCGGTGAAATTGTAGTTCCGGTGAAGATGCCGGATACCTGCGACAGGACGGAAAGACCCCATGGAGCTTTACTGCAGCCTGGCATTGGGTCTTGGTACTACATGTACAGCATAGGTGGGAGGCTGAGATTCCGGGACGCCAGTTCCGGCGGAGCCGTCGTTGGGATACCACCCCTGTAGTACCGGGGCTCTAACCAGAGGCCTTGAATCAGGTCTTGGGACACTGTCAGGCGGGCAGTTTGACTGGGGCGGTCGCCTCCCAAAAGGTAACGGAGGCGCTCAAAGGTTCTCTCAGCACGGTCGGAAATCGTGCACAGAGTGTAAAGGCATAAGAGAGCTTGATTGCAAGACATACAGGTCGAGCAAGGTAGAAATACGGACTTAGTGATCCGGTGGTTCTGAGTGGAAGGGCCATCGCTCAACGGATAAAAGCTACCCTGGGGATAACAGGCTTATCTCCCCCAAGAGTCCACATCGACGGGGAGGTTTGGCACCTCGATGTCGGCTCATCACATCCTGGGGCTGTAGTAGGTCCCAAGGGTTGGGCTGTTCGCCCATTAAAGTGGTACGCGAGCTGGGTTCAGAACGTCGTGAGACAGTTCGGTCCCTATCCGTCGCAGGCGCAGGAAATCTGAGAGGATCTGTCCCTAGTACGAGAGGACCGGGATGGACGTACCGCTGGTGTACCAGTTGTCTCGCCAGAGGCATGGCTGGGTAGCTATGTACGGAACGGATAAGCGCTGAAAGCATCTAAGCGCGAAGCCAGCCTCGAGATAAGATTTCCCATCCTTCGGGAGTAAGACCCCATGAAGACTACGTGGTTGATAGGTCAGAGGTGGAAGTGCAGCAATGTATGCAGCTTACTGATACTAATAGGTCGAGGACTTGACCAA
>NZ_SGJB01000026.1 GCF_006861675.1 Peptacetobacter hominis | reverse complement strand
AAAATTGATTCTGTGCTCAGATATATCTGAATATCTGACTTAATTATGGTTTGTAAGAGTCCGAACAAATCGTTCGAACAAATTTATCTGCTGTTCAGTTTTCAAAGTTCATTTCTTGTTTTCTTTTGCCCTCTCTCAAGGACAGGTATTACTATACCATTATAGATTTAATCCGTCAACACTTTTTTTAAATTTATTTTATCCATAAAAATAACATTTTATATTTATTATTTTGTCCACATTATCTACAATTTATATACTACTGTATTACTTGCACCTATAATATTCCATTAATTTTATTCACATATTATCAACATTTTTTCAACATTATTAAATTTATATTTTATTTACTGATTTATTTATAATAATCAATACATCATAATTATCAGATAACAAAATCACTGGCACATTTCAAGATAGTCGCTATATTCTTTTATTATATATGTAAAAAGACCGGTATAAACTTATACCGGTCTTTGATAATCTATTTTGCCATAGGAAGAAATGTATCCACATAACCTTCAACATATTCTTCTTTTAATACTACTCTTTTTTCTTTAAGACTTCTTTTTACATCAATAACTCTCTGATTGGAAGATCCTCTAAAAAGCAGACTTATATCTCTTTTATCAATTTCAAATTTTCCATCTACAAGAACATCTATACTCTTAAGGAGCTTTTTGTTGATGAAAAAGTTTTTATTTGAAGGATTTAACAGTTCTTCAAACTTAAATCCTGTAAAAGCCCATACATCCATCCCTGTCTCTTTAAGCTTTCTTGCTATATCCTCAACTGCTTCAGGCTGAAGAAATGGTTCTCCTCCAGAAAGAGTAACTCCTCTTTGCAGTTTTCTTTCTTTTATTTCTTTTACTATATTATCTGTATCCTCTATAAAACCTCCATTCAGACTATGAGTCTGAGGATTGTGACATCCCATGCAATTGTGAGTACATCCCTGTGTCCATACAACCGCTCTTAGTCCAGGTCCGTCGACTATACTGTCAAATGTAACCTTTGAAGCAAGTCTTATCTTCATCATACCACCTTATCTTTCTTAAAACTACATATGTTTTACTCTATCTCTTACCTCTGCTCTTTTTGCATTGTTGAATCTATCTACTGTTCCTACAAGATATCCTGTTATTCTTCTTATTCTTTCAAATCCTATATCTCCATCTTTTTCATGTCTTCCACATGCAGGACAGACATCTCCATCTATTACTCCGGAATAACCGCATACAGGGTCTCTGTCTACAGGATGGTTTATACTTCCATAACCGATTCCGGCTTCTTTCATAGCTCTTACAACAGACTCAAATGCCTCTGTATTCTTTGATGGATCTCCATCAAGTTCTATATATGTTATATGTCCTCCATTTGTGAATTCATGATATGGAGCTTCCTTTGCTATTTTCTCATATGCACCTATATGATAATATACCGGCACATGGAATGAGTTAGTATAGTATTCTCTGTCTGTAACTCCTTTTATAACTCCGAATTTTTTCTTGTCTATTGCTGTAAATCTTCCAGAAAGTCCTTCTGCAGGAGTTCCTATAAGCGAGAAATTAAGTCCGTATTGTTCTGTAGCTTCATCCATTCTATCCCTCATATGAGATATAATTTCTATTCCAAGTTTCTGAGCTTTTTCACTTTCACCGTGGTGTTCTCCTATAAGAGCTACCAGACACTCAGCCAGACCTATAAATCCTACAGTAAGTGTTCCCTGTTTTATAACCTCTTCAAGTTCGTCTTCAGGTCCCAGATTATCAGAGCCCATCCATACTCCCTGTCCCATAAGGAATGGGAAGTTTTTCATTTTCTTTTTGCCCTGTATCTGCATTCTTTCAAGAAGCTGCTCTATAACTAAATCTATCTTTAGATCAAGATCTCTGAAAAATTCTTCTATATCAGTTTTTCCACCGTTTACCATTCCGTGTTTTATACCAAGTCTTGGAAGGTTTATAGTTGTAAAAGAAAGATTTCCTCTTCCGCTCACTGTTTCCGGCCCACATACATTTCCTATAACTCTTGTTCTACATCCCATATATGTAGCTTCTGTATCAGGATCTCCTTCTTTATAATATTTTATATTGAAAGGAGCATCAAGAAAACTGAAGTTAGGGAAAAGTCTCTTAGCTGATACCCTGCAAGATAGTTTAAATAAATCATAGTTAGGTTCTCCCGGATTAAGATTTATACCATCTTTAACTTTGAATATAAGTATCGGGAATATAGGTGTTTCACCATTTCCAAGACCTTTTTCCTGAGAAAGAAGTAGATTCTTGCTTACCATTCTTCCCTCCTCAGATGTATCTGTTCCAAAGTTTATACTTGAGAAAGGAACCTGTGCACCAGCCCTTGAATGCATTGTGTTAAGATTGTGTATAAATGCCTCCATAGACTGATAAGTTTTTCTATCTGTTTCCTTATATGCTTCTTTATATGCGAAATCTTTTATCCATTTTACTTTTTCAGCGTCGGCTCCATACATTTTTTCAAGTTTTTCAGATATATAATCAGAAAACTCCTCACTTTTATTTATTTCAAGGCTTACTTTTACTGAAAGTTCTTTTTCAGCTCCATATATAAGCTCTTTTATATCTTTTTCAGCTGTTTCACTATCCGCACCACATAAAAGCACTACTGCTTTTGTCATGTTAGCTATATACAGCTTTCTAAAAGTCTTGTACACTCCTTTTGCAAGTCCGTAATCAAAGAAAGGAATACTCTGTCCACCATGCTGATCATTCTGATCACTCTGTATTGCTATCGCCGCAAGAGCCCCATAGCTCATTATATCGTTTGGCTCTCTAAGAAATCCGTGTCCTGTAGAAAAACCGCCTTCAAAAAGCTTTCTTACATCTATCTGACAGCATGTAAGAGTTCCCATATTCATAAAGTCCATATCGTGTATATGTATGTCCCCTGAATCATGTGCCAGTGCATGATCCGGTTTTAATACATTGTTCTTACAGAATTCCTTTGATACTGCGCTTCCATACTGAAGCATTGTCCCCATAGCAGTATTTCCATCGATATTTGCATTTTCTCTTTTTATATCCTCTTCTACAGCGTCAGAGAATGTTATTTTTTCTATGGCTTTCATCAGTCTTGTCTTTGAATTTCTTATTCTGCTTCTTTCCGCTCTATAAAGTATATACTCTTCACTTGTTTTTGCATGTCCTTTTTCTATAAGAACTTTTACAACAGCATCCTGTATATCTTCAACTCCCGGTATTTCATTTTCAAATCTTTTTTCAAGAAGCTCTACAACATCTGAAGTCAGCTCCTCTGCCATTTTATAATCAGGTGCTTTTCCTTCTTTTTCAGCAACATCCGATGCTGCAAGAAATATAGCTCTGGTTATCTTATTGCCATTAAAAGGAATTACTCTTCCATCTCTTTTTCTAATAAATTCAATCATAATAATACATCCCCTAGTTCAATATGTTGTGTCCGTTTCTGTATTATACACTATATATAGTGTATAATTTTTAAAAAAATACCCTCCAACCAGGTTGAAAGGTTCTTCAATCATATATATGATGTTAACAAATTTGTCAGTTTTCGTCAAATGCCCTTAAAGCATTGAAACTACTTATCCATTTTTCCCAACGCCAGTAATTCTAATACCTATAAAATAAGAAATTTTTTTCTTTATAATTGATATTTTTTGTGTCCGATGCATTTTCTACGAATATTATGTCCAAAAATAATATAGATAATTTCATATGTCTCGAACTATATATCATTTAATTAATTTATAACTTGCCGTTTTATTATCTGAAAATTTCTATTTTTGAATTATTTTTTATTTTTCTATAGATATAATCATAGAAATAAGATATTATATATACTATAGTGTAAAAGCTGGATACATTTTATTTTATTAATATATAAGTTTATTTTTGTCATTAAATATTTATTTATTTAAGTTTATATGCGTTTTTCAGCTTTATATAAGAAAATTATACGACATGGAGGTATTTTTATGAAATTAGCAAACAGAGTAGATAACATGACCCCTTCTCTTACGATAGGAATCAGTTCTAAAGTAAAAGAAATGAAAGCTTCTGGAATAGATGTATTAAATATAAGCATCGGCGAACCTGATTTCACAGTTCCTGAAAAAGCAAAAGCATATGGTAAAGAATCACTTGATGATAACTGTACTAAATACGATCTTGTTCCAGGTCTTAAAATACTTAGAGAAGAAATAGCAAAGAAACTAAAAAAAGAGAACAACTGTGACTATACAGCAGATGAAATAGTTGTTTCAAGTGGAGCAAAAAATTCTATAACAAATGCTCTTCTTGCAGTTACAAATCCTGGAGATGAAGTTCTTATACCAAAACCTTATTGGGTAAGTTATCCTGAAATAGCAAAAATAGTAGGCGCAGTTCCTAAATTTATAGATACAGATAAAAAACATGGATTCAAACTTACAAAAGAGGAACTTGAGGCTGCTGTAACAGAAAAATCAAAACTTCTTATACTTACTAACCCTTCAAATCCAACTGGAAGTATATATACAAAAGAAGAGCTTGAGGATATAGTTGATGTATGTAGTAAACACAATATATTCATACTTGCAGATGAAATATATGAAAGAATATGCTACACAGGAGAATTTACTTCTGTAGCTTCTCTTTCTGAAAAAGCAAAAGAAATAACTATAACTCTTAACGGATTTGCGAAATCTGTCGCTATGACTGGACTTAGACTTGGATATACAGCTACAAACAGAGAACTTGCCAAAGCTATGAGTTCAATACAGGGACATATAGTTTCTCATCCATCACTTACTGCACAGTATATAGGATATGGTGCTCTTGTAGAGTGTGAGGACGATATAAATCACATGGTTGAAGTTTATAAGTCTAGAAGAGACATGCTTGTAAAAAGACTTGATGAAATAGAACATGTAGGTTATGTTCAGCCAGACGGTGCATTCTATATGTTTATAGATCTTAGTGAGGTTGCTGAGAAATACAATTACAAAGAAAGCTTCTCTCTTGAGTTCTGTGATGAATTCCTAAACGAGTACAAGGTTGCCGGTGTTCCTGGAGCTGCATTCGGACTTGATGAATATATGCGTATATCTTATGCATGCAGCGAAGATACTTTCATGGAAGCAATGAACAGACTTGAAGCTTTTATCAAGAAAATATTCGCTGAGTAATATATAATTTAAAATCGATATAAAATAAAAATACGTGGAGTATTATAGATTAATAGTATTATTAACTATTCATCTTATCTATCCACGTATTTTTTATATTCTTTCTTTTTTATGACCTATCTTATATCTGCGATATTTATAATTTTTATATCTATTAATAAGTAATTACCTCTATTATTAATTTTTTATATTTTGAAAATAAAAAAAGATTACGTGGCTACGACCTACTCTCCCGGGGGCCTTCGCCCCAAGTACCATCAGCGCTAGAGAGCTTAACTTCTGTGTTCGGAATGGGAACAGGTGTATCCTCTCTGCTATAGTAACCA
>NZ_SGJB01000025.1 GCF_006861675.1 Peptacetobacter hominis | reverse complement strand
TCTGTCTGTCTGTCTGTCTGTCTGTCTGTCTGTCTGTCTGTCTGTCTGTCTGTCTGTCTGTCTGTCTGTCTGTCTGTCTAGAAATTATATTTGAATTATACATATTAATCAACCCTCCTTTCATTTATTAAATATACATTTTTTTATTAATCAGTAATTAATCTTTATTTTGCTACTTTTTATCCAGCTTATTATACAGAAAAATCCATAAAATTTCAATAGTAAATAGATAAAAATTATCCAAAATTACTATTTAAGTTTATTACATAAAAATATTGGAAACAATGAAATAAATTTTGCCAAAATAAAATGGATGTCACCTGAAAAATTCAGAAAACATCCACTCTCTTTGCCTATTTTTAATATTTATATTCACTATTGTTATACCATATTACTCTAGTCGATTTCTATATTTCTTATTTTAATATTTCTCTCAGGCTTTTCTTTTTTAAAAGATTCTCCACCTCTTTTTGTACTAGCAATAATTCTTTATGAACCTTACATCTTTCATCTGTTCCATTCATACTACAAAAATTATTTATACATCTCGTTATTGCGAACTCTGGATCAATTGCAATGACAATATCATATATTGTAATATCATTTGTATCACACTTCAGACTAAATCCGCCAGATACTCCTCGTTTAACATCTACTATATCAGCATTTGATAATTTCTTTATTATCTTGTATGCAAATGCTTCTGGAATATCCTCTTTTCTACATATGGTTTTTATATTTGATCTTTCTCCGTCACTCAATGCTCTGACTATTCTAATTGCATAGTCACTTTCTCTTGTAAATAACATCCGATACCTCTTCTTATTTTTATTGTTTTAAATATAGTATTTATTTACCCTTTTAATAAACCTTCAAACAAAATAAGGGCTATAGATACTTGTTTTTGTCTAAAAACATTCTATAGCCAAATTCAATTAATATTTAACTACTTCCGGATACTCTTTTCCAAGTGTATCAACTGTTACTTTTTTCATAGTCTGAGGTTTTACCGGCTTATCTCCCCATCCAGTCTTTGTAGCAGCTATCTTATCTACAGCATCCATTCCCTCTATTACTCTACCAAATGATGCGTACTGTCCATCAAGGTGTGGAGAGTTCTTGTGCATTATAAAGAACTGTGAACCAGCTGAGTTAGGATCCATTGTTCTTGCCATTGAAAGAACTCCTCTTTCATGCTTTAGATTGTTTGTGAATCCGTTCATTGTGAACTCACCTGCTATTGAATATCCAGGTCCACCCATTCCTGTTCCATCAGGGCATCCTCCCTGTATCATAAATCCTTCTATAACTCTGTGGAATCCTATACCATCATAGTATCCTTTGTTTATAAGGCTTATGAAGTTGTTTACTGTGTTTGGAGCTATATGAGGATAAAGTTCAGCCTTTATTATATCTCCATTTTCCATTTCTATAGTTACTATTGGATTGCTTATTTCTATTGCCATTTTTTCGTTTCCTTTCATAAATATATTCAAAAATAATTATATTCTAAATCCATATTTTAGTAAATATTTATATCGAATTTATATACCATGTCTATCCGCAGCCTGCATTCCAAGTCTGTATCCTTCTTCAAATATCCTGTTACAGAAATTCTTTTCAAAATACAGTGTCGCCTTTGGATCAAACTTCTGCTCTGGTTTTACAACTATTATCTCTGTGTTTTTATGTTTATCTCTTAACTCTTCAGGAACTTCAAAATCATCTTTTGTAGATATTATCACTATTCTGTCGGGATTTTTATCAAATACAGGATCAAGCATAAGACCTCTTATCAAACCTCCATCCAGACAGTATCCATCGTATATGCCTTTCTGAAGGTCAAGAGCAAACCGATCTCTGAATTTCATACTTCTATCCGGATTAAATGGAAGAAGCGAACTGTATTTTATTCTTTCAATCATATCCTCTTTGTTCATATGGGATACTTCCTCAACGACCTCATTCATTTTGCATCCATCTATTTTTACATAATTAACATAAAGCTCTGAATCTTTGTCTATTTCTCCACTTAATTCGTTAAGTATGTTTATAACAGGTGAGTTATCAACAGTTATTCCGTCATTTTCGACCTTATCAACTCCAAGGCAGTCTATATTTTTCCACATATCAACCAGTTTTTCAACATTTCCTGTTATCAGAAAATATCCTGTTACACTTCCTATAGATGTTCCTGCTATATAGTCGTATCTCTTTATTCCTCTATCATAAAGGGCTTTTATTATTCCGGCCTCATATGCTCCCTTCGCACCTCCGCCTTCTATACATATCCCTGTCTTCATAACATCACCTCTATATCTCATAGAATTTTATAAAACTTTTGTATGTATCATAAAAATCTGATACACAGCCAAGTTCTCTGATTGAGTGCATTGAAAGTATCGGTGCACCTATATCCACAGATGGTATTTCTATATGTGTAGATGATATAGGACCTATCGTACTTCCACCTCTTTCGTCTGAACGATTTACAAACTCCTGATAATCTACTCCTGCAGATTTACATATCTCTTTGTATACAGATATTGAATATCCATCACTTGTATATGCCTGACCTGCATGTATTTTTATTACAGGACCTTTTCCCATTACAGGTCTGTTTGTAGGATCTGCCATTCTATTTACATTCGGATGTACCGCATGTGCAAGGTCTGCAGATATTATAAATGAATTTTCCACTGCTGAGAAAAACTCTTCTCTATTTTTTCCAAGAGATAGACATATTCTCTCCATAATATTTAGAAGAAGGTTTGAATCCGCCCCCTGTTTTGTAGAACTTCCTACTTCTTCATTGTCAAATCCTACTGCAAGAGATACACCTTTTTCTGATTCAGATGAAAGTATAGCTCTCAGTGATGAATAGAACATAGAAAGATTATCAAGTCTTCCCATAGATAAAAACTCTTCATCTACACCTGTAAAACACCCTTTTTCATATTCATACAAATAAAGATCGTAATCAATTATATCCTCTGCAGTTACTCCCATCTCCTCAGCTACAAGATTTTTAAGATAACCCTCTTTTTTGAAATCCTCTCCTGTAAGCGACATCAATGGAAGCATATCAGTCTGCTTATTATATTTATATCCGTCATTTACACTTCTATTCATATGTATTGCAAGATTAGGTATTATACATATTGGTTTATTTATATTTATTATTTTTTCAGAAGGTCTGAATGGATTTTCCCCTTTTGTAAATACTCTACCTGCAATAGCAAGTGGTCTATCCAGCCAAGTAGAAAGTATCATTCCCCCGTAACCCTCAGTATTTAACTTCAGATAAGCGCCCTCTGATACCATCTCGGCGTTTGGCTTTATTCTGAAGTTTGGAGAATCTGTATGAGATCCTATTATTCTGAATCCATCTTTTTCTATATCGTCAGAATTCACCCTGAAAGCTATTAATGCCGATGAGTTTTTTGTTGTATAGTATTTTCCACCTTTTTCAAGATTCCATATACTGTTTAATTCAAGTTTTCTGTATCCATTTTCCTCAAGTATTTCTGCAGCATTTTCAGTTGCATTATACCGAGTCGGGCTTTTATATATGTAATCAAGCATATCAGATGCAAATTTTTTCATCAAATCATCTCCTGTCTGTATGGCAAACTATTTTACTATATCAAGTGTAGTGTATTCTTTGTTTATTTTCTTTATTCCCTGATTGTCAAAGGCTATTGTAACATCACTTCCAACAACTGAAACTACAGTTCCTTTTCCAAATTTAGGATGATATACCTTCGAACCAAGTTTAATATCCTCTGGTTCTGCCTCTATATTTTCATTTCTGTTTGTAGCATTTATTTTTTTAGCTACACTTCCCTTATTCATGCTGTCCATATATTTTTTTGTATATTTATCAAGCATATTGTAGCTTGATTTTGTATATGTAAGTTCTCTTTTGTTTCTATAAAGTTTTTCAACACATTCTTCCGGAAGTTCCTCTATAAATCTAGACTGTATAGCGTGATTTGTCTTTCCATATAGCGTTCTTCTCTCTGTCATAGTCATAAACAGTTCTTCTCTGGCTCTTGTTATTCCAACATAGCAAAGCCTTCTTTCTTCTTCTATATCAGAGTCTTTCAGAGATTTTATCGCCCTCGATATAGGGAAAAGTCCTTCCTCCATACCTGATAAAAATACTACAGGAAACTCAAGTCCTTTTGAAGTGTGCATAGTCATCAGTGATATTTTGTCGGGTTCTTCATCTTCACTTACCTCAGATGTAAGCGCAACACTTGTCAGGAATGTTTCAAGATCTTTTTCCGGGAAGTTTTCATCATCACTGTTTTCAAATTCCACAGCTATAGATATAAATTCGTTCAGGTTGTCTATTCTATCCTGAGCCTCCTCATATTTTCCATTCATACTATTCTGATGTTTTTTCATCTCTTCCTCAAGTTCATATACATACCCTGTAGAATCAAGTACCTTTTCTATCAGCTTACTGACAGGATATGCTTCTTTTATTGCTCTAAGCGTACCTATCATATCCACAAATCCATTCAGTTTTGCCCTTGCTTTTGTGGATACATCTGAGTTTGAATCTATATCTATAAGCACAGAGTACATACTTTCCTGTCTAAGGCTCGCTCTGTCTTCTATTTTTTCTATTGTTCTAAGTCCTATTCCTCTTCTTGGAACATTTATTATTCTCTTAAGAGATATATCGTCCTGTGGATTTGCTATTACTCTAAGGTATGCAACAAGGTCTTTTATTTCTTTTCTTTCATAGAACTTAGTTCCACCGAATATATTGTATGGAAGTCCTGCTCTGTTTAGCGCATCCTCTATAGGTCTTGCCTGTGCATTTGCTCTATAAAGTACTGCAAAATCACTGTATTTTCTTTCTCCAGATGATACTTTTGAATATATTGTATCGGCTATAAATCTTCCCTCTTCAAGCTCATTTTCAGCAAGCTCTATTTTTATTTTTTCCCCTGAAGTTTTTTCACTCCAAAGTTTCTTTCTTTTTCTTTCTATGTTGTTTGATATAACTTTGTTTGCGGCATCAAGTATAACCTGTGTAGATCTATAATTCTGTTCAAGCTTTACAACAAAAACATCGTCATAGTCTTTTTCAAACTCAAGTATATTTCTTATGTCTGCACCTCTCCATCCGTATATACTCTGGTCGTCATCTCCAACAACACATATATTTTTGTGTCCCATTGCAAGCTGTTTTATAAATTCATACTGAGCCATACTTGTATCCTGGTACTCATCGACCATTATATATCTGAATCTACTTCTGTAGTAATCAAGAACCTCAGGATTTTTCTTGAAAAGTTCAACAGTTTTTATTATAAGGTCGTCAAAGTCAAGTGCACTGTTTCTTTTTAATCTATCCTGATAAAGTGCGTATATATCAGCTATCTGACTCATTCTAGGATCTCCGGCACAGTCGTCTTTGTACTGTTTTGGAGATTTAAGTTTGTCTTTCGCTCCTGATATATAACTTATAACTGTCTTTGGTTCGTATACTTTGTCACTTAGATTAAGCTCTTTCAGACAATCTTTTACAAGTGTTACCTGGTCTGCAGCATCATATATTACAAAACTTCTGTTGTATCCTATTCTATTTATATCTTTTCTAAGAATACGTACACAACATGAGTGGAATGTACTTATCCACATATCCTTCGTATCTGATTCTACAACCTGCTCAACTCTTTCTCTCATCTCATTAGCAGCTTTGTTTGTAAAAGTTATCGCAAGTATATTTGCAGGCTGGACTCCTTTATCTATAAGATGTGCTATTCTTGTCGTAAGCACTCTGGTTTTTCCAGAACCTGCTCCTGCAAGGATAAGAACAGGTCCTTCTGTTCTTTCAACTGCCCGTCTCTGCGAAGGGTTAAGTGTATCTAAATCCATAGTTTCCTCCTATATTTTAAAGATTCCTGTATCCAGGTTTCTGATTCTATTTTGATTATATAAATAGTATAACATACATAATTATACCCCGCTTTATCTTTATATAATACAACAGGCAGCCTGAAAATATCAGTACCGCCTGTTATTTAAATTATTTTATTTTTACATAATAAAAAAGATTACGTGGCTACGACCTACTCTCCCGGGGGCCTTCGCCCCAAGTACCATCAGCGCTAGAGAGCTTAACTTCTGTGTTCGGAATGGGAACAGGTGTATCCTCTCTGCTATAGTAACCA
>NZ_SGJB01000024.1 GCF_006861675.1 Peptacetobacter hominis | reverse complement strand
ACAGACAGACAGACAGACAGACAGACAGACAGACAGACAGACAGACAGACAGACAGACAGACAGACAGACAGACAGAGTTGGTGCCTGTTTTTTTGACATGAAAAATATTATTAAAAAGCACAAATGAGTCTATTTATATTTAATAAATAGGTTTATTTGTGCTTTTTATTTTCAAGAAAATTCATTTTAAAACATAAAAATTTTATCATAAATAGGAGGTAGTAATTGAAAAAATTAAAGATTTTTAAGAAAAAATATATAGCAATCATATTAGTCATATCTATAATTATTCAATATACTGGATATGATGCTTTTGCAATGAATGTAAGAAAATATATTGATGGATTTATACAAACAGCTTCTAATATAGAGTTTGTAGATGAAAAAAATAATGAAGTTGTATCAAATGATGAACCCATAAAGATATACAGTTTTGAACAACTTAAAAAAATAGGCTCTGGAGAAACTATTGAATCAGATGGTGTAGAGAGAACATTCAGTAATGATGCAGATTATATGATAATGAATGATATAGAAATACCCAAAGATGATTCATGGGCATTACCTTCTGGATTTGATGGAAAATTTGTAGACAATGGAGAAAATAAAGAAATAGATTTATATGATAAGAGTACAAATACAGTCAAGATATATAATAATTATCAGTTGCAGGAAATAGGAAATGAAAATTCTCCTGTAATGTCTAATGATGCAGAATCAGAAATGTTTGGTTCTGGAAAGCCTGTTTATGATCAGAATAAAGATATGGTAACGTATGGCGACAAGAATACTAATTTTGTGATTTCAGAAGACTTCACGGAAGATATGACTGTACCGATATCAGATGCAAATACAAATGAATGGAAAAAAGCTGATGGAGAAGATTTTGCAGGTAGAGATTACCCAGGTCAGGTTTACAAGGAAATAAATGGAGAAAAGTATATATTAATAGGAAATGAACAACAGCTAAGGGCTATTGGAAGTAATAAATATGTAACACCTAGAATGTATAAATATGCAGTATATGTAGAAGTAACAGGAATATTTCCATTACTAGATAGAAGAGAATATACTTCATATATGCCATATTATCCTGGAGATGCTGATATAAATTTAATAAATGATTATCAAAATAATAACTGGGAAGAAAGTTACGAATTATTAAATATTCATACTAAAGATAAAGGATTAATTTCTGAGATATTAGAAGGATTAGGAGATATAATAGACGATATACTAAGCATAGTGCTTCCAGGAACATATTTAAAAGAAAAAGGTATGTGTGGAGTAAATACTGAGGAAACTAAAGGTATAATAGGGGAAGCAAATAAGGATGTGTTAATATTTGATAATAAAGATTTAAAATATACATCAGATGCCAATTATATTGTATTTAGAAATATAGATTTAAGTAGTAATTTGGAAAATACTTCAACTGGTAACGGAAATGGCAAAATCGACGATTGGACTCCAATAAATATATCTGGAAATTTTGAGGGTAAATTAGGAATGGTTGACGGTAACTCTGTAACTATTTCTAATATAAATGTAAACACAAGTGGAGTTTTAGATCCATCAACAACAATAGGTATAGGATTTTTTGGAACTGTCTCAAGCAAATTTGATTCGTCATTCAAATCATTGTCATCTACCGTAAAGAATATAAATTTAGATAATGTTAAAGTTAATAATGGATATACATCAATAAACACAGAAGTAGACTCATTAGCAGAAGCATTATTAGGAGGACTTGGATGGCTGTTAGGTGGTATTCTAGGAGGAGTAGAAGATTTAATAGGCGCTATTTTACCCGACATTAATCTAAACTTAGAAGATTTAATAAAAGGACTTCTAAATGTAAAAATATCCAGTGAAGATGTATTTGCTACTGGCTCTTTTGCAGGAAGGATAAGCGGAAATGTAAAAGTAGAAAATTGTAATGTTACAAATGCATCCGTATCATCAACTAAGTCTATGCTAGGAGGTTTTGTAGGATATACAGAGGGAACAGAAGAGTATGACGGATTATCTGAAATTCTAGGAGGTTCAACAGAATTATTAGTTTCATTACTGAATATTCTACCAGGAATAGGGTTAGGAGATTTAATAACAGTACTATTAGATGGAAAGATATTGAATCTAGATCAGCTTATACCAACAGAATATATAAAACCCGAAATTACAAATTCCTCTGTGTCATTAGAAAATGGAAATATAGGTGAATTAGACTCAGATTATAATGGTGGATTTGCAGGACTTCAGAAATCTACTAAAACAGAAAACTGTACAGTAACAGGACTTACATCTGTAAAAGCAAATAATGGAGCTGGAGGATTTGTAGGAACATCAAGAGATGCAATAGTAAAAGGACTACTTAAGGATTTAGGAATAAGTTTAAGTAAACTGGATATAAAAAATGAGTATACAGGATGTTCCGCAAATGGAACAGATATAAACGTAACATCAGCAGATAACTATGCTGGAGGATTTGCAGGATTGATGACAAATTCAAAAGCGACAAACTCATACATAAACAATCTTTCAAGCATAAAAGTTGAAAAAGTAGGAACTGGAAATCTATTTAATGAGAAAGACAGCGATAACTTAGGAAATTATGCTGGAGGATTTGCGGGAAGAGCAACTGTAGGTTATGGAGCTTCAATAGGAGGAAAAGATGAAACAAATAGTTTAATTTCATCAGTAGGAGGTCTGTTGGAAGATGCTATTGCTGGTGGTAATGATGATACAGTATCAACACTTTTAAATATAGCCGGAGTTGAAGCAAGTGAACTGATAGGCTGTGGTATAACAGGAGAAAATATCATAGTATCTGCTACAGGAAACTATGCTGGAGGATTTGTAGGTCAAGGAGACGGACTGAAAATAAATCCTAATGAAAAGTCAGAAAATGGAACAACATCTTCTACGGGAAGCATAACAATAGATAATTTAGCTTCTGTTACGGCTAATAAATATGTAGGTGGAGCTATCGGAAGCGTATCAACAGCTGATGCTATAGGTATACTAAATAATACTATTGGAGTAGGAAAATATATAAAATTTGAAATAAACAATTTAACAATAAATGGGAAACAAGGCACAGGTCTTGTGGTAAAAGCGAAAGACTCATATGCAGCAGGAGGTATTGCGCTTGCAGTAGGAGGAGATATAAACAAAGTCGATATAAAGAATATATCTTCTGTAACCTCTAAAAACTATTCTGCTGGATTTGTTGGAAGAGCCGGAACATCTGGACTTGCAGATACAAAAGGATTAGATTTACTTGGTCTTGGACTTGTAAAAGTAGATAATGTTTTATCTCTTGCGGATGGAACTAAAATTAACATAAAGGAATCTAGTGCTGAAGGTAAGTCAGATACTGGATATATTGTATCAGCTACTGGATACACAGATTTAATTACAAATACAGATAATATAATGGCAGGTGGATTTATAGCGGAATCAGCCTCTGCCAATATAGAAAATTCAAAAGTAAAATATTTAAAATCAGTAACTGCACCTACTGCAAATGGAAAAGGAAATGATTATAAAATAGATTCATATGCAGGAGGTTTTGTTGGAAGAACACATACAGGAGGATTATTAGGACTTTCAAATGAGGGAGAAGATGGTAAATTATCTCTTCCAGGAATATTAGACGTAGAATCTCTAATTAATCTTGTTCCATATTTAATACCTAAGTTTAAAGATTGTACAGTTGAGTTTTTCAAAGTAGAAAAACTAGAAAGTTCAACTGGAGATGATAACAAAGAAACTGTAGAGGAAGTTAAAGTAGAAGATACTACAAAAAACTCTGATGAAAGTGAAAATACATCTGATACAGAAGATAGTAGCAATAAAATAGATTCATCAAATAATCTAATAAATATGTGGAATAATATAAAGGAAAATAAAGAACTTGATAATATAGAATCTCAGGTAACAGCTGATTATGCAGGTGGGTTTGCAGGAGAAATAGAAAGTGCGAAGGTAGATAATGCAGAATCAGAAACTACATCAAATAGTCAGAATAATTCAGCTTTAGGAAATGAACGAGAAATGTCTGATATTACTGTTAGTGAATCAGATAAGCAAGAGGTATCAGAGAAAAATACAGAAAAAACAACTGAGAGTAGCAATAATGTAGACGAGAAAGCGGAAGTTTCATCTACGGAGGAAAGCACAAGTACTACAACAACTACTACAGTTGAAAATAATAAAATATATGCAGTATTTAATCTTGAAAGAGTAGATGGATATAAATATGCAGGTGGATTTGCAGGAAATATAATTGCAGGTGGTGTTGCATCATCAGATGGATTAAAGCTATTAGGAGGAATAACACTTGATATAAAAAGTTTACTTTCAGTCTTAGATGTATATATACCAGAGATAAATAATGCTGGAGTAAGTTCTATTAAAGAGGGCTTTATAGTAGTATCAGATTCTGATGATGGATATGCTGGTGGATATGCAGGTAAAGCAAGTGGAGCTAAAATATCAAATTCTGATGTATCAAAACTTAAAAATACCACGGTAATACCTCCCACTGATGGATTTGAATCAGATGATGCAAGTTCATATTTCAGTGAAAATCTTTCAGCTTATGCAGTTAGAGCAGGACGATATGCAGGAGGATATATAGGAAGAGCTGATATAGACTCAGCAGCGGCTGTTGGAGGAGGAATCAAACTTCTTGGAAACAGTATAGGTCTTGATAATATATTATCTGCAATCGATATAGTGACAACAGATATAATAAATTCAAATGTATATGGAGTTACAGGTGGATACTCAGTAATTGCAGACGGAATTGATTCCACAAATTCAAATTTAATAAATCAAGAAGAAGTAGGTCATGCAGGAGGATTTGCAGGATTTATATCTGGAACGAACATAGAAAACAGCAATTCATATAATTTCAACTACATTATAGGTAGAGAAACTGCAGGTGGTCATACAGGAAAAGCAGAACCAGGAAATACAGCATCTGTAGTAGATGATGCAGGCATACTTGGAAATCTAGTTGATATAGAAGGTGGACTTGCAGGAGTGCTTAATACCTTTATTCCTCAGATTATAAATTCAGAAACAACATCAGTTCCTTGTGGTGGTGCTGTAAGAGCTGAGGGTGAAAGTGATGGAATGTACAATAGAGGATATGCAGGTGGATACATTGGACATAATGAGGGTGGACGTATAAAAGGAAATGATTCATCAAAAGAAGGATCAAAAGAAGCTGCAACAGTTAGAATAAGATCCGTATACGGTACAGAAACATCTGGTGGATTTACAGGGCTTATGGAAACAGCAGATTTAGCTGGTACAGGAAACATAAGTATATTAAATGGGCTTGTTAAGGCAAGCAATCTTTTAAGTATATTAAAAGCAGTATATCCTACAGAAACAAATACAGCTGTATATGGACCACTTAGAAAGTTAGATATGGATACTTGGAATAAATGGGTTGAAGATGTTGGAAGTAAAGGCGTATATGGTATAAATGTAGATCTCAAACCAGTTGAAAATGAAGATGAGCTAAAAACTCTTATAGAAAAATATGCTTATGGTTACAACGTAAAATCAGGAAGAAAAACTGAAGTATCAGACAAAGGACAGTATGGTACAGCAGGTGGATATGTAGGATACATGAAAAGTGGTGTGATAACAGAAGCAAATGCATGGGATACAATGAATGTAAATGCCTTTAAAGCAGCCGGTGGATTTGCTGGAGAAATGGCAACCGGTGGAGTGACTGAAGTAGGAGGTCTTGATCTATTAGGTATAAATGTAATAGGAAACACTATATCTGCTCTTCAGACATTTGTACCAGTTATAAAAAATTCTTCTGTAACAGGATATCAGTCAGGTCTAAGAGTAAAGGCCGACACAGCAAACCAGAAATCAAATATAATAATAAATCCAGACAAAGTAATTGAAAAAATATCAAACTTTTTCTCGGAAGAAAAAGTTATAAAAGGTGGTTATGCAGGTGGTTTTGTAGGTCATATGATAGGTGGTCAGATTTGGGGTAATCAGGTAGTTGACTCATCTGAAAATGTGGTACAAAAAAAGGATGCTATAGAAACAGTAGATAACAATAATAACACAGAAAAAGATACTTTAATTGAAGATATTGAAAAAACTACGACAGAAACTGACACACAAAATAAAGAAGATGCTATTCAGGAAAAAAATGACAAAAATACAACTGATAAAACCAAAGAATTAGAGTCTTCATCTGAAGAAGCAGGTAATACAGATAAAAATAAAGAGAATGATGAAGATAGTAAAAAAGAAACTTCTGAACAATACAAAATATCTAATAATGACTCAGATAAAGAAAACATATCAGAAGATAAAGCTCAAACATCAGAAAAAATCGAGCCAAAAGTAGCTACAGATGCAGTAGAAGATGAAACAAATAATAGATGTTTTGTAGATAATCTTAGAAGAGTTGATGGAACTGAAGCAGTAGGTGGTTTTGCAGGATTGATAGAACCAGGAAGCGCAGCTGCACTTGATACTGCAACAAGCGAAGGACTTCTTGGAGGGCTTCTTCAGAAACTGATAACGACACCAGGGGATTTACTTAAAGTTTTAGATGCGACACTTGCGACAGTAAAAGCAGCCGATGTAAAAGCATGGGATGATTGGGGAATAGTAGTAAGTGGAGCATATATAGATGGAAACTCATCTACAATGGAATATGCAAAGACAGCAGGGGGATTTGCAGGAGAGATAAACGGAGCGATAATAGGAGACAAAAATAATCCTTCAGAAGGTATAAATATAGACAATATAAGAAGTGTAACAGCTGGGGAACATGCCGGTGGTTTCTTTGGTCTTGCAGATGTATCAGCCGTAGCTGAAATATCTGGAGAAGGAGAGACAAGTATAATAGGTCACTTAATAGATTTAGGTGCAGTAGATGTACTTGATGCTTTTAGAACGTATATATATAGTTCAAAAGTAACAGGAGCAGGAACTGCTGGTGTAGAGATTCATGCCAAAGAAGGCAAAAAGACAGAATATATAAATAAACCTGTATATACAGGAAATGCAGGAGGATTCGGTGGAACCCTTCTAAACGGAAGTGTAAAAGATAGTAGTGTTGAGAATCTTAGAAATGTATATGGAATAAACTATACAGGCGGATTTGTAGGTCACTCAGGAAAGAGCGGGACAGTAGATCTTGATTCAGCAGGAGTATTAAATAAATTCCTAAATGCTACAGCAGGAGTATTAGATGTGTTCGGTTCACATATTGAAGGATGTAAAGTAGTCGGTATAGTTGATAAATCTTCAGAAAATGGTCAAATAAGAGGATACTCTGTAATAAGCGAAAACAGAGAGCTAGGAGACAAGAGTGAAATTGCAGGAGGTTTTGTAGGTTATGCAGATCTTGCAAAAATAGATGCATGTTCAAGTTCTAATTTAATGCAGGTATCGAGTGGAGAAACAGCAGGAGGATTTGCCGGAGAGACTACATTTGCATATCTTGCATCAGTTGGAGCTGACTCAACTCTTGTAAATCTGATATTTAGTGCTCTAGGACAAGTTCTTCACATTATATACACTGAGGGACTTGAAGAACTAGTAGATATAACAATAGATGCAGTATTAATAAAAGTTAAAGTTCTAGATAATGATGTAGTTGAACTAAATATACTAGGTCTAATTGTAAGATTGTCTATAGATAAGGGTGTAAGTGAAGATTACGACCTTGTATCTGTAGAAATAGGGGACAGTACAATAAAACTAAAATGTGATAAAGAAACTGGTCAAATACTTGATGGTCAGGAATCTGTAAAAGATGAGATCAGTATAAATCTTATAAAAGCAAATAGAACAAGAATATCAAAATCTACAGTAACAGGTATACCTGATGGATATGATGTATATGGAAGTGGCTCTGGAAATGAAAATCCAGCTACGATAGATAACGGATATGCAGGTGGATTTGTTGGATTTAATAACGAAGGGCTTCTTGAAGATAATAGTATGAAGTATGCGGATGTCATAAGAGGTCCTGCAGAAAAAGCAACGGATTTATTCCTGGTACCAGACGGAGCTACTGGACCATTTACAGGACAGTCATCTCTTGAAAGTAACTGGTCTTTCAATAAGCTGGAAAATATAGAGGGCAAAAATAACTTCTATAGAATCTATAGAAAAGCTGACAAACAATATCCAGTGCTTAAAGAAAAAGATGGAACAGTTATAAATGCTGAATTTAGAACTGATGGAGATTGGAACAACCTTTATTATGTACAGCATCTGGTAGATGTAAATAGATTTAAAAATCTAGAAGATGCATATATGGCTAATGACAGTATGCCAAATGAGAAATATATGCTTAATGCATATCAGGAAAATGGAGGAAAGGCAGTTCTTATGAACGACGTTCCTACTATACCACTTGCTCCAGACGGAGAGCCAGAGCCTGGAGATGTTCAGGATCCTTGTGATGAATTTGTAACTATAAATCTTGATAAGATATGGAAAGAATGGGTTTCTGGAGAAAGACCAGATAGAGTTACATTCTACATATATGGAACATATAAGGATTCAGAAGGAAACGAAATTTGGGATGATAAGGCAAAATATGAAGTAACTCTTACAGAAGAACAGATGCAGGATGAAAACACATGGAAAGTTTACATCAAAAACCTTCCAGCGTATTTTATAAATGAAAATAAAGAAAAAGTATACTACACATATAAGATACGAGAGGAAGAAATCCCAGATTATAATGTGAGTGTTGATTACGAAGTAACTGTAGAAAATGATAAAGACGATATTTATCATATTATTGTTACTAATAGTAAGAAATGGCAATACATTCTTCCAGAAACAGGAGGATTTGGAACAATGGCTATATATCTTTTAGGTATAGCAGCTCTTATAATAGCAGCTTTGGCATACAGAAAAAGATATAAATTAAGTAAAAATTAATAAGTTAAAATCCCTCCCTTTGAGGGAGGGTAAAAATAAATATTTTGAAAGGGGATTTTTTAATGAAAAAGTTAAAACAATTAATGGTAATGATGCTTACAGCTATAATGATATTATCAATGGCTGTAACAGGATTTGCCGCAGTAGGAAATGGAAGTCTTACACTAAAATTAAAAGAAGGAGATTCAATTAAAGATAATTTATCAATAAAAATGTATAAACTTTATACATTGAATAGTTATAATGGAAAAAATTATTCTTATACTATAAACAGTAAGTATACAGAAACTCTAAAGACGATTCTTTCAAAAACTAATGAGGATGAAATTTATGAGACTATTTCTGGATATGCTGATGATAGTACAGAAATAAATAATTTTGCAGATAATTTTATAAAAAATTATTCTGGAGCTGCTGATAAAACAGCTACATTGACAGCAGAAGCAGGCTCAGTCACAATAGGCGATGTTCCAGCAGGATATTATTTAGTATTTGTAGAGGGAGTAAAACCAATTCTTATTACAATAACAGATAAAGGTGAAGAAATAAATTTAAAATCAGAGGCTCCTAAAATAGACAAAGAGGCTGATAAAGAAGATGTAAGTATAGGAGAAATAGTTACATATACTATAACAACAAAGATTCCTAAAGCAAATACAGATACTTTTGTGTATAAGATAACAGATACACTTTCAAGTGGATTAGATTTTGTAAACTTTAATGATAATAGTTTAGCAAGTGGAAACCTTGTAATAGAGACTAAATTAGATGATTCAGCAACAACTGGAATAGAAGCTTTAGTTTCTGGAAGAACTATGACTATAGATTTATCTCAGTATGTAAAAGATCATCAGACATCTGATATTGGAAAAACTCTTACAATAAAATATAAGGCTAAGGTTAATGCTAATGCAGTTGTAACAGAGAAAAACAGTGCATCTCTTGAATATGGAAATAATCCAGAAGAGACAATAACAAATAAGCCAGAAGAAGTAAAAACTCCAACATTCCCAATACATATAAACAAAACTGATAAAGAGGGAAATCCTCTTGCGGGAGCTAAATTTGAAATATATGAATCAAAATCAAATGAGCCTAATACAATGGGCGATACAGCGATAAAAATAGAAGCATCAACTCCTGATGGAGTATATAAAGTATCAGAAAATCAGACAACTGGTAATACTGAAATGACTACAGTAGCAAGTATATCAGGTTCTAATTTTGGAAAAGAAGGCGGATACAACCTTGTTATAAATGGTCTTAAAGCAGGAAATTATTGGCTAAAAGAGATATCAGCTCCAGATGGATATAATCTTTTAAAGAATCCTATAAAAATAACAATAACAAACAATGGAGATACTACATATACTATAGCCGAAGAATCAGATGATGCAACTGTTTCAGATAATATAATTACAATTATAAATAAAACTGGTGCAGAACTTCCAGAAACTGGTGGTATGGGTACAGTATTATTTACTGTAATAGGTGCTGCATTAATAATAATGGCAGGAATAAGACTAGCTAGAAGAAACAGTGAACAGGAATAATAGATAAAATATACAGGGGGAATAAATTCCCCTTGTATATCTTTTAGTATATAGAAGAAATAATCTATATAGGTTGTCTGTTTTATATACTAAAAAGAAAAGGAGATAATATGAAGAAAAGAAAGAAAAAGAACAAAAAACTACAACGATTTCTGGATATACTTACAATATTAGCTCTGATAATAGGGCTTGGTGTATTATTGTATCCAACTATAAGTAACTACCTATATGTCAAAAGAAGCGAAAAAATTATTTCTGCATATGAGAATAACTCTATAGATATGGGAGAGAATGAAAAAACAAAAAAATATAACAATGCAATTATATATAACCAGGGACTATTGAATGGAGTTACTATATCAGATCCCTTTTCTACAAATATAGAAACGGACGAAGTTTATGAGAGGCAGCTAGATATTGACGGAAATGGAATGATGGGTTATATTGATATACCGGAGATAAATCTGGAAGCACCTATATATCACGGGACAAAAGAGGTTGTTCTTCAGGCAGGGATAGGACATCTATACGGTTCGTCACTTCCCGTTGGAGGGGAGAGTACACACTCTGTTTTAACTGGACATAGAGGTCTCCCAAGTAAAAAACTATTTACGGATTTGGATCAGATGGATATAGGGGACAGATTTTATATACATATACTTGGCAGAACTCTTGCATATCAGATAAATCAGATTGTTACTGTACTTCCTACACAGACTGAAGAACTATCAATAGTTGAAGGGATGGATTATTGTACACTTGTGACGTGTACTCCATATGGAATAAATACACATAGACTTCTTATAAGGGGAGAAAGAATACCTTATTCTGAAGATGATTACAAAGATGATGTTAAAAAAGGTAAATCAGATATAATTTTTGAAATTATAATTCTTTTAATAGGAATATTTATTATATTTTTACTTTTATTTCTATATAGAAGAAAAAGGAAGAAAGGAGAAAAAGTAGTTGAAGAATAGTATTTTTAGGAAGATAATGGTTCTTACGTTATCATTAATGATATTTACATCTGTTTTTCATAAAGATTTTTCGTTTGCAGAAGAAGCAAACTCAATAACTGTATATAGTCATTCTTATAATATTGATAATGAAGAAATAAATATAAAAGGTGCAGATTTTTCATTATACAAGGTTGCTTTATATAATAATGGAAAATACCAGTTATCAACTGACTTTAAAAAATCAGGGGTATCTATAAATAGCAGAAATGCATCAGAAGAAATGGAATCGGCAGAGAAGTTATATATTTATGCACAGGAAAAGTTTATATCATCGAAGTCTAAAACGACGGGTAGTGATGGAACTGTAAAATTTTCAAATCTTGAAGAAGGAGTATATCTTATAGCTCAGACAAATAAAGTTTCTATAAATGGATTAACATATACAACCTCTCCAATTATTGTAAATACAAAAGATAACACATCTTCAAATATAAGGGTAGAACCTAAAAATGGAATTGAGCCAGAAAAAGAAAAACTTACGATAGATCTTAGAGACCTTACTATATATACAGGTGGAAACGAAAAAGGTGGAGATTTAGATGGATTTCCAAGACCTAGATATACAGGAATACCAGAAAATGCAACATATTATGTAGATGGTAAAAAATGGGACCCAAATGAAGGATATCCATTTGAAGTTATATATACATATGGAATAGAAAATAAAGACTTGAGTATAACAGATACAGGAATATATGCTAAGGATGATACAGATCCTGGAATATATGTATCCCATATAGTGCCAAAAGAAAGAGGTTCGGAAATTACATGTAGGCTTAATGGTGAATCAAAAGAAAAAGAGCTTGAGTTAAATGAGGGTCTTCTGACAATAAGAGATGTTTATTATGAAGAAAGCAACGAACAGCTTGGTATAACTGTTAGTGAAGGAAAAGTTCTTGATGATGATCTTTCAGCAAGTCAGAAAAAAGATTTAGAAAATGGGTTAGGTGTTGTATCTATACCAGAGGGATCAAAAATAAGTGTAAATGGAGATGATACATTGGGTATTGTAGGCATTGATGATTCAGCACTTTTATTTGATACATTATTATATTTTGATACAGTAGATTCAGATACAGGTAAATATGTATTGGAAAGAAGAACTGAAGACACGCTTAAAAGTTCCGGAGCAAATATGGAAAACAGAAAATATGAATCAAAGTATCTAGATCTTGTTTGTGATCAGGACGGTAACTTATGGCTGTCTTCAAGTAAGGGATGTTATGTATATTGGCCTTATCCTGAAGGTACTAATAAGAATACAAAATTTGACTTATTTCATTACAGTGGATTGCATAGAGAATACGGTATAAAAGGACACGAAGAAATGGAGGATGCTGTATGGGATGCTCCTCAGGAAAAAATAGAAATAGAAAATACGGAGTATGGAATAAGATTTTTTGTCCCTGAATCAGGATTTAGTCCGTTTGTATTATCATGGGCAGAAAAAGAAAAAAATACAACTACGAATGAAGATGATAAGAAAGATGAATCTATTGCAGATAAAATTTTTGAACATGTAAAGACAGGAGATGCTGGAATATTATCTGCTGTGATATTATTTATATTAGCATTATTTGGTGTGGTTATGTTAAACAAAAGAAAGAATAATAATTAATTATCTAAAATAGGTGAATTTTTATTTACCTGTTTTTAAATATAATAATAAATAGCTTGAAATGTATATGCATTTAATGGTAAAATAATATGGTAAGACATTGCGTCGAAAAGATAAAGACTAAAAACAAAACAAAGCTAAAAACAAAAAATGGCCCGATTTTCGAATCGGGCCATTTTTTGTTTTTTGAAAAAAATATATATGTATTAAGTGTGATAAATGGATAAAAAAACTCCAAATCTTGCATTGAAAGAGATTAATTTTTTTTGTATAATATAAAAAAGATTAAAAAAATATAAATTTAATAATTAATAAAAAACAAAAAAATTATAATAAAGGAGGTTGACACTTATGACAAAAAATAGCATAATACTTAGACAGACAGACAGACAGACAGACAGACAGACAGACAGACAGACAGACAGACAGACAGACAGACAGACAGACAGACA
>NZ_SGJB01000023.1 GCF_006861675.1 Peptacetobacter hominis | reverse complement strand
ATATCTGGCTTAATTATGGTTTGTAAGAGTCCGAACAAATCGTTCGAACAAATTTATCTGCTGTTCAGTTTTCAAAGTTCATTTCTTATTTTCTTTTGCCCTCTCTCAAGGACAAGTATTACTATACCATCATAAATTATATTCGTCAACACTTTTTATAAAAAATTTTTATTTTAATTATACTATTTTTTAAACTTTCTATATTCTTTTATTAATAATATTTACATACTTCATTTTTGTCACACTTGTTTTTTTTATTTCATTGTATTAGATTAGTATTATGTACAGTAATACAACTGCATATATTCTAACATACAAGGAGGAATCAAATGAGCAGAAAAGTATTTATAATGTCGGCATCAACAGGTGGCGGACATAACAGAGCAGCAAGAGCAATTCAGGAAGAACTTGTGTTAAAAAAAGTAAATGGTGAAAATATAGAATGTGAAATAATAGATAGTCTTAAACTTATAAATACATTTATGGACAAAATAATTTCCAGAGGATATGAAAAATCTGCAATATATACTCCCGAGGCATACGGAAGTATGTATAGACTTTCAGAAACAGGAATTCTATCAAAAAATGAGTTCAAAGGAAATCCTCTTGCTCATATAATGGCCAGAAAGTTTAAAACTCTGCTTTCAAACGAAAAGCCTGATCTTATTATAGGAACACACCCTTTTCCTATGATTGCACTGAGTAGAATGAAAAAAGTTGCTGAAATAAAAAAACGCAACGATTCTCTTAAGGATTACGATAACGATGAATTTGAATCATACTTCCATTGGGTTGACAACAGCGTAACTGTTCCACCTATGATTTCAATACTTACGGACTACACTACCCACTCTACATGGATTCAGAATGAAATAGATTATTATGTGGTAGGTCATGAATACGTAAAAGAACTTCTTATTTATGAAGGTGTGGATGCAGACAAGGTAAAACCTTTTGGAATACCTGTAGAAAAATCATTCCTTGTTCATAGAGACAGAGAAACTGTTCTTCGTGAACTTGGGCTTGACCCTGATAAAAAGGTTATTCTTCTTATGGGTGGAAGTTTTGGTGCCGGAAATATGAAGGAAACACTTGAAGAACTTTTATACGTAAAAAGAGATTTCCAGATACTTGTTGTAGCCGGAAGAAACAAATCACTTAAAGAAAAAATGGAAAAGAGACTTGCAGAAGCTGATTTTGACAAGACTGTAAGAGTTCTTGGTTTTACAGACAAGATGAACGATATACTTGCCTCAGTTGATTTCATAATAACAAAACCAGGTGGCCTTACAACTACAGAGTGTCTTCTTAAAGGAGTTCCTATGATAGTTCCATACTACATACCAGGGCAGGAGGAAGAAAATCTTGATTTCCTTACAAACTGTGGTGCAGCAATAAGAACAACAAAGAAATACTCTTTACCGGTACTTCTTTCTGTTTTACTTGATTCACCTGAACAGGTGGAACTTATAAAAAATAATATTGCTCACATAAAAAAGACAAACTCAGCTCGGAATATAGCAAATATGGTAGTAGATATACTCGAAAAAAACATCAGTGAAAAAGATAAAACTGAATAAGGCCTACACTGTCTAAACTTTCAATAGACTATAAGCAAATAAATATTCATAAAAATAAAAACGCAGGAGCTCAGCTTATCCGGTATATGATATTAAACATCACCGTCAAGCTGATTTCTCTCTGCGTTTTCTTATTATACTCTATTTGTTTTCAGGCTCATAAAAATCCTCTTCATAGTCATACTGGTAGTTCTTTGCATTGTTTCTATATGCACCCTCTACATTTCTGTACTTACCTTTGTATGCCTTTTTCTTTGAAGGTTTATTTACTCTCTTTTTCTTCAAAAGATCCATAGCCTTTTTTTCGTCAAAATCGTACCCATTATCCGGTACAGATATCATCATTTTTACAGAATCGTCGTCACTGTGCACGATTTCCTCTATCTCAAACATTATATCTCTCTTCTTCCTTCAAGAGCCTTTGAAATAGTCACCTCATCCGCATACTCAAGATCTCCTCCAACAGGAAGTCCATGAGCTATTCTTGTGACCTTTATTCCCATAGGCTTTACAAGTCTTGCAATATACATGGCTGTAGCCTCACCCTCAACTGTAGGGTTTGTCGCCATAATTATTTCTTTTACATCCTCGTTTGAAAGCCTCTGTATAAGCTCTTTTATTCTTATCATATCAGGACCTACACCATCCATTGGAGATATAACTCCATGAAGAACGTGGTACATTCCATTGAAATCCCTTGTTCTTTCCATAGCAGCAACATCTCTTGGATCTTCAACAACACATATTATACTCTTATCTCTGTTTTTATTTGAACACATGCTGCATGGATCTGTATCTGTTATATTGCAGCAGATAGAACAGTATCTTATCTCATTTTTCGCATCGACAATAGCCTTTGCAAGAGATTCAACGTCATTTTTGTTCATATTTACAACATGAAATGCAAGCCTCTGCGCTGTTTTTCTTCCAACTCCCGGAAGCTTTGAAAATTCTTCAATAAGTCTTGTTATAGGTTCTGTATAAACCTGCATACCGCTCATTTAGAATAACCCCGGTATATTCATTCCACCAGTAAGTCTGCTCATCTGACTTGCCTGAAGATCATCTATATTTCTAAGAGCTTCATTTACTGCACTCATAACAAGGTCCTGAAGCATTTCTATATCGTCAGGATCTACTACTTCCTCTTTTATAGTTATAGCTACAACTTCTTTTTTACCGTTTACTTTTACAGTTACAGCTCCTCCACCTACAGAAGCCTCCACTTCCTTTGCTTCAAGCTCTTTCTGAGCTCTTTCCATTTCTTCCTGCATTTTCTGGGCCTGCTTAAGCATTTTGTTCATATTCATTCCGCCCATTCCACCCATTCCTGGGAATCCTTTTTTTGCCATATAATCGCCTCCTGTTTAATTTTATCTTTTATATCATATTATTTCTTACATGACCGATAGTTATATTTTATTCTATTCTATCTTTTATCTCAAGCATATCATCCGGAAAATTCTCTTTTAGGAACTTCTCACCGGCATCTACTTCGCTTTCTATATCTACATCTATACTCTTTGCTTCAGATTCAAGTATAACTTTCACAGAAAAGTTTTTGTGTACTATATCTTTTATTACACTTTCTATATATTCTATATGTCCCTGTTCTGTAAGGCTTTTCTTTGCAAATCCAAACTGTTCCGAGAAAATAATATATAAAACTCCATTGTGCTCCTTCAGACTTTTTTTCTCAAGAAGCATTGCTCTGACAGGCATTTTTCTGTCTCTTTTCATCCTGTCCATAATCATATCCCATGATTTTTCTATTTTCTCAAGATCATCACTTCTGACTTCCTCATATGATTTTTTGCTTTCTGTTTCAGACTTTTTACTCTTTTGTTTTGAAGACTTTCTTTTGTTGTCTGATGTCTTTTCTACAGGATTTTCATCACTTTTTATTGTTATTTCTCCGTTTTCTATAACTCTTTCAAGAATTTTTATTCTTTCTTCAAGTGCT
Source organism: Peptacetobacter hominis (assembly GCF_006861675.1). Classification (GTDB taxonomy): domain Bacteria; phylum Bacillota; class Clostridia; order Peptostreptococcales; family Peptostreptococcaceae; genus Peptacetobacter; species Peptacetobacter hominis. The sequence goes on along the minus strand of NZ_SGJB01000023.1, from coordinate 12,436 downwards.
TCCCTGCTGTCATCATATGCAGGTCTTGTCGTCTTGACTATACCTACTTCAAGAGATGTTCTTTTATCTGTTGAATATTTCAGCTTACTCTGCACATCAGACAGTATGTTTATTATTCTTATTATATTATCAAGACCTGTAATTTCAGATGACTCCTTAAGTTTTACTAGCTCTTCATCTGTCGCCTCTATGATATCAGATGCTCTGTTACCTGAAGCCTTTAGAAGCATTATATTTCTCATATGTCCTATAATTTCACTGCAAAGAAGTTCTATATCTTTTCCACTCTCAACAAAACTGTTTATTTTTGACATAACAGTAGATATATCATTTCTGAATATAGCATTTGATATTTCAAATATCTCATCTATGTTTACAATACCCAGAATCTCTACAACATCACTGTATTTTAAAGTATTTTCACTGAAAAGAATACATCTGTCAAGAATACTGAGTGCATCTCTAAGTGCCCCACCAGAGTTTCTGGCTATCAGAGAAAGTGCATCCTCTTCTGCTTCAACATTTTCTCTTTCACAGATATATTTCATTCTGTTTTTCATTTCCTCTGTAGTTATTCTCTTAAAATCAAATCTCTGACATCTGGAAAGAACAGTTGGTATCATTTTATTTGGCTCTGTTGTAGCAAATATAAATATAACATATTCAGGAGGTTCTTCTATTGTTTTTAAAAGAGCATTACTCGCTCCCTTTGAAAGCATGTGTGCCTCATCTATGATATAGACTTTGTATTTTGCCTCTGCCGGAGAATATTTTATTCCCTCTCTTAACTCTCTTACATCGTCTACACTGTTATTTGACGCGGCATCTATCTCAAATATGTCGACAGAACTGTCATTCAATATAGCCTTGCACATTTCACATTCATTGCATGGTTCTCCATCTTTTGGATTTAAGCAGTTCACCGCTCTTGCAAAAATCTTCGCTGCAGTCGTCTTACCTGTTCCCCTCGTTCCACTGAACATATACGCATGACCAATATTTCCCGACATTATTTCATTTTTCAGTGTTCTTATGACATGTTCCTGACCCACGACATCTGAAAATCTCTGAGGTCTGTACTCCCTATACAGTGCCTTGTGCATTGATACCCCTCCTGTTTATATTTCATATTATTTTATTTACTGTAATAAAAAAACCTCTCCATCAGGAAAGGTATTATTATTTATGGAAATGCTGCACACCATCCTTCGAATCTGGATTCAAAGCCGTTTACCGGTCAGTTAGCTCTGCCCAGGCTTCCCCGGGTCACACAGAAGTGATCGCTTAGTGCTGCTTCCTTCCGGATCTGACACGCTTCACGAGCTTCCGTTGCCCGGGACCTGAACGTCAACACCACTTCTCCGGGACTGCACTTTGAATAAAAAATCCTCCAGATGGAGTTCAACCCTGCTATAGCGGATTGCAGGTTACAGGGTGCCGCTACCTCCCCATCTAGTACAGCAAAATTACAACCGTATTAAGTTACTATAGTATAATATCACAATTTGTCCTCTACATCAATATTATTTTGCTCGCCTGTCACATACTGTTTATTTTATTTTCCTGCTTACTATAATTCGCTTATATATTGTTATTATAATATTTTGGTGCTAAAATAATATACTGGATAGTATCTTTTAATAGAACTGTACCGATATTTAACGCATAATTTAATATCTGTTTCTGTATAAATCAGGGCTGGATCACACTATCATAAATTCGGGGGTGATACCATCATAAAAGCAGGATTTATAGGACCTGGCAAAGTCGGAGTATCCCTTGCCAGATATTTTTCACACAGAAACATACATATTTCAGGGTTTTACGGAAAAAATGAAGACTCTCTGAAAAAAGCTTCAGAAATAACAGACACAACTGCTTTTTCTTCAATTGAAGAACTTCTAAAAAACAGCAGTATCATATTTGTAACAACCCCTGATGACACTATTTCAGAAATAGATAAACTAATCTCACAGTACGATCTTTCAGGCAAAAGCGTATGCCATACCAGTGGCTCTCTTTGTTCAGACGTACTATCAAATGCAGAAAAATCAGGTGCATTAGTCTATTCCATACATCCAATGTTCGCTTTCTCGGATAAATTCACAGATTTAGAAAAACTTAAAAAAATATATTTCTCTATAGAAGGAAAAAGCACAGATGAAAATACAGAAGCTATAGAAATTTTAAAACTTCTTGGAAACAACTACTTTGTAAGAAGTGCAGACTCATCAGCTTCGTATCATCTTGCTAGTGTTGTTGTTTCAAACCTTGCACTTTCTCTTTTCAATATAGGAGGAAAATATCTTGAACAGCTTGGTCTTTCAGAAAAACAGGCTTTTGAAGCACTCCTTCCTCTTATACAGGGAAATATAGACAACATAGAAAAAAACGGATATACTTCTTCACTTACAGGTCCCGTTGCAAGAGGCGACATATCTCCTGTAAAAAAACATCTCGGCGTAATCAGAGAATCAGATGAAAATATCTACAAAGATCTTTCGTCAAATCTCATAAAACTCGTTGCAAAGAGAAATTCCATGGAATTTGAAGAACTGATATCAAAATCCGATAAATACAGCGAACTATACAAACTACTTGGAGGAAAAGAATAATGAAAAACACTGTTTTATCTTTTAAAAAAGCTAAAGCTGAAGGAAAAAAACTTAGTATGCTTACAGCATACGACTATTCAATGGCTAAAATAATAGACAGCTGCGGAATAAACGGAATACTTGTAGGTGACTCTCTTGGAATGGTTATAAAAGGTGACGAAGACACTCTTGGAGTAACTGTAGACGATATCATCTACCACACAAGAGCTGTTAAAAAAGGTGCTGCAAATGCCCTTATAGTAGGAGACATGCCTTTCCTTTCTTACCATGTTTCAATAGAGGATGCCGTAAGAAACGCTGGAAGAATAGTAAAAGAAGGTGGAGCAAATGCAGTTAAACTTGAAGGTGGAGCTGCTGTTGCAAAACAGGTAAAAGCCATAGTAGATGCACAGATACCTGTAATGGGACATCTTGGACTTACTCCTCAGTCAGTAAACGCATTCGGTGGATTCAAAGTTCAGGGAAAAACTGAAGAGGCTGCAAGACAGCTTATAGAAGATGCCAAACTTCTTGAAGAGGCAGGAGCATTCTCAATAGTTCTTGAAGGAGTACCTGCTGCAATAGCAAAACTTATAACTGAAGCTGTTTCAATACCTACAATAGGAATCGGTGCAGGTGTAGACTGCGACGGACAGATACTTGTATATCAGGATATGCTTGGAATGTTCGACGATTTCGTTCCTAAATTTGTAAAACAGTACGCAAACACAGGAAAAGTTATGAGAGACGCTATATGCGAATACATAAAAGAAGTTGAGGAATGTTCATTCCCTGAGACAAAACACACTTTCAAAATAGATGAAGAAGAACTTAAAAAACTTTATTAATATAGATTAACAGATTGGAGAATTTATAATGCTTGTACATACAATAAATGAAGTAAGAGAACAGGTTAAAGCCTGGAAAAAAGAAGGTCTTAGCGTAGGTCTTGTTCCTACAATGGGATACCTTCACGAAGGACACAGATCACTTATAGAAAAGGCCGTTTCTGAAAACGACAGAGTTGTAGTAAGTGTGTTCGTAAACCCTACTCAGTTCGGACCAAATGAAGACTACGACGATTATCCAAGAGATATAGAAAAAGACTATGATCTTTGCTCTGATGCAGGTGCATCACTTGTATTCAATCCAGCACCAGATGAAATGTACTTCCCTGACAGATGTACTACTGTAAATGTAGAGGGACTTTCAAAAGGACTTTGTGGTGCAAAAAGACCTGTGCATTTCGGTGGAGTTTGCCTTGTAGTTTCAAAACTTCTTAATATAGTAACTCCTGACAGAGCATACTTCGGTGAAAAAGACGCTCAGCAGCTTGCTATAATAAAAAGAATGGTAAGAGACCTTAGCATGGATGTTCAGATAGTTGGATGCCCTATAGTAAGAGAAGCTGACGGACTTGCAAAGAGTTCAAGAAATACTTATCTTTCAGCTGATGAAAGACAGGCTGCTCTTGTACTTAGCAGATCACTTAATAAGGCTAAAGCTGCTATGGAAGATGGTATGAGAAATGCGTCTGAGATATACAAAGTTATATCTGATGAGATAGCTTCTGAACCTCTTGCAAAAGCTGACTATATAGAAATAGTTGACAGCGAGACTCTTCAGCCGGTTGAGACTGTAGAAAAAGATGTTCTTGTTGCTATAGCTGTATTTGTAGGTAAGACAAGACTTATAGATAATTTTACTTATAGAGTTTAATTAGAAAGAAAAAGCCAGAACTATGACGAGATACGATTCAATCATCGCCATATTCTGGCTTATTTTTTTAATTTATTAAAATCTAGTATGACTATATTTAGATGCAGATTTATCTTTTGAGTTTTGTATATATTGCATATCCGACTATTACAAGACATATGACCATCAATATTCTAATTATAGGATTTTAATATGGCGCAAAGGAGTCCACGATAAATGACATCAATATCGTAAAAATCAGTCCTAGAAATATATCTTTATTAATCTTTTTCATGAAATCTTCTCCTATTTATAATTTTATCCACTTATATTTCAATCTCATATATTTTATAAATAATATTAAAATAATACAAATAAATAACAAAAATTCTGTAGATAAAATTGAAAATATAGAGATACCAATATCTAAATTTCTAAAAGGGAACATTATATAAGACGAAAAATAAGTTCCAAAATTCCAAAGAAAATGAATTATAATTGGATATACTATATTCTTTGTTTTCACATATACAATAGCAAATGATATTCCAAGGATAAAACTAGATAATATTCTTGCAATTGAATATCCATGATAAAGTCCAAAACTAATTGAAGATAATAATATAAAAATTTTGGTATTTTTTTCGTATACTTCATATAAAGAATATCTAAAATAAATTTCTTCTAAAAAAATGACTATAACTATACAAAAGCTATTAAATAAAATTTCTAAATCAATCATGTTAGTTTGTTCGGAGTAATTATTACTAGCATTAATAAATAGTGTTTTAATAGTATCTTTAGAAGATGGATCTATTAAAAAATCTATAGTATTAATAAATAAAGCCGTAAATGATAATCCAAAAATGATAATTAAAGAGTATAGTAGATTATCAATAAAGTTATATCTAAAATTTACAATGTCATTTTTAAGATTTATATATTTAATATTAAAAATTATTTTAGTCAACATAGTAAATATTAGAAACAAACCTAATAATTGTATAATGTATGATGTATAAAAATTTGATTTTAAATTAGGAAACAGAATAAAAACAAATGTCGTAAGAAATAACCCTAAAAAAGGAATTACTGTTGTAGACAAAAATTTTTCTATAACTTTTTTATATGTCATAAAATTCAACCTTTCTATTTATAATAGTGAGGTTAATCCCACCGAAATTAATACTATACGATTTGATTGATTAGTTGTCCTTTATTTAATTTTCTCTATACTATTTTTCCGTACACTTTATTCCATAATTTCCTCTTACTTCACATCCTCTGTATATCTCGTATACTTTTCCATCTATCTCTACCTCATCATCACTCACAAAAGAATACTTGTGCCCATTTTTAATACAGTATTTCTCTATCTCTATATGAGCTATCGAAACTGTAGGATAAACATCACCATTTTCATAAGGTATCCAGAATGATTTTCTAAACATTTTAAGCATATTATTCTCTCCTTTCAGGCAAAATTAATAATCGAGTTGCTTCAGTTTAAGTATTATATTCTCTTCATTTATTCTATCTATTTTGTATATTTTTAGCTTTCTATCAATCCGTGCAATCTCATCTTTTGATATTTTCTCTCTCAGAAAATCTATTATATATGCAAGAGTCGTTATACCTCCCCGACTTCCAAGCTCAAATCCCATAAGTTCTTTTTCTGTCAGGTGATTTTTCATAAGTTTTAGTATTTCCTCTGCAAAACTGCTTTCTATACATATATAGTCGGATTTTTTATCAAGTTCCTTTAGAAGTTCTTCCTTACTTTTTACAGTAACCATAGGTTCTCCCTCTTTTCTTTATAACTATTTTCTTATACGATAATATATCTCCCTTACAATGCTTCCTGCTATCACCCCAGCCGCGGATATGACAAGATACCACACAGCATGAATAAGTGCAGTTTCATTGTAATATATAAATACAGACGGAATAAACGATATAAACACCGCTGTCGGATATAAACATTTTGATTTCTTATCAGATATTGTTCCAAGTATCGCCGAAAGAATAAACGTCGCAAGTATTATCAGAACGACCATTCCCATAACATCTGTTGCCCCTGCAGTCATCGGAAACAGATAAAACATCATAAGCTGCAGTACAAATATCGTCAATTCTTTTTTATATCCTCTCATAAAATCACCTTTTGTATCTCTTTTAGATTATATATATTAATTACCCAATTCCTCATCTAAAATTATTTTTGCAGTTTCATATGCCATTTCTCCAGTAAATGCTATACACTGTTTCATATGTTCTTCAGAACCTTTTTCCATTCCTTTTGTAAGGACTTTACAGCAGCTTACCTTATGTCTTTCACAGAAAATCTTATAAAGTTTTGCACTTAGAGCCATTGCTTTATCTACCTTAGGATCTTTTCCCTCAGATCTGCCGTATATAAGTCCGATTGCCAATATTCCACCAGTTAATGCACCGCATGTACATCCCATACCGCCCATTCCTACTGGAAATCCTGATGCCATTTTTACTGCATCATCTGAAACATCCAGATCAAAAGCATCTATTATTGTTTTTACCACTGCCTCTGAACAATAAAAATCTCCATTTCTATAATAATCCTCAGCTGTTTTTCTTACATTTTCAAGATTTACATCAGTTCTCATAATATCCACCCTTTTCAATAGTTATATTTAACTACTATTTCTATATCTTACTAAAATTAACCTGCATATTTTCAATATTGATTATAGATTTTTTAATCAAAAGAATATATTCTCATCTATAACTATATGCTATTTTCTAAGTCTTCCAAAAAAGTCTGTAAGTATTCCCGCACATTCTTCTTCAAGCACACCGTATTTGTATTCTACTTTCGAATCCGTAAAAAATTCTTTTTTGAAATCAGACTGTTTTTCTATCTTTGCATTTTTAACTCTCTTTGCACCTATCACTATATTTCTTATTCTCGAATTTACTATTGCACCACAGCACATTATACATGGCTCCATAGTTACATAAAGCGTACATCCAAAAAGTCTCCATCCACCAAGAGTATTTCCAGCATCTTTTATTGCGAGTATTTCTGAATGTGCAGTAGAATCCTGGAAAAACTCTGTCAGATTGTGTCCTCTACCTATTATTTCTCCATCTTTTACAATTACCGCACCTATTGGAGTTTCTTCTTTATCGTATGCCTTTTTTGCCTCTGCTAAAGCTTCCCACATAAAAAATTCGTCGTCATCCATTCCCGTTACAAATTTTATATATTTCAGATCGTACTCGCAGAAATCGTCTTTTCTTATTTCTATTTTATCTCCAGGAGCTTTTGTTTCCATATGATCCTGATTAGATACAGAAATCACTTCACCTACAGCTGTTTCCGATACTCCGAATATACATTTTTTATACTCTTTTTCCTCTATCCTTACGATTCTGGCTACTTCTTTATTAGGGTTGAATTTTTCATCAAAATCCGGTGTATATCTATAAACCCTACATATTTCATTGTCTATAAATGTATCCTCAACTATATTTTCTACAATCTGACCGATAAAATCTATTTTTTCATCAGATGCAGTTATCCCAGCTTCTTCTGATATTTCTCTTATAAGAGCTGTGTACTCTTCTTCTCCAGAGTCTATATGCCCACCGACCATGACACCGTACTGTCCAGGATAACTTTTATACATTGCCCTTTGCTGAAAATAGTAGTATTTTTTATCTTCATGTGTATTTTCAAACCAGCAGTGGACTACTTTGTGATAATATCCGTTTCTGTGGATTTCTCCTCTTGTGCACACTCCTGTCTTTTCTCCATCTGAGTTATACACATCCAGAATTTCATCATCAGTGTCAGATGTGTCTATATATGCTGATTTATCTATGTTTTCAATGCTCATTTTTATCCACACTCCTATCTGTTTATATTTTTTATTTTAGCATAAGTTATCCACTTATCAATAAGTTGTATCGGGATAAGTTTATACACAGTTTTTATTTAATTTTAAACAGTCTATTTCAAGTACAAAATGTTCTTCATTTATATTTGTGTCTGGATAACTTGTAGCTATTCTTATCTCAATATCGTCTATTATGTGTCTGTAATCATTTGGACATCTGCCAAATACAATATACTGACACATATAGTATTCTATTAATCCATCTTCTGAGTCTACTGGAGATGTTTCAAAGGGTTTTTCTATATCTACTCCTATATTTTTCAGATATTCGTCTATTTGGGGATATGCTTTTTTAATGTTTTTGTAATAGTTTTTACAGTATTCACAGTCGCATAGATTTTTGTCTTCTTCAGATTTGTAGTATAATTTCGTTCTATCTAGATTTATATTCATAAATAACACCTCCTATTTATAAAAAATAGCGAGGTGCATTTACACCCCGCCAAGATAAATATCTGAAATTATTTTATTACATCTACACCCATATATGGTCTTAAAACTTCTGGAACAACAACTGATCCATCTGCCTGCTGATAGTTTTCAAGTATAGCAGCTAAACATCTACCTATTGCAAGACCAGAACCATTTAATGTATGAACAAATTCAGCTTTAGATTTTTTATCTCTCTTGAATTTTATATTAGCTCTTCTAGCCTGGAAATCTTCGAAGTTTGAACAAGAAGATATTTCAACGTATCTTCCATAACTTGGCATCCATACTTCAAGGTCGAATTTAAATGCAGCTGTAAATCCAAGGTCTCCAGTACATATCTTAACTCTTCTGTATGGAAGTTTTAAAAGCTGAAGCATTCTTTCAGCATCCATTGTAAGTTTTTCTAACTCATCATAAGAGTTTTCTGGAAGAACAAATTTAACTAATTCAACTTTATTGAACTGATGCTGTCTTACAAGACCTCTTGTATCTCTACCTGCAGAACCTGCCTCTGATCTGAAGCATGGAGTATATGCACAGTATTTTATTGGAAGTTCATCAGCTGAAAGTATTTCATTTCTGTGTATGTTTGTAACAGGAACTTCTGCTGTTGGAACAAGGAAATAATCAACACCTTCAAGTTTGAACATGTCCTCTTCAAATTTTGGAAGCTGTCCTGTTCCACAGAAGCTGTCTCTGTTGGCCATGAAAGGAGGAAGTACTTCTGTATATCCGTGCTCAGCTGTGTGAGTGTTAAGGAAGAAGTTTATAAGTGATCTTTCAAGTCTTGCTCCTAATCCTTTGTATAGAGTGAATCTTGAACCAGTTATTTTTCCTGCTCTTTCAAAATCAAGTATTCCAAGTCCTGTTCCTATATCCCAGTGAGCCTTGTGTTCAAAGTCAAATTTTGTAGGTTCACCCCATCTTTTTACTTCAACGTTATCTTCATCAGTTTCTCCCTGTGGAACATCTGGATGAGGAACGTTTGGTATTCTCATTAATGTATACTCAAGTTTATCTTCCACTTCTTTAACTTTTGTATCTATTCCTTTTATTTTGTCAGAAAGCTCTTTAAGTCTTGCTTTATCTTCTGTAACGTCTTTACCTTCTTTTATTAACTGAGGTATTTTTTTAGATTCTACGTTTAATTCCTGTTTTAAAACTTCAACTTCTTTTAAAAGTTCTCTTCTCTGATCGTCAAGTTCTACTACTGCATCAAGGTCAAATTCCTTTTCACCTCTTATCTGCATTGCTTTTTTGATGTCATCTAAATTTTCTCTTATTCTTTTTATATCTAGCATATCCATGTCCTCCCGTAAAATTTTATTTTAAGTGAACGCTTTGCACTTTGATAGTCTATGATTTATATCTGTACTGCAGTTACAGATATATTCAAAATAAATAAAAAAAGACTTTCACCCCTGAAAAAGGGACGAAAGTCTGTTATCCGCGTTGCCACCCTAGTTGAATACATAATTAAATGTATTCCTCTCGATACCTGTAACGTAGGTAATACGTCTAACTTATTTCAGATTAGAAGCTCCGGAGTAGATTCAAAAACCGTTATAGTAAGTTTTCACCAGCCACTTACTCTCTGAGTATAACCGCATTTTTTACTTGATTCCTTCATTGCCTTTTTATTTTATCTGCTATGTTTCCTATTATATTATATTGTTTTTTAGTTTTCAAGCAATTTCCGAATATTTAATCTGTTAATTTTTTATAATTATTTTTTTGCAGGTACATTATATGTGTATGGAAGAACTATATTATTCTCGTCAAATCTGTATTTTATCTTTTCCATAAGGTCATAATAAGCATCCCAATACTCTTCTGTTTTTACCCACGGCTTACTTATAAATTCTATAGTGTTATTTCCCATAGAGTTTATACCTATAAGTGGTCTTGGATCTTTCAGAACCCTGCTGTCATTTTCAAATACATCATTTACAATACTTTTTAGAAGATTTATATCAGTATCGTATGCGACATTAAATACAAAATCAACTCTTCTCATATCCTGATGTGTGTAGTTTATTATATCATTTGCTGTTATCTGGAAATTCGGAACAGTAATTGTCTTGTTGTCCGGTGTTTTAAGCACTGTACTGAATATCTGTATATCCGATACAGTTCCCTCTATGTTGTTTTCTCCACCCTGTATATAGTCACCTATATTAAACGGTCTGAAGAAAAGTATTATTATTCCCGATGCAAGGTTAGATAAAACTTCTTTGAATGCAAGACCGACACTGAACCCGGCAGCCCCGATAATAGTTACAACTGATGTTGTTTTTATCCCTATCATATCCAAACTGTTAAGCGCTGCTACAACTATTATTGATATATATACGCCGTATACTATGAAATTTGTTATTCCTTTTCCACTCGTATACTTGCATAGTATTTTGCTCACAACTTTTTTACAGGCTTTTGCAATCGCAAATCCAATTAAAAATAATATTATCGCATATATAAGCGAAGGTATCTTTTCAGCTGCACTATTTATTATAGACTGAAAAGCCATACTTGATTTTACAGTTTCACCCATTTTATTTTCTCCATTTCTTTTTATGATATATATTATATTATTTCAGTATTTATATTTAGTCAATCTGTATATTTTTTATTTTATTATAACTTATGTATATAAATTTTATATGTTATCTGATATTATTTTGTTATAAATTTCTAGGAGGTATTTTTATGAAAAATATAATAATAACCGGTGGTACAGGTGGTATAGGTAGAACTTTGTGTACAGAGTTTGCCTCTAAGGGATATAATGTCTTCTGTCTTGATATAAATCATTTTGATTTTAAAGATGAAAATATCCATTTTTATAATGTCGATTTGTGCGATGAAACTTCAATAAAAAAATGTTTTAAGGATATATACGATAAATACGGGTCAGTTCACATTCTTATAAATAACGGTGGAATAAGCAAGTTTAATAAATCAGTTTATGATATTTCTGTAGATGAATTTGACAGTGTAATAAATACAAATTTAAGAGGAACTTTTATATGTTGTAAGGAATTTCTTTCTGTAAATAAGGGTGCAGATTTTGGAAGAATCATAAATATAGCATCTACCAGATTCCACCAGAATGAAGAAAACTGGGAGGTATATGGTGCATCAAAAGGTGGTATAGTCTCACTTACAAACAGCTTATGCGTATCTCTTTCAAATACAGGGATAACCGTAAACTGCATAAGCCCTGGCTGGATTGAGACAGAAGAATATGAAAATCTTTCAGAGCTTGATCATACACAGCATCCATCTGGAAGAGTAGGAACTCCTCATGACATATCAAATCTATGTATTTTCCTTGCCGATGAAGAAAATGGATTTATAAATGGAGCAAATATACTTGTCGATGGTGGTATGACTAAGAGAATGATTTATTTCTAAACTTTTAAACTATAAATAATACCAAATAAAAAATCCGGATAGTATATAGAATCAATAAATCTTATATATCTATCCGGATATATTTTTATAAAATAAAAAAAGATTACGTGGCTACGACCTACTCTCCCGGGGGCTTTCGCCCCAAGTACCATCAGCGCTAGAGAGCTTAACTTCTGTGTTCGGAATGGGAACAGGTGTATCCTCTCTGCTATCGTAACCACATAATCTTCTGTTTCAGAGCTGCACTCTGAAAACCGCATACATACATCTTCCATCATTTATCTTGGTCAAGTCCTCGACCTATTAGTATCAGTAAGCTGCATACATTGCTGCACTTCCACCTCTGACCTATCAACCACG
>NZ_SGJB01000022.1 GCF_006861675.1 Peptacetobacter hominis | reverse complement strand
AGACAGACAGACAGACAGACAGACAGACAGACAGACAGACAGACAGACAGACAGACAGACAGACAGACAGACAGACAAATATAATTTTTATCAAAACAATAATAGAAACTCTAAAAAGCACAAATAAGTCTATTTATTTTTTATAAATAGGTTTATTTGTGCTTTTTATTTTTATCTAAATTGTTAAAACTCAAAAATTTTATATTAATTAATAAAGTATAAGGAGGTTAGTTTATGAAAAAAATATTATCTGTTTTTATGTCTTTTTTGATGGCATTTTCCATAATATTTCCAGTATCAAAAGCAGATGCAGAAAAAAAGAAAGATATAATTTATGGAACAGAACAAGTTTTGAGTGATGATAAATCAAGTGTAGAAATCAAACTTGATCTATCTACTGTTGATGATACAATCTCAATAAAAAATATAATTATGCCAGATCAAACTGAAAAGAAATATGAAAAAACAAAAGATATATCTTATAAAGTCGATGAAAATGGAAGATATCGGTTTGTAGTAATTTATGAAAAAGAAGATATTACAGCTGATGATGAAAATGATGCACTTGAATCAGAAACTAATAATGAAAAAACAAAAGAAGAAGAACAGAATAAGGAAACTCAAATAGATAATCTTCCAAATGACAAAGAAGAAACTGAAACAATAAAAGAAGATGAAAAGCTGGAAGAGTCTGAACATGGGGATTCAAATACTGAACAAACAAATTATGAAAATGATAGTGCTGATAATGCCGAAAATAAAGTTGATTCGCTTAATGAAAATAACAGTGAATATGATACAAATAAAACTTCTGAAGAAGATAAATCAGTTATATCTATAGAAAAACAAGCGCCTAATAAAGAGTCAGAAAAAATAACAACAAAGGAAGATAACAAAGATACAAAAGAAAAAGAGTCAATACAAAAGGTTGAAAAACAGGAAATAATATATGTTGATGTAAACTCTCTTGGTGAAAAATGGAGTCTTACAATAAATTATAGATTAAATTCAGATGATGGAAGTATGATAAATACTCCGTATAAAGGAGAGTTCAAAAAAGGTGAAACTTATGAAGTAACTTCACCAGAAATAAAAGGTTTTAAGTTAAAAGATGAATCGCAGAAAAAAATAACTGGAAGTATAGATAAAGATACAGTAATAAATGTAATATATAATTACACTAGCCAGGAAACTACCAAATATACAATAAAATGTATTGATCAAGATACAGGTAAAGAAATAACGGAGCCTGTGGAAGAAAAGATAAGCCTTATCGATGGAGATGATAAAGAGATAAGTGTAAGTGTACCATATATAGAGGGATATCATCTTGCAGATGGTCAGAATACAACATTAGTGGTTACACCAGATGGAAAAGCTGTGAAAATATTTGAGTATACAAAAAATGATAGACCTTATATAATATTTAATACTCAAACAGAAGCAACTATGTCAGATGGAAGCGAACAAAAGATAGAAACTCAGGCAAGTTATGTTGCTCCAATAGTTGCAGAACCGGGAGAGGATATTAGTGATATGATATCAGAAGTTGCTAGCCCTACAGCGCAGGGTTATGAGTTTGCTGGATGGGATCAAAAATTGCCATCGACAATGCCTGACAGTGATTTAATTATAAATGCAAAATGGGAAGCTGGAGAAAGTGAATATACAGTACTTTATTGGTTTGAAAATGCAGATGATAATGATTATGAGTTAGATAAAGAGTACCAGATGGCATCAAACATTGAAGTAAGAAAAGGTATTACAGGAGTTGATGTTACAGCAACCCCTAACGATATAGCAAATGGAGAAAATCAAGAAGATACGAGTAGAAATAAATTCTATGGATTTGACTACTCGCACTGCGAAGATACAACTATTAAAGCCGATGGAACATCAGTACTGAATATATATTATAAAAGAGAAATATGGAAAATAAACTATATGGAAAAACCAGAAGGAGGCAATATTTGGAGAACTATAGAAGGGAAATATATGTCAAAAATTGGTGATAAACTTATTTCTGATGAAGAATTAAAAGAATACTATGGAGATAATTTTGCATATATGGCCAAATCTAAGGAAGGTAGTGATGCGGCTATGATGGAAAGGTTTGAAAATAGTAAATCTGCAACAACAGAATATGGAGAGCAAAATATATTCCCATATTATAGCGGAAATACATATAAATACCAGATAAGGCAGTTTGCGGATAATCCAAACGATTATTTTGGAGGAAATTTATTACTTATAAACACATCATATATATATTATGCTAAAGACTATGTTTCGGGGCTTAGATTATTTCCTCCAGATGGTTTTCAATGGGATGGTGGTAAGTGGAAAACTTCAAATACTGAAAATGGAATCAATAGTAAGAAATATAATGAAACAAATCCAAACGGCGAAGGAAATGATGGAAAGGCTATCTTTAGAGGAAATCCATATATATTACAATATATGGATATACAGATGACTAGGATAAAAAGTACATTAAACTATGTCAGCAATGGAGAAATGATACAAGGAATTACTAATGTTCCATACGGAAAAAATATTGATTTATCAGTAGTACCAAAAAATGGAGAACCAAATATGATATTTGCTGGATGGTACACAAATCCTGTGTTAATGAATGATAAAGATCCATTGGAAAGCTATACTATGCCAGCTAATGATTTAACTCTCTATGCAAAGTGGGTGCCAGTTGATATGACTGTCGAATTTGATTCGATGGGAGGTAGTGAAGTACCAAGTCAGACTGTAAAATATAATACAAAAGCAACAATTCCAGAAGAACCTACAAAAGAAGGATATCAGTTTGTTGGTTGGTATACAAGTCCAGAATATGAAACAAGATGGTCATTTGATAGAACTATTGAAAAAGATACGATATTATATGCAAAATGGGTAAAAAAATATACTGTAACTTATAAGGTAGAGCATATACTTGAAAAATCAAATGATGATGGAAGTATATCTAATGTTACATTTAAAAGTGTTTATAAAACAGGTATAGCAAATACAACAATAAATGAGGATGCCTTAGATATAGAAGATTCTTTATACCCTAAAGATTCATATTTCAAACCTGGATATGAATCAAAGTCCTTGACATTATCTACAAATGAAGATAGTAACGTTATAAAATTTTATTATAAAGATATGGAAAAGAAAGAATATACAGTTTCATATAGAGATGCTGATACAGGACGGGATTTATGCGGATTAATTGATGAAAAAAATACTCATGATGAGAATGAAGCATGTGAAAGATATTTAACTCTTGATTCAAGAGTTATTGTAAATGCAAAAGAAATAAAAGGATATGACCTTGTAAGTGATGAACAAATAAGTAGAGAACTTGGGTCTAGAAGTTTTGTAAATGGTGAAGTAGTAATACCGGATTCAAATAAAATAGTATTTATGTATGAAAAAGAAGGCACTAATCCGCCGGTAGATCCAGAGGAACCAGATAAGCCAGTAGATCCAGAGGAACCAGATAAGCCAGTAGATCCAGAGGAACCAGATAAGCCGGTAGATCCAGAGGAACCAGATAAGCCAGTAGATCCAGAGGAACCAGATAAGCCGGTAGATCCAGAGGAACCAGATAAGCCAGTAGATCCAGAGGAACCAGATAAGCCGGTAGATCCAGAGGAACCAGATAAGCCAGTAGATCCAGAGGAACCAGATAAGCCGGTAGATCCAGAGGAACCAGATAAGCCAGTAGATCCAGAGGAACCAGATAAGCCGGTAGATCCAGAGGAACCAGATAAGCCGGTAGATCCAGAGGATTCTAATATACCTGAAAATAATGAAGTTCAGGATTCACCTAAAACAGGGGATACAGGTATATATATTTATACAGTTGTTCTATTAAGTTCTGGGGCAATATTTATATTTATGAATAGGAGAAAAAAGTTTAAAGAAAAAATTTAAAAAATAAAAAAGTCTACAGTAGCTAAATTAGTACTGTAGACTTTTTTTATTTACATATTCTTAACTGCAGCAGTAAGTCCAGGAACAAGCTGTTTCTTTCTAGAAACGCATCCTTCAACAAATACACCCTGAGCAGCATCAACTTTGAATGCATCAGCTATAACTGCATCTGGAGCTTTGTATAGAAGATAAGATCCCTCTTTTATTATATCTGTAACAGCTAAAACTAAAAGATCGAAATCAGTTCCGTTTATATACTCAAGGAACTGGTCCTGCTTAGCAAATACAGAATCAGTATCTAGAGTGAATACCTGACCTATACCAACGTTTTTACCTTCCATATCGAATTTTTTGAAGTCCATGTTTACTATTTCTTCTATTGAATACTCATCAAGAGAAGTTCCGTATTTGAACATGTCCATAGCGTATTTTTCCATATCAACTTTTGTTATTTCTGCAAGCTCTTTACATGCAGCTTTATCTAATTCAGTTGTAGTAGGTGATTTGAATATTAATGTATCAGAAAGTATTGCAGACATCATAAGACCTGCTATTTCATAAGGAACCTCAACGTTGTTTTCTTTATACATATTGTATATTATAGTTGAGCTGCATCCAACAGGCATTATTTTAACCATTAGAGGTACATCTGTTTTTATTCCTCCAAGTTTGTGGTGGTCTACTATCTCAAGTATATTTGCTTCTTCAAGTCCGTCAGCACTCTGTCCATATTCGTTGTGGTCTACAAGTATAACGTCTTTTCCTGCAGCTGATTCAAGTATAGCCGGTTTTTCAACCTTGAAGTAGTTAAGAGCATATTCAGCCTCTTTTCTTACTTCTCCAAGAACATAGGCAGTTGCCTCCTGTCCTAATGCATTTTTCAGGTTAGCATATGCTATAGCTGAGCATACTGAATCTGTATCAGGGTTTTTGTGTCCAAAAACTAATAAACTCATGTTATTATCTCCTTTCGCAATTGAATATTTATTTTTTACAGATTTATTATACCATAATTGAAAAGGGAATAAGTCTATTATTTTGGCAATATATGTTCTTATGAAATTTATTTACCATAAATATATATTTTAGGAAGTGTTGTATACAATTAATTAAAGATAAAACATAAATATTGTAAATAGATAAAAGTTATAGCAATAAAAATGATAAAAAAATAACCAATATATATTCAAAGAAAACGTTTAAACTAATATATTCGGGATATAGGCAAAAAATAGACGTTAAAAATGTTAAAAAAATATCGAAAAATGTGTTGACATTGGGATGAAAGGGGGATATTATATACACATAAGGTTGCTGAACAAGGAAAAACCTTAGAAATAATAATTTGATAATTAACAAACTATAAAAACCGATAATAATTTATTTAATTCAAATAAATTGCTGAAAGAAGTATCAAAGAGTTTTAATAGGATGATTAGGAGGCGTAAAAATGACAGGTAAAGAAAAAGTAGTTAAAGAAGCTGTTAAAAAGACTGTTAGTCCAGCAATAGTTAACGACAAGGAATCATTTGAAATCAGACTTAAAGAAGTAAGAGAAGCTCAGAAAGAGTTTGCAAAAATGAATCAGGAGCAGGTTGATAAAATATTCAAAGCTGCTGCAGTTGCTGCAAACCAGGCTAGAATACCTCTTGCAAAAATGGCACACGAAGAAACTGGAATGGGAGTAGTTGAAGATAAAGTTATCAAAAACCACTTCGCATCTGAATATATATACAATGCATACAAAAACGAAAAAACTTGTGGAGTTATAGAAAAAGACGAAGCTTTCGGTTTCACAAAAATAGCTGAACCAATAGGTGTTTTAGGTGCAGTAATACCTACAACAAACCCAACTTCAACAGCTATATTCAAAACTCTTATAGCTCTTAAAACAAGAAATGCTATGATGATATCACCTCATCCAAGAGCTAAAAAATCTACTATAGCAGCTGCAAAAGTTGTTCTTGATGCAGCAGTTAAAGCAGGTGCTCCAGAAGGAATAATAGCTTGGATAGATGAGCCATCACTAGAACTTACAAACCTTCTTATGGCTGAATCTGATACAATATTAGCAACAGGTGGACCAGGAATGGTTAACGCTGCATATTCTTCAGGAACTCCAGCTATAGGTGTTGGTGCAGGTAACGTTCCAGCAATACTAGATGAAAGCTGCGACATGAAAATGGCAGTAAGTTCAATAATAATGTCTAAATCATTCGATAATGGTATGATATGTGCTTCTGAACAGTCAGTAATAGTACCAGAAAAAATGTACGATGCAGTTAAGAAAGAATTTATATTAAGAGGTTCTTATGTTCTTACTGCAGAGGAAGCAGATAAAGTAAGAAAAGTAATAGTAAATGAAAAAGGTGCATTAAATGCGGCAATAGTTGGTCAGAAACCTTGTACAATAGCTAAAATGGCTGGTGTTACAATACCTGAATCAGCAAGAATAATGATAGCTGAGGTTGAAGAAGTTGACTTCGTTGAACCATTCGCTCACGAAAAATTATCTCCAATCCTTGCAATGTACAAATACAAAACTTTTGATGAAGCAGTAGCAAAAGCTGAAAGACTTGTAGAGCAGGGTGGATACGGACATACTTCAGCATTATATGTAGATACAGTTAAACATCCAGAAAAAATAGAACAGTTTACAGCTGCAATGAAAACTTGTAGATTAGTTATAAACTCTCCATCATCTCACGGTGGTATAGGTGATTTATACAACTTCAAATTAAAACCATCTCTAACACTAGGTTGTGGATCTTGGGGTGGAAACGCAGTATCAGAAAACGTTGGAATAAAACACCTTATAAACATAAAAACTGTAGCTGAAAGGAGAGAAAATATGCTTTGGTTCAGAGCTCCTGAAAAAGTATACTTCAAAAAAGGATCTATGGGAGTTGCTATGAGAGAATTCAAGGAAGTAATGGATAAGAAAAAAGCATTCATAGTAACAGACTCATTCCTATACAAAAACGGATACACTAAACATATAACAGATTTATTAGATGAAATGGGTATAACTCACACTACATTCTACAATGTAGCTCCAGACCCAACACTTGAATGTGCTCAGGAAGGTGCAAAAGCTATGACAGCTTTCGAACCAGACCTTATAATAGCAGTAGGTGGAGGTTCAGCAATGGACGCTGCCAAAATAATGTGGGTATTATATGAGCACCCAGAAGTTGACTTCCAGGATCTTGCAATGAGATTTATGGATATAAGAAAAAGAGTTTACACATTCCCTAAAATGGGTGAAAAAGCTTACTTCTGTGCAGTTCCAACATCAGCAGGTACAGGATCAGAAGTTACTCCATTCGCGGTAATAACTGATCAGGATACAGGAATAAAATATCCTCTAGCTGACTACGAATTAATGCCAAATATGGCTATAGTAGATGCTGACTACATGATGGAAATGCCAAAAGGATTAACAGCTGCATCAGGAATAGACGCATTAACTCATGCTTTAGAGGCATATGTATCAATGCTTAGAACTGAGCCAGCTGATGGTATGGCTCTTCAGGCTGGTAAAGCAATATTCAACTATCTTCCAAGAGCATATAAAAATGGAAAAGAAGATCCGGAAGCAAGAGAAAAAATGGCAATAGCTTCTACAATGGCTGGTATGTCATTCGCGAATGCATTCCTTGGTGTATGTCACTCAATGGCTCACAAATTAGGAGCATTCCATCACATAGCACACGGTGTTGCAAACGCACTTCTTATAACAGAAGTTATAAAATACAACTCTGTTGATGCACCAGCTAAGATGGGTACATTCCCTCAGTACAAATATCCTAACACATTAGAAAGATACGCTGAATTCGCATCATTCTGTGGAATAAAAGGAAACACTGACAAAGAAAAAGTTGACAATCTGGTAAAAGCTATAGAAGACTTAAAAGCTGAACTTGGAATACCTAAAACTATAAAAGAAATGGGTATAGATGAGGCTAAATTCCTTGAAACACTAGACGAAATGACTGAGCAGGCATTCGATGACCAGTGTACAGGAGCAAACCCAAGATATCCATTAATGAGTGAAATAAAAGATATGTATCTAAAAGTTTACTACGGAAAATAAGATATACAAAACTACCGCAACTGATATAGATAACCTTAAAACAGTATATACATAAAAAAGAAAGACCGGAAATTTTCCGGTCTTTCGTATTTTTATTAAAGTGGATCAAATATTCTATCGAATATAACTTTTTCATAATCATTTTTTATTGAAATTACAGAATGAGAGTAATCTATCTCAAAATTAGCAAATGCAGATAATAAATCTATATCTCTAAGCATATGTACAGTCATTACATAACCTTCTTTTGTTATTCTGAGTATTATAGCCCTCACAAAAGGGAACTGGATTCTCGAATGAAACATTTTGCTGTCTGATGCATTTACATCTACGCTTCTATAGTTTATATCGAGAAAAATATCCATATCATTTTCGTCTTCCCTTATTATTCTGTATTCGAAGTCTGTATCAAGTCTCAGCTTTCCAAAAGTAAGCATATAATCACCTATCTCTTTTTAAGGAATTTTGGTCCAAGATATTTTCTGATTTCATCTTCCGGAGAGAAGTCGTCTATCAGTATTTCTTTTCCGGTATCTTCAAATACTACAAGTACTTCACAGTCTCCCTGAAGGAAGAACTTTCTAACAGTCTCTTCTTTGACCTCTCTTACTTTTACTATGTTTTTCTTTTCCTTTTCAAAGTCTTTTGTATAATATGAACCCATCATATTTATAAATTTTGTATATCTGTTCATCTGATTTCCTCCTCATTAAAAATTAAACTTATTTATGTTATAATTATAGCTATATTATAAGGTATATAAGTATTTTGTGCCATAGATTTATATTATGGCTTTTGATATTATTGCGGAGGAAATAAAATGGCAGGAATTAAAAAACATGAAATAGAAAAAGCTATAGAATTTGCTGAAAAAAACGGCATATTTGAAAAGCTGAATGAAATATACAATGATGTACCAACTGGAAAATGCAGTGGATGTGCAAAATGCTGTATGGAATCTGTTGGAACAGGACTTTCTGAGTTTCTGAATATATACAGATATCTTCAGGAAAGACCGGAAAAATACAGACACTATATGAAGAAGGTTTTGGATTATTATTTCTTTGAGTACAAAGAAAAGAAAAAATGTCCTTTTCTGGATGAAGACAACAGATGTGGTATATATGAGGTAAGACCGTTAAACTGCAGGATATTTGGCCATTGGGAGAAAGAGGACTACAACATAAATCTGGAGTCTATAAAAGAAAAAAACAGGGACTACAGAGATCTTATGAAGTCTAGATACGGATTTGAGATAAACGAGGATGTTGTAGAATACAGAATAGAATACTGTGAGAATTTTGTACCGGATAGCGGAAAGTATTTATCAAAATCTGAAAGACTTGAGTATTCGGACAGAATGATGATACTGGATTCAAAAATATTTGCAGGAGATGCCATAGATATAGATTTCAGGGACAGGGGAATAGTTGAGTATTTTATAGATTCCATGTTTTTTACAGACACATCTTACAATATAAAAATAAGAATGTCTCAGGATTGGAAGAAAGCCGATAAAATCATGAAAAAACTCCTTGTAATAACTGGAATCAGATAACCGGCATAATAACAGAAATAATATAATATATAAATAATGTGAAATTTTAAGTTAAAAAACAGAAAAGGTGATGCAATATGAAAAAAATAGCAGGAAATACATACTATATAAGAGGCGGTACTAATACCGGGATATATGTATATAATGATAAAGCGATAATAATAGATCCGGGGCTTTCTGGTACAAGACCTGGGAGAATAATAAAAAAGATTGAGGAAAGTGGATATATTCCTGAATATATAATTAATACTCATGAGCACGACGACCATTATGGTGGAGCGGGACAGATAAAAGACAAAATACCAACTGTAAAGAACTGTTCATCGGCGTTTGCAGCTGTATATATAGAAAATCCGATACTGTTTCCTACATATATAAGTGGAGGAAAATGCTGCAGAGAAATGATAGAAGTATCAAAACTTGAAGAAAGTGATATAACGACTGTTGATTCTATATTAAAACCGGGTTATTTTAATCCTGTTACAGGTGAAATTAATAAAGACAAAGCAGATAACACAATAGAAATTATAGAACTTAAGGGACATACAGAGGGAAGTATGGGATTTATCACACCAGATGGAGTTTTCTTTGCAGGAGATGTGCTTGTTGGAGAGGAAATGCTTGAAAAATTTGATTTTCTTTTTACATTTGATGTAGGTGCACAGATTGAATCGCTGGAAAAACTAAAAAATATAGATTACGAATATATGGTGCTTGGGCACTCTAAAAAAATAATAACAAAGGAAGAATCAACTGAACTGATAGAAAAAAACAGAGCGGCGATGGATAAATATATAAATCAGATAATGGATATACTGAAAAGCCCTGTAAACTCTGAGGAAATACTGAAGAGAATAATAAACAACAACAATCTTAAACACAGATACAAAGAATACCTGTTTTTCAGATCAGCTCTTATGTCTATATTGAACTATCTGATAGACAACGGAAAAATAGAGTATATACTGAAGGATGGAGAACTTCTTTATTGTGCAATTTAGATATAATTGTGGTAAAATAAATAATCGGGATAAAAACAGATGTACGGAGGTGCAATATGGAGTACGAAGAGTGGAAAGCCATCCTTGCTCCTTATAATAATGCAGTAGAGGAGCTAAAGGTAAAGTTTAAAAATATAAGAAAAGAATTCCTTGAAAAGGGAGATTATTCACCGATAGAGTTTGTAACAGGAAGAACTAAAAAAATAGCTTCTATAGTTGCAAAGGTAAAGAAAATAAATGCGACAGATATAGAAAAAGATATAGAGGATATAGCTGGTATCAGAATAATGTGCCAGTTTGTCGAGGATATATATACAATTGTAGAACTTATAAAAAACAGAACAGATATGATTGTTGTACATGAAAAAGACTACATTAAAAACTACAAGGAAAGTGGATACAGAAGTTATCATGTAATAATAAAATATCCGATAAATACTGTTTCAGGGTCAAAGGAAGTGCTTTGTGAGATACAGATAAGAACTCTTGCAATGAACTTCTGGGCGACAATAGAACATTCTCTGAAATATAAATACGATCATTATATACCGGATACTCTTGCAATCAGACTTAGAAGAGCAGCTGATGCAGCATTCCTTCTTGATCAGGAGATGGGAGAGATAAGAGAGGATATAATGAACGCTCAGGCTATGTACCGGATGAGAGAGCTTGCAGTAAAAGATGTTCTTGATAGAATTCAGGAAGTAAGAGAACTTGGATTTACAAACAGCTCTATACAGTATCAGAGAAGACTTGATATGATACAGAATTCTATGGAGGATGTAAAGGAAGTTCTTGAACTTAAAAAGGAAATCGGAGAAAAACTTGAAGAATTTAAAAATCAGAAGATAAAGGAATAGAAATATGAGTTTATATGCGATAGGAGATCTTCATCTTTCAACCTCAGTTGATAAGCCTATGGATATATTCGGAAAAAACTGGGCAGGTCATGAGGAAAAGATAACTGAAAACTGGATAAAGAAAATAAATAAAGATGATACTGTTCTTCTTCTTGGCGATATATCCTGGGGAACAAAAATGGCTGAGGCAAAATCAGACCTGGATATGATAGATAATTTCCCGGGCAAAAAAATATGTATAAAGGGAAACCACGACTACTGGTGGGGAACTGTTACAAAAATGAATTCCATGTATGAAAGCATAGAATTTATAAACACGAATTTCTATGTTTATGGAGAATATGCAATCTGTGGTGGAAGAGGCTGGATATGCCCGAATGACTATAAATTTGATGAAAGCGATGAGAAGATATACAAAAGAGAAGGAATCAGAATAGAAATGTCTATAAAATCAGCTATAAAGGCAGGTTTTGAAAAAATAATAGTTATAACACATTATCCGCCGACAAATGATTCTCTTGAACCTTCGATATTTACCGAGATATATGAAAAATATGGGGTGGAAAGAGTTTACTATGGACACCTTCATGGAGAAGAGTCGTTTGAAATGGGGCTTAAAGGAGAAAGAAACGGGATAATATACAGTCTGGTATCTGCGGACTATATAGATTTTGATCCTGTAAAAGTTATGGACTAAGGGGAATACGATGAAAAAATTTACTATATGTGTTGATATAGATGGTACAGTTACAGATCCGTATGGTTTTATACCTTATTTAAATGAGATATTTAATAGAAATCTTACAAAAGAGGAGTATACTACTCTTGACTGGGAAAAATTATACGGTATAAGAGAAGATGATTTTTATATAAATTTTGATAAAAATTATTCGTATACATACGAAAAGGCAAAAGCTGTTTCGGGAGCGCGGGATACTCTAAAGGAGTTTTCTGATGTTGCTGAAATTTGCTTTGTGACTGCAAGACAGCCATATTTATATGATTTAACAAAAAATTGGCTTGATAAAAACGGATTTTCGGGATATGATATATACACCCTTGGAAATATGAAAAAATCAAAAAAAGCAGTCGAACTCGGATGTGATATATTTGTAGAGGATGATCCTGATAATGTAAAAGACCTTGCAGAAAATGGAATAAAGGTTATAATAATGGATACAAACTACAACAGAAATGTTGAGGGTAAAAATATTAAAAGAGCAGCTGACTGGGATGAGGCTAAATCCATAATAGATGGATTTGTGAAAGGTGGTGGAATCACATGGTAGCGCTTGATATAGTAAATGAAAACAGAAAGTCTGTGAAAATAAGAAGCAGTGAGATAAAGAATATACTTGAAATGAAAGAAGATATAGAGATATGTCAGGATATATCGGATACGATAAAAGAGAAAGATGTATTCGTATTTGACTGTCAGCTTGAAAGAAGAATATTTGCTCTTAAATCGGAAATAGAGGCTATGATTATGGAGACTCTTGGAGAAGCTGTGCCGGAAGAGGATGGCGGAATATATTTCCAGGATGTATCGTATTACATAAAGGCTCTTTCTGACGAAATAGAGGAGGAAATACAGGAAGAATACATATTTGACAACGTTAGATGTCACTTCAGTATATATAATGTAAGTCAGAATTTTGATGATTTTAAATTTGTATTTATTGTGGCATTCAAGGATATTGATATACACAAATTAAACAGTATAGCAGATGTTGTCGCGAACAGACTTCTAAGAGGAAAATCAAAATTTTACAGCTAATGATTAGGCACCGATAAATTCGGTGTCTTTTTTATTGCCAAAAACAAAACGATACAAAATAATAATAAACAGTAATAAACAATAAGAAAAACGTTGAAAAAAATATATAAATAAGATAAAATAATAATAAATAATCAGAAATTATAAATATAAATTGATATAAATTTGTGGAGGATATTATGGTCAGCAAAAGAATAGAAAAAATTAAAAACAGTCTTTTTGAAAATGACAGAGAAATATCTCTTGAAAGAGCTCTTCTTTATACAGAAAGCTGGAAACAGACAGAGGGTATGGATGTAAAGGTAAGAAGGGCATATGCACTTAAAAATATACTTGAAAAACACGAAATATCTCTTGATGATTACGATCTTCTTCTTGGGATAAGAAGTCTTAAACCGAGAGCAGGTATAGTATCGTGTGAAATGTCTCCTTACTGGATTTTGGATGAGCTGGATAAGTTTCCTACTAGGGAACAGGATAGATTCAACATGAGCGAAGAAGATAAAAAAATATACAGAGAAGAGTTGTATCCTTATTGGGAAGGTAGATCACTTAAAGACTACTGTAACAATCATATGAGCGATGCAGTAAAAGATGCATGTAAAACAAGAATAGTAGCTATAAATCAGACTGACAAAGGACAGGGGCATATAATACCCGATTATGAGCTTCTTTTAGACAACGGTTTTGATGCACTTATAAAAGAACTTGAAAATCTTCTTGAAAAAGAACCAGAAAATGAATTCTACAAAGCTTCTCTTATAACATTAAAGGCTTCATCGGATTACATTCTAAGATATAGAGATCTTGTAAAAGGAATATTATCAGAAGAAAGATACAAATCTCCTTCAAACGAAGAGGATAAAAAAAGGGCAGAAGAACTTATTGAAATGAAGAGAATATGCGAAAAGGTATCAAAGGAAAAACCGGAAACATTCTATGAGGCAGTACAGCTTTTCTGGTTTATGTGTGTAGTTCTTCAGCACGAGTCAAATGCGAGTTCAATATCTGTGGGAAGATTTGACCAGTATATGTACAAATACTACAGACATGATATAGAAAATGGTGTTGACAGAGAATATTTAAATGAAATACTTAGATGTCTTTATCTGAAATTCAACTCAATAGTAGCACTTAGAAGTAGTGAAAGTGCTAAATATTTTGCAGGGTTCCCTATAGGATATACTATTGCACTTGGTGGAGTTGACGAGAGAGGAAAAGACGCCACAAATGAACTTTCATATATAATGCTTGAACTTCAGAAAGATACAATGCTTCCACAGCCAAACCTTAGTTCAAGAGTATGGGAAAATTCTCCAAGAGAATTCCTTATGAAGACTGCCGAGATAATAAGTCTTGGAACAGGACTTCCTCAGATATTCAACGACGAGGCTAATATACTTGCATATACAAACAGAGGTGTATCTCTTAAGGATGCGAGAGACTATGCCATAGTTGGATGTGTAGAGCTTACTATACCGAAGAAGACATACGGACTTCACGATATAGCTTTATTCAATCTTCTTAAGACTATGGAAGTTACAATGGAAGAGAATAAAGAAGGATTCAAAGATTTTAATGAGTTTATGAACGCTATAAAAGCAAATATCGCTAAATACGTAAAACATATGGTTGACGGTTCAAATATAGTCGATATAGCACACAGAGTATGCGCACCGACTCCGTTTTTATCTACATTTATAGATGGATGTATAGAAAAAGGGCTTGATATAACAGAAGGTGGAGCGATATATAACTTCTCTGGAGTTCAGGGGATAGGATGTCCTAATCTTAGTGATTCTCTTTATGTAATCAAAAAAGCAGTATTTGAAGAAAATAGACTTTCATTCAGAGAACTTGTGGAAATACTTGAAAACAACTGGGAAGGAAATGAAGTATTAAGACAGAGATTTATAAATAAATACAGTAAATATGGAAATGACGACGATGAGGTGGATAATCTTGGTTCGGAACTTCTTTCATTCTACTGTGATGAGGTGGAAAAATACGAAAATCCTAGAGGTGGAATATTCCAGCCTGGATCTTATACTGTATCTGCACATATTCCTCTAGGAGAGGCAGTAGGAGCTACACCAGATGGAAGAATGTCGGGAGAACAGCTTGCAGATGGAGGTCTTTCTCCGATGGTCGGAAGAGATAAAAACGGTCCTACAGCAAGTCTTAAGAGTGTAGGAAAACTTGATAATATACTTACATCAAACGGAAGTCTTCTGAATGTAAAATTCTCACCATCTACACTTGCTACAAAAGAGGGACTTATGAAACTTGTCGCTTATATACAGGCATTTACAAGACTTAAAATACAGCACATACAGTTCAATGTTGTATCTGTTGATACACTTAGAGATGCACAGAAACATCCTGAAAACTACAAAAATCTTGTTGTAAGAGTTGCAGGATACAGTGCGATGTTTATAGAACTGAGTGAAGCTATACAGAATGATATAATAAACAGAAGCGAACATGTACTGTAAAATAAACTTATGAAAGTGAACGATGATATGAATAAAGAAGCGGTAATATTCAATATACAGAGATATAGTCTTCACGATGGTGGAGGAATAAGAACTATGGTATTTTTCAAAGGATGTCCTTTCAGATGTCCATGGTGTTCAAATCCCGAGTCCCTAAGCACAGATGTTCAGATAATGAAAAGAGAATCAATATGTATGTGCTGCAGTGCACCTGACTGTATGTCATGTAAAAATACACCGGACGAATGTCCAACAGGAGCGATTGAAAAAATAGGTGAAAAAATGAATACAGATCGGATAATATCCGAGATAAAAAAAGATGTGGTATTTTATGAATCAAGTGGAGGCGGAGTAACAGTATCGGGAGGAGAATGTCTTCTTCAGCAGGAGGCGGTATATGAGCTTCTTGAAAGATGTAAAAATCTTGGAATAGAGACAGCTATGGAAACGACAGCAGCTGTTACTATAAAAGATATGAATAAACTGTGTGATTATGTGGATAAATTTCTTATAGATTTCAAGATAATAGATAGAAAAAAATCCATGGAAATCATCGGTCTTGATACTGATATTCTTAAAAAACAGTTTGAGAAAATTATAAGTAGAGGGAAAAAAGTTATCCCTAGAATTCCTCTTATACCAGGATTTACAGCAGAAGAAAAAAATATAAATTCGATAATAGAGTATCTGAAGCCTTTCTGTGAAAGAGGTGAAATACAGGAAGTACATTTACTTCCATTTCACCAGATGGGAAGCGGAAAGTACAAAAGTCTTGGAATGGAGTATTCTATGGAGAAAAATCCTGAGATGTCTGACGAAGAAGCGTACATTATAGAAGAGAAATTCAGAAAAAATAATATAAAAACAGTTTTAAGAGGAGACTAATATATAAATCGGCATGTGTTGTTATTAATATCATATGCCGATTTTCTGATATATAAAAAGAATTCCAAAGATATAGTTTATCTCTATAAATAGGGGGGCAATATATGGTATAATAAAAACAGCTGAATAGTCAGCTATATGTTTGCATAGAGCCAGAAGAGTTCTCTTATATAACAGACATAATAAAAGTTAAGGTTTCAAAACAGAAAAACGAACTATATCGAAGTTTTTTTATGTAATATTTCGGGAATATACCATAAAGATATTACATGAGTAGAAAAAGTATATAAAAAAACGAATGAGCGAGAATAAAAAAAAAGTCAATAAATAGAGTGGATTTTTTTAAAAATAACGGTTTCAGTAATTGACATAGAAAAAGTAGAATGATATAATAGTTTAGGTTTTGAACAGGAGGGTGTTCATCAAAGGATTCTGGGTAGTTTTCAATAAGAGGGACTCTTATTACCTGTCTTTTGATGAGCGCCTTTTTTGAGGAATGGCTGAGAAATAAAAAAATTGTAAACAGGAAGGATTGATGTCTATGTTAACAGCAATAACAGGAATAAACTGGGGAGACGAAGGTAAAGGAAGAATGGTAGACCTTTTATCTGAAGACTACGATATAGTTGTAAGATATCAGGGTGGAAATAATGCAGGTCATACTGTAATAAATGAAAAAGGTAAGTTTGTACTTAATCTTCTTCCATCAGGAATACTTAGAGAAGATGTTGTAAACGTAATGGGAAATGGTGTAGTTATAGACCTTAAACATCTTAATGAAGAAATGGGAAGACTTATAGATGCCGGAATAAAAATAACTCCAGAAAATCTTAAAATAAGTGATAGAGCTATAATATGTATGCCTTATCATGTTCAGCAGGACTGTCTTGAAGAAGAAAGACTTAAGGATGCAAAATATGGTTCAACAAGAAGAGGTATAGCTCCTGTTTACGGAGATAAATATATGAAGAAAGGTATAAGAATGGGAGACCTTCTTGACAGTGAAGAAGCTTTAAGAGCTAAGATAGAAGGTATAACTGAGTGGAAAAACCTTTCAATAGAAAAAGGATACGGTGCAGAAAAAATAGACGCTGAAGAAATGTTCAACTGGATAAAAGAATATGGATTCAAATTAAGAGATCATATATGTGATACAGGTCTATTTATAGACAATGCAGCAAAAGAAGGAAAGAATATAATGTTTGAAGCACAGCTTGGTGCACTTAGAGATATAGACTTCGGTATATATCCTTTCACATCATCATCTTCAACAATAGCTGCTTATGCTCCAATAGGTTCAGGAGTTCCAAACAGAAAACTTGACTGCACAGTAGGTATAATGAAAGCATACTCTACATGTGTAGGTGAGGGACCTTTCACAGCTGAACTTTTCGGTGAAGAAGCTGAGCATCTTAGAAAAGCAGGTAACGAATATGGTGCTGCAACAGGAAGACCAAGAAGAGTAGGTGGATTCGACGTTCTTGCTTCAAGATACGGAGTAAGAATGCAGGGAGCAGATGAAATAGCTCTTACAAAACTTGATGTTCTTTCATATATGGACGAGATACCTGTATGTACAGGATATGCAGTAAACGGAGAAAAACTTGACGAGTTCCCAATAGGAGAAAAACTTGAAAAAGCCGAGCCTGTATACGAATACGTAAAAGGATGGCATGAAGACATATCAGGATGCAGAAAAATGGAAGATCTTCCAGAAGCTGCAAGAGAATATGTAAAATATATAGAAGAAGCAGTAGGATGCAAAATAAAATATGTATCTGTAGGAGCTGCAAGAGAAGAATATATAGTTGTACCAGACTAATTTTATACTCAAATATCATCAGGTATATGTCTTTAGGCATATACCTTAAGTTCAATATACATAAGGAGAGTAGAAAATGTTAGATAAACTAAAAGAAGAATGTGGAGTTTTTGGAATAAGAACGAAAGGTAATGATTCTGCAGGGATGACTCATTCTGCACTTATGGCACTTCAGCATAGAGGTCAGGAGGGAGCAGGAATTGCATCACTTGAAGGCGAACATATAAATATATACAAAAATAGAGGGCTTGTAAGTGAAGTATTTTCACCTGAAATAATAAAAGAACTTGGGGATACAGAAATATCTATAGGACATGTCAGATATTCTACTACAGGATCGAATTCAAGAGAAAATACTCAGCCGATAGTTGCAGAATACCTTAAGGGAAGACTTGCTGTTGCACACAACGGTAATATAGTCAACTCTATGGAGATAAGAGAAGAACTTGAAAAAGAAGGATGCTCTTTTGCATCTACAAACGACAGCGAATCTATAGCAAAACTTATAGGCTTTGAAATGCTTAAGGAAAATGACGAACTGAAAGCCATAGAAAAGGCAGTAAACAGACTTAAAGGAGCATTCTCACTTGTAATTGTTACATCAGGAAACAGACTTGTTGCTGTAAGAGATGGATGGGGATTCAGACCTTTATGTCTTGGAAAAGGTGAAAATGGTATAGCAGTTGCGTCTGAAAGCTGTGCATTTGACAGCGTAAACTATGAATTTATAAGAGATATAGAACCAGGAGAAATGGTTATAATAAATGAAGATCTTTCTGTGGAAAGCAAAACAGTACTTGAAAAAGATACAAAAGGATCATGTATATTCGAATATGTATACTTTGCCAGAACAGACTCTAATATAGACGGTTTAAGTGTATACGACGCAAGAATAAACATGGGAAGACAGCTTGCCAGAGAATTTAAAATAGATGCAGATATAGTATGTGGAGTTCCAGACAGTGGACTTGAAGCAGCTATAGGATATGCAAAGGAAAGTGGAATACCATATGAATTTGGATTTGTAAAAAACAGATACATAGGAAGAAGCTTTATCTTCCCTTCTCAGGAACAGAGAGAAAAAGCAGTAAAATTAAAGCTTAATCCACTTACAAGCAATCTTAAAGGAAAAAGAGTAATACTTATAGATGACTCTATAGTAAGAGGAACTACAAGTGCAAAACTTATCAAAAACGTAAGACGGGCTGGAGCAAAAGAGGTACATATGCTTGTATCATCTCCTATGTTTAAACATACGTGTTATTTCGGAACTGATATAGACAGCGAGGAAAATCTTGCTGCAAACAGAATGACTCTTGACGAAATAAGACAGAGCATAGGTGCAGACAGCCTTGGATATATAAGTGTGGAAGGACTAAAAAAAGCATGTTCAGGATGTAAGAGAGATTTCTGTACAGGATGCTTTGATGGAAACTACCCACTTAAAATAAAAAGTTACAGCAAGTCTCAGTTTGAGCAGAAAAAATAAAAACACAAAATAGAAGGAGGAGACCATTTTGGAAAAGAAAATCAATTTAATTCTCGAAAATGGAAGAGTATTCGAGGGAAAAGCCTTTGGACGGGTAAAAGATGTTACAGGTGAAATAGTATTCACTACAGGAATGACAGGGTATATAGAAACTCTTACAGATCCAAGCTACTGTGGGCAGATGATAGTTCAGACATTCCCACTAATAGGAAACTACGGAATAATAGAGGAAGATTTTGAAAGTGAAAAGTCTTTTGTAAAGGCTTATATAGTGAGAGAATACTGTGAACATCCTTCTAACTACAGATGCGAAGGTACACTTGACGAATATCTTAAGAAAAATGATATACCAGGTATGTACGATGTAGACACAAGAGAGCTTACAAGAATAATAAGAGAACACGGTACAATGAAGGCTAAAATAACTTCAGCAGAACCTGTTCTTGACGAAAATGGAATGTCAAAAGAAGAAATAGATGTTGAGTATTTTGACATGGTTGAGGCTGTTACATGTGATAGCCAGTTTACAGACAATGTAGACGGAAAATACAATGTTGTTCTTTGGGACTTCGGTGCAAAGAGAAACATAAGAAGAGAACTTCTAAAGAGAGGATGTAATGTAACTACAGTTCCAGCATCAGCTACAGCAGAAGAAATAAAAGCTCTTAATCCAGACGGAATAATGCTTTCAAACGGACCTGGGGATCCAAAAGACAACGTAAAAATAATAGCTGAACTTAAGGAACTTTGCAAAGCGAATATACCAACATTTGGTATATGTCTTGGACATCAGCTTCTAGCTCTTTCTCAGGGTGGTAAAACAGAAAAGCTTAAATACGGACACAGAGGTGGAAACCAGCCGGTTAAAGACCTTACAAACAACAGAATATACGTATCAAGCCAGAACCACGGATATGCAGTAAACAATGATGAACTTCCAGAAAATGCACAGCTTCTATTCATAAACGTAAATGACGGAACTTGTGAAGGTATAAAATATACTAATATGCCAGTATTCTCAGTACAGTTCCATCCAGAAGCCTGTGGTGGACCACACGATACAGCATATCTTTTCGATAAATTCATCAACTTAATGGAAGGAGTAGAATATAATGCCTAGAAACAATGATATAAAGAAAGTTCTTCTTATAGGTTCAGGTCCTATAGTAATAGGTCAGGCAGCTGAGTTTGACTACTCAGGAACTCAGGCTTGTCAGGCTCTTAAAGAAGACGGAAAAGAAGTAGTTCTTGTAAACTCAAACCCTGCCACAATAATGACAGATAACGCAATGGCAGACAAAATATACATAGAGCCTCTTACAGTTACAACACTTAAGAGAATAATAGAAAAAGAAAGACCGGACAGTATATTATCTACACTTGGAGGACAGACAGCTCTTACTCTTTCAATGCAGCTTGCTAAAGAGGGATATCTTGACAAGATGGGTGTAAGACTTCTTGGAGCAGATCCAGAAACAATAGACAAGGCAGAAGACAGACAGATGTTCAAGGATACAATGATAGAAATAGGACAGCCTGTTATACCTTCTGAAATAGTTGAAGACCTTGATTCAGCTATAGAATTTGCTGATAAAATAGGATACCCTGTTATAGTAAGACCAGCCTTCACTCTTGGAGGAAGTGGTGGTGGAATCGCCAAAACTAAAGAAGAATTCAAGAAAATAGCAGCAAACGGACTTAGATTATCTCCAATAAGCCAGATACTTGTTGAAAAATGTATATCTGGATGGAAAGAAATAGAGTTCGAGGTTGTAAGAGACGGTGCAGGAAACTCAATAACTGTATGTTCAATGGAAAACTTTGACCCAGTTGGAGTTCATACAGGAGATTCTATAGTTATAGCTCCTGCTGTAACACTTGCAGACAAAGAATATCAGATGCTTAGAACTGCAGCTATAAAAATAGTTGACGCTATGGGTGTTGAAGGTGGATGTAACTGTCAGTTCGCACTTAACCCAGACAGCGATGAGTATGCTGTAATAGAGGTTAACCCAAGGGTTTCTAGATCTTCAGCTCTTGCATCAAAAGCCACTGGTTATCCAATAGCAAAAGTTGCCGCAAAAATAGCACTTGGATACAGATTAGATGAAATAAAGAACGAAATAACTAAGAAAACATACGCATGTTTCGAGCCTGCTCTTGACTACGTTGTTGTTAAATTCCCTAAATGGCCATTTGACAAATTCGTATATGCTAAGAGAGAACTTGGTACTCAGATGAAAGCTACAGGAGAGGTTATGGCAATAGGTCAGAACTTCGAAACAGCTCTTATGAAAGCTGTAAGAGGATCTGAAAACAAAACTGACTGCTGTACACTTGCAAAAGTTGCTGCATATACAGATGAAGAAGTGGCTAAAGCTCTTCATGTATGCAACGACGAAAGAGTATTCGTAGTATACGAAGCACTTAAGAGAGGAACTGCATGTGAGGAAATACATGAAATAACTAAGATAGATAACTGGTTCCTATACAAAATGAAGAATATAGCTGAAACTGAAAATGAACTTCTAAAAGGAGAACTTTCAGATGAGCTATATACAAAAGCTAAAAAATACGGATTCCTTGATACAACTATAGAAAGAATGAGTGGAAAGAAAGTTGAGAAAAAAGCTCCTGCATCATTCAAGATGGTTGATACATGTGCAGGTGAGTTCAAAGCTGAAACTCCATACTTCTACAGCTGCTGCGATACAGTAAACGAGGCAGAGGAATTCATAGAAAGAACAGGAACAAGAGACAGAAAAACTGTAGTTGTTATAGGTTCTGGTCCAATAAGAATAGGACAGGGTATAGAATTCGACTACTCAGCAGTACACTGTGTATGGGCTATGAAGAAAGCCGGATTTGATGTTGTTATAATAAACAACAACCCAGAAACTGTATCTACAGACTTCGATACAGCTGACAGACTATACTTCGAGCCACTTACTCCAGAAGATGTAATGAACGTAATGAATACAGAAAAACCATACGGAGTTGTAGTTGCATTCGGTGGACAGACAGCAATAAACCTTACTAAGTTCCTTGAAAGCCAGGGAATAAACGTAATAGGTTCAAGTGCTGAAAGTATAGATAGAGCAGAAGACAGAGAAAGATTCGATGAACTTCTTGAATCTCTTCACATAAAGAGACCTCAGGGACATACAGTTCTTACAGAAGAAGAAGCTCTTAAAGCTGCAAATGAACTTGGATATCCTGTACTTATGAGACCTTCATATGTACTTGGTGGACAGAACATGATAATCGCATTCGGCGATGAAGATATAAAAGAATACATGGAAATAATCCTTGCTTCAAATAAAAAGGACAATCCAATACTTATAGATAAATATATGATGGGTATAGAGGTAGAAGTGGACGCTATATGTGACGGTGAAGATATACTTATACCAGGTATAATGGAACATATAGAAAGAGCCGGAATACACTCTGGAGACTCTATAGCAGTATGCCCAACATGGAATATAAGTGAAAAACTTAAAGAGAAGATAGTTGAATACTCTAAACAGCTTGCAGTATCACTTGATACAAAAGGTCTTGTAAACATACAGTATGTTATATATGACGGTAAGATATATGTTATAGAGGTTAACCCAAGATCTTCAAGAACTATACCATATCTAAGTAAAATAACTGGTGTACCTATGGTTGATATAGCTGTAAGATGTATGCTAGGTGAAAAACTTAAAGATATGGAATATGGAACTGGTCTATTCAAAGGTCAGAAGTACTTTGCAGCAAAAGTACCAGTATTCTCATTCGAAAAACTTATAGACCTTGACGTTCATCTTGGACCTGAAATGAAATCTACTGGAGAAGTTCTTGGTATAGGTAGAAACCTTCAGGAAGCTGTATGCAAAGGTCTTGCTGCAGCAGGATATCATATGGACAAAGAAGGCGGAATATTTATAAGTGTTAAAAACAGCGACAAAGCAGAAATAGCAGAGGTAGCTGAGAAGTTTGAAAGATTAGGATTCAAACTTTATGCAACAAAAGGAACTGCAGAAGCTCTTGAAGCTGAAGGAATGACTGTAACAAGAGTAAACAAAATGCACGAATCAGATGAAAATACAAGTAGCGAACTTATAGAAAAAGGTATGGTAAACTACATAATATCTACATCTTCAAAAGGAAGAATACCTACAAGAGACAGTGTTAAGATAAGAAGAAAAGCTGTTGACTATTCAATACCTTGTATGACATCAATAGATACAGCAAATGCACTTGCAGACAGTCTTCTAAGTCACTATTCAGAAGAAAATACAAGACTTATAGACATAAACGCTATATATAAATAAACTCAGGTAATACAGATATAAGTGGCAATCTCCATCTCTTTTAAAGGGATGGAGTTGCTGTCCTATAAATATAAAATTATTCAGGAAGGTGAAAACAATGGAAAGAGGAGAATTATTATACGAAGGAAAAGCAAAAAGAGTATACGAAATAAAAGGTAATGATGATGCATACCTTATAGCGTATAAAGATGATGCAACAGCTTTCAATGGACTTAAAAAAGGACAGATAGACGGAAAAGGTGTTATAAACAACAGAATGGCTAACCTTATATTCAAGAAACTTGAAGAGGAAAAAGGTATAGAAACTCACCTTATAGAAGAAATATCTGACAGAGAAACTATAGTTAAAAAGGTTGAAATAGTACCTCTTGAAATAATAGTTAGAAACATAGCAGCAGGAAGTTTCTCAAAAAGATTTGGAGTTGAAGAAGGAACAGTTCTTAAAAACCCTACACTAGAGTTCTGTTTAAAAGATGACGATCTTGGAGATCCAATGATAAATGAAAGCCACATATTAGCATTAGGAGTTGCAACTAAAGAAGAAATAGAAGCTATAAAAGATATGACTATGAAGGTTAATGACTTCCTTATAGACTACTTCAGAAAAGCTGATATAGAACTTGTAGACTTCAAAATAGAGGCAGGACGTTATCATGGAAGAATAATACTTGCTGATGAAATATCACCTGACACATGCAGACTATGGGACGTAAACACTCATGAAAAACTTGACAAAGACAGATTCAGAAGAGACATGGGTGGAGTAAAAGAAGCATATGACGAAGTAATGAGCAGATTAGGACTTTAATAATTGCTTTTGTATATACTGTAAAAATACTCATTGAGTTTAAACAAAAATAAACCATGAGGAGGCTTTCCCGTGGGGAAGCCTCCTCTGATTAATTGGAGGAAAAAATGAACGAAATATACCAGTCACCACTTACATCGCGTTATGCAAGTAAAGAAATGAAATCTCTTTTCTCAAATGACAAGAAATTCCGTACTTGGAGAAAACTTTGGATAGCACTTGCAGAATCTGAAATGGAGTTAGGTCTTGAAATAACACCAGAGCAGATAGAAGAGCTAAAAGCAAACAAAGATGATATAAACTACGAAGTTGCTGTAAAAAGAGAAAAAGAAGTAAGACATGACGTTATGTCTCATGTATATGCTTATGGACAGCAGTGTCCTAAAGCAGCAGGAATAATACATCTTGGAGCTACTTCTTGCTACGTTGGAGATAATACAGACCTTATACTAATGTATGAAGCTATGGAACTTGTAAGAACTAAAGTTGTAATGGCTATAAAAACACTTGCAAAATTTGCAGATGAGTATAAATCTCTTCCTACATTAGGATTTACACACTTCCAGCCAGCTCAGCCTACAACAGTAGGAAAAAGAGCAACTCTATGGATACAGGATCTTCTTTATGATCTAGAAGAAATAGAGCACTTCCTTTCAAACAAGAGACTTCTTGGATCTAAAGGAACAACAGGAACTCAGGCTTCTTTCCTAGAACTTTTCGAGGGAGACTACGAAAAAGTTAAAGAACTTGACAGAAAAATAGTTGAAAAAATGGGATACGATAAAGTAATAGCAGTATCTGGACAGACTTACACAAGAAAAATAGACAGTATGGTTCTTAACATATTATCTGGTGTAGCTCAGTCTGCTACAAAATTCTCTAACGATATAAGACTTCTTCAGCACCTTAAAGAAGTTGAAGAGCCATTCGAAAAGAATCAGATAGGTTCTTCTGCAATGGCATATAAGAGAAACCCAATGAGATCTGAAAGAATAGCATCACTTGCAAGATACGTAATGGTAGATGCACTTAACCCAGCTATAACAACAGCTACTCAGTGGTTTGAAAGAACTCTTGATGACTCTGCAAACAAGAGAATAAGTGTTCCAGAAGCATTCCTTGCAGTAGACAGTATACTAAGCCTATACTGCAACGTAGCTGACGGACTTGTTGTATATCCAAAAGTTATAGAGCGGAGATTAATGAAAGAGCTTCCATTCATGGCAACTGAAAATATAATGATGGACGCTGTTAGAAAAGGTGGAAACAGACAGGATCTTCACGAAAGAATAAGAGTTCATTCTCTTGAAGCAGGAAGAATGGTAAAAGTTGAAGGTAAGGAAAATGACCTTATAGAGAGAATAGCAAACGACGAAATGTTTGGTGTTACTCTTGAAGAACTAAAAGAAATACTTAAACCTGAAAAATATGTAGGATGTTCACCATATCAGGTAGAAGAATTCCTTAAAAATGAGGTTGAACCAGTATTAAAGGCTCATGAAAATGACGTTGAGCTTGACAACGAAATAAACGTATAATATATTTTCCAAAAGAGCTTCTGACATCTGTCAGACAGCTCTTTTTTTAGTAAAAAATATAAAAATAATGTTTTGTAGGCTGGTTGGATTAATTTATATCAGCTTTTATTATGTATTACCAAAAAAAATTAATTTATCATATTCTTCTGAGTTATAGAAAAAGTCATATAAATGTGCTATAATGTTAAATAATTAATAATCAAATTGAATGATTCACACGTCGAGTTGAAGAGGAGAGATAAAAATGAATCTATATCATCTTAAATATTTTGTAACTCTTGCACATTTTGAACACTATACAAAGGCAGCAGAACGGCTTTCAATAAAACAGCCGAGTCTCAGTAACGCAATAGCATCTCTTGAAAAAGAGATGGGTATAAAACTTTTCGAGAAAGATGGAAGAAATATCGTGCTGACAAGAGCAGGAAGACTGTTTCTTTCTGACATAGAGGATGCACTGAGAATGATAGATTCAAGCATTGAAAATATAAAAATGTCTGAAAAAGGAGAGGGACGTATATCAATAGGATACAGTGAAAGAATGATATCAGGATATATGCCGAGACTTGCCAGATGTTTTATGAATACAGAATCGGGAAAAAATGTAGACTTTGATTTTGAATATGTAAAAGGCGGTTATAAAGAGCTTATAGAAGGTCTTCAGAAGAGAAAGTATGATTTTGTAATAACCGATGAAGATGAAGAATTTGATGAAATAAAAAGCATACCAATAATGAAAAGAAAAATGGTAGCAATGCTTTCTGAAAAAAGTAAACTGTACGATAGAGAGTCGATTTCTCTTTATGATATAGTAGAAGATACAGTAATAGTCTGTGAAAAAGACAGAGAGATTGTAGAAATGATATATAAAGCTGCATCAGAAAAATATGGAAGTATTACAGGAGAGAATTCAGTAGAAATAAAAACTGTATCAGATGAGGAAACTGCAGCAGCACTTGTTGCAGGAAATTTTGGAATAGCTGTACTAATGGATACAGAAGCCGTATCACTTCCAGACGTAAAAAAACTTAATATATCAGATGAATCCGCAAATGAAAAAAAATATTATCTTAAATATAAAGAGGGCAGATACAGTATCAAAGTACTTGAAGATTTCAGAAATTTTGTAGCTGGATTTGCAGGAAATCAGAATATATAATTATATCCCCTGAATCAGAGATTATCTGAATCAGGGGATATTTTTTAGGGGAGATAATATAATCTAATCAACTTTTTTTCCACCGATTCTAACAACTTTTGCAGGTATACCTACCACTGTAGCTTCGGGAGGAACATTTTTTAAAACTACAGCATTTGCGCCTACTTTAGAATCGTGTCCAAGAGTTATGGCTCCAAGGACTTTTGCACCTGCTGCAATAACAGCACCATCGTGAACAGTAGGATGTCTTTTTCCCTTTTCTTTGCCAGTTCCTCCAAGTGTCACCTGATGAAACATAACAACATCATTTCCGATTTCAGCAGTCTCGCCTATTACAACGCCCATACCGTGGTCTATAAATAATCTTTTTCCAATCTGTGCCCCTGGATGAATTTCTATGCCAGTGAAAAATCTTGATAACTGAGAGATAAATCGAGGCAGAAATCTCATTCCTCTATTATATAGAAAATGTGATATTCTATGAGAAAAAATAGCGTGTATACCTGGATAATTTACGATGATACTTACAGGTCCTGTCGCTGCAGGATCGTGATACATATATGTATCTAAAAGCTCTTTAAATCCAGCAAAAATACCATTTCTTTTTTCTGTTTTCATAGAAAGATCTGTTCTGTATCTGTCTGAAGTTATCTCATAAACAGAAGCTTTCTCCGTATTATTCTGTATATAATTATCTGATTTTTTTATAGCATTCATTGTTATTCCTCCCTGTTATATATTTAAAATTTATCTTTTATACTGAATAAAGGTCTGTTGAAAGGTATCTTTCTCCATTATCTGGAGCTATAAATAAGACTTTTTTACCTTTTCCAAGTCTTTTTGCAGTTTTTATGGCTGCACTAAGAGCAGCTCCTCCAGAAATTCCAAGCATAACACCTGTTGTTGCAGCGGATAAAACAGCGTTTTTGTATGCATCTTCTGAAGATATTTTTTCTATTTTATCAAATGTATCTGTATCTACTATAGAAGGTATAAAGTTTGCACCTATTCCCTGTATTTTGTGAGGACCAGGTTTTTCTCCGGATAATATTGCAGATACATCAGGTTCAACTGCAACTATTTCTATATCAGAGTAGTGTTTTTTTAGTGCTGGTCCATTGCCCATTATTGTTCCGCCTGTTCCAACTCCTGCAACAAAAGCGTCAAGACTTTCAAAATCATTTATAATCTCAAGTGCAGTTGAATTTTCATGTGCTTTCGGATTTTTTGTATTGTTGAACTGATCAAACATTATATATCCTTTATCTCGTACAAGTCTTTCAGCCTCTTCAACGGCTCCGTTCATACCAAGTTTCCCAGGAGTGAGAACTATTTCTGCACCATATGCTTTAAGTATTTTCTGTCTTTCAACACTCATAGTATCAGGCATTACCATAACAGCTTTGAATCCGTTGGCAGCTGCAGACATTGCAATTCCTATTCCTGTATTTCCGCTTGTAGGTTCAACAATTGTATCACCCGGTTTTATTTTACCCTCTTTTTTCATTTCCTCCATTATGAAAGATGCAATTCTGTCCTTTATCGAACCACCAGGGTTAAAAAATTCAAGTTTTCCGTATATTTCAGCACTACCTTCAGTTTCAAATTCTCTGAATCTAAGTACCGGTGTATTTCCTATTGTTTCTGTAATTTTGTTGTATATCATTTTAAAATCCTCCAAGTTATATTATTTTTTGCATAAAAAAATCCGCCAGCGGCGGAAACGTGCATATTCTGAACATAATACCCTGAAGCTGGATAGAAAGCAGTACTTTATCTCAAGGGGATGATTTTATGAATAAGGGTAATCCAGCCACAGGCATATTATGAAACTGATAATAAAAAACCGTCGTATATACGACGGGAACACTCTAAATACAAAGAAACTGTCAAAAATTTCTACACAGTATCCTTCATAAAGAAAGATGCACTTCTGCCGCAATTGTATGATCTATTAAGTTTGTTATATTTCGAGTTACAACAGCAACACATAGCGCTACCACCTTTCTTTAAAATTTGTATTTGATTTAATGGAATTATATAACGAGATATATACAAGTGTCAATAGTAGAAATTGAAAAGGGCATATGTCAGAAACAATAAATTTAAATATTTTATGAAATTGAATATCATTAAATATAGAAAAGTATAATGAAAAATAAAAAAAGACGTGGAAAAAATGTCCACGCCTTTTACTTTTTTAAAAGTTTAATTATTTTGCAGAGTTAGCTGATCCTAAAACGTCTTCTATTTTGCTTTCAACTACTGCCTGTATAGCAGCTCTACCAGCACCTAAGTATTTTCTTGGGTCGAACTGAGCTGGGTTTTCAGCAAGATATTTTCTTATAGCAGCTGTCATAGCTAGTCTTAAGTCAGTATCCATGTTTATTTTACATACAGCCATTGAAGATGCTTTTCTTAACATGTCTACAGGTATACCTTTAGCTCCTGCTATGTTTCCACCGAACTCGTTGCAAGTAGCTACAGAGTTCTGATCAACAGCAGATGCTCCGTGAAGAACTATTGGGAAACCAGGAAGTTTAGCCTGTATTTCTTCAAGTATATCGAATTTTAATTCAGCTTCACCTTTGAATTTGAAAGCACCGTGAGAAGTACCTATAGCTATAGCTAATGAGTCAACACCAGTTCTTTCAACGAATTCTTTAGCTTCATCTGGATCAGTGTATTTGTGTACATCTGAGCTTACTTCGTCTTCTACACCAGCAAGAACTCCAAGTTCTGCCTCAACAACAACACCGTGAGCGTGAGCGTAGTCAACAACTTCTTTAGTTATTCTTACGTTTTCTTCGAAATCATAGTGAGATCCGTCTATCATAACTGAAGAGAATCCAGCTTCTACACACATTTTAACTGCTTCTAAGCTTGGACCGTGGTCTAAGTGTAAAGCAACGTCAACACCTATTTCATCAGATGCAGCTTTTACCATTTCAACTAATGTGTGAGGTCCTGCATATTCTATAGCAGATTTAGAAGCCTGTATTATAACGCTAGAGTTTTTAGCTTTTGCTCCTTCTAAAACTCCCTGTAACTGCTCAAGGTCACTTATGTTGAATGCACCTATAGCGTATCCACCTTCATAAGCTTTTTTAAACATTTCTTTTGTAGTAATTAAAGCCATTTTATTAACTGGTTCTAAAAATATAGACAAATATAGTCTTTTTAGATATTTCGCTCTTATTCTGACTTATATCAGTTTTAAGTCATG
The DNA here is from genome assembly GCF_006861675.1 of Peptacetobacter hominis. GTDB lineage: Bacteria > Bacillota > Clostridia > Peptostreptococcales > Peptostreptococcaceae > Peptacetobacter > Peptacetobacter hominis. The sequence goes on along the minus strand of NZ_SGJB01000022.1, from coordinate 216 downwards.
GTTGTGCCAGTTGGTTATCCCACAACCGTATTTTTAAAATATTATTTTTTAAAACACTACTATTTAACCCTCCAAATTGGATGAAATATATGCTTGTGAGGTACATATATTTGTGATTAAATTTAATGTTATTAACTATATGTGTTTTATTATATTATATCCATTTTGAATCAGGTTTATACATTAATCTGTATATAATATTTTAAAAATACGGTT
>NZ_SGJB01000021.1 GCF_006861675.1 Peptacetobacter hominis | reverse complement strand
ATATCTGGCTTAATTATGGTTTGTAAGAGTCCGAACAAATCGTTCGAACAAATTTATCTGCTGTTCAGTTTTCAAAGTTCATTTTTTATTTTCTTTTGCCCTCTCTCAAGGACAAGTATTACTATACCATCATAAATTATATTCGTCAACACTTTTTATAAAAAATTTTTATTTGTCATTGATTTTTTCTTTTATATATTCTTTTTTTAACTCATCTAAACTTAGTTTTACCAGTCTGTTCAGCTGTTTTTTCCTCTCAGATTTATCCTCGTATTTTTTTATTATTATTTTTCTTAGTTTTCCCAGAATTAAAGTATATTCCTCATACTCTTCACCGTATTTTTCTTCCAGTTCTCTTTTTATTTTTGCTGAAAGAGATGGACTTGTTCCTCCAGTGGATATTCCTATAAGAAGATTTCCCCTTTTTACATATGATGAGACTGTAAAATTCGACTTATCTATATCGTCTACTACATTGGTTATAATATTTCTTTTTCTGCACATATCAGATATTTCCGCATTGAGTTTTCTATTATTTGTCGCTATTATAGCCATATTTATATTGTTCAGGTCACGCTCCTCAAATTCTCTTTTTATAAGTTTCACATTTTCAAGTTCTGAAAATCCGTCTTCAAAAATTGGAGATACAATTGTTACAGACTTTCCAAAGTCGCTAAAATTTTTGCACTTTCTAAGTGCAACCTTCCCTCCGCCGACTACTAATATATTCATATTGTCTAAATTTATATTTATAGGATAAAACATAATAACCCTCCTTTACGGACATACTCTGTGGATATACTCCACCGCTTTTTTCAGTTCTGAAGCTCTTATCTGACCTGGAGCCGATTCTACATCAGTGCATCCAAACGTAACCGCAGAACCGAATACACCACCTGCTACTCTACTTATACTTCCAACATCAGACATAGATACTCCTATTATAAGTATGTTTGATATTTCCTCAGCTTTCCGTATAGATAACATAAGTCTCGCTGTATCTGATTTTATTTTCGGCATGACTGCAACCTTTGCGATATCGGCACCGTATATTTCGGCACATCTAACTTTTTCAAGTATAAAATCTACCTCTGGTGTACAGCTGAAATTGTGGTATGATCCTATAATTCCTACACCATTTTCTTTTATATTTTTTATTAAACTCTCTATATGTTCTCTCTCTATTTCTATATCTATAATATCAACCATCCTAGATTGTGCTACATACATATTTATATCGCAGTATAATTCAGCATTATACTCAAATTTTCCACCCTCTTCAGATGTTCTAAGGGTGAATATAACCGGTTTTTCTCCCGCACTTTTTCTTGTGAATTTCAGAATTTCATCCAAAGTATTTTTATTTTCAATATTCTCAATCCAATCGGCTCTAAGTTCAATTATATCTGCACACTCTATTTCTTTTCCATCCATAAGTTTGACACACGCATCAATATTTTCCGCACATATAGGAACGCATATCTTTGGAATTCCTTCTCCTATACGTACATTCCTTGTTTCGTACATTGTTAGCCCTCTTTTCATTATATAATATTCAGGCAAACAGAAAAAATAATCTGTTTGCCGTTTTTATATCTATTCTCAGTTTTATTTTTATACTATTTTAAATTACCAATTTTAACTAAAAATCCGCTTATAATATCTCGTATTATTATATTTCACTAGCAATTTAAAATAATTCGCCTATAGTGATTTCAGAACTTCTACAACTCCATCTATAGTCGATACTTCTGCCTCTCTGTAAACTTCCAGACCAAACTCTCTTATAGTTTCTGAAGTAACAGGTCCTATTGATACAAGTTTTATTCCATCAAGAATCTCTCTGTATCCATCCCCTGCTATTTCAATTAGATTTTTCACCGTAGATGAGCTAGTAAATGTAATACAATCTACTCCACCTGAAATAACATCCTCAAAGATTTCTCTGCTGCTCTCGTCTATTACAGTCCTATATGTGAAGATTTCATCTACATTACATATTTCAGAAAGCTTTGCAGAAAGAAACTCTCTGGCATTTTCTGCTCTAGGGATAAGTACTCTGTCAGATGGTTTTATGGTTTTCTTCATCTCTTCAAATAGAGACTCTGAAACAAATCTTTCCGGCTCTATATCCGCCTTTATTCCTCTTTTAGAAAGTTCTTCAGAAGTGCCTGAACCTATTGAACATACTTTCAGACCGTATAATGCTCTTGAGTCCCTGTTCATCTCATAAAGTTTTTTGAAGAATATCTCTACACCGTTTCTACTTGTAAATACTATATGTGTATAGCTCTGAATATTTTCTATAGCATTTTCAAGGCGAGTATTTTTTTCTATTTCTTCTATCTTTATTGAAGGAAGTTCAACCGCCTTTCCTCCAAGTCTGTTTATCTTTTCAGAAAGTGAACTGCTCTGTGTTCTCGCTCTTGTAACTACAACTTTTTTGCCGAAAAGCGGTCTTTTTTCAAAGAAATCAAGTTTTTCTCTAAGCCATGCAACTTCTCCGACAACTATAAGAGAAGGAGCTTTTACATTTTTTTCTTTTGCTGTTTCAAATGCATTTTCAAGATCTGTTACAACTGTTCTCTGATTGTATCTAGTCGCCCAGCTTATCAGTGCAACAGGTGTTTTGGGGTCTTTCCCCTCTTTTATAAGAGATTCCGATATATGTTTCAGATTTCCTATCCCCATCAGAAATACAAGTGTTCCGCGACACCCGGCAAGTGCATTCCAGTTTATTTCTCTTTCTTCATCCTCTCTCAGATGACCTGTTATTACATGAAAAGAAGACGCATAATCTCTGTGAGTTATAGGTATTCCTGCATAACATAGCCCTCCTATTGCCGATGTTATCCCGGGAACCACTTCAAATTCTATTCCCTCATCTACAAGAATTTCAGCTTCTTCTCCACCTCTTCCAAACACGTATGGATCTCCACCTTTTAATCTCGTTACTATTTTTCCCTCTGACGCCTTTTCAGCTATTACTCTATTTATCATATCCTGTGGAAGAATATGGTTACTGGATTTTTTCCCGACATATATAAACTCACATCCCTGTTTTGCCTCTTTCAGAAACTCGTCGTTTGCAAGTCTGTCGTATATTATTACGTCGGCCTTTTTTATACACTCAAGACCTTTTACTGTTATAAGACCTGTATCCCCTGGACCAGCCCCTACAAGATATACCTTTCCTTTATTCATTGTTGTGCTCCTTTAAAATCATCTGTGCAAGTTTTTTTCCTGCTTCCTGTGCATTTTCGCATCTATCTTCTATACTCTTTACAGTTATTTTTTCTCCGCTTTCATCGCCGAAAAGTCCTGTCAGATGAATATTTTCTCCATCTATTTTACAATAAGCTCCCATAGGTATATGACAGCTTCCGTCTATTTCAGAAAGATAACTTCTCTCCGCATCTACCTGAATCTGAGTTTTTTCGTCGTATATAGTGTTTATTATATCTTCCATATGATTATCATCTTCTCTTATTTCTATGGCAAGTGCTCCCTGTGCAGGTGCAGGAACTATAATATCCTCAGAAAGATACTCTGTTATATAATCCTCCATACCAACTCTTATAATTCCAGATGCTGCAAGAACTATACCGTCCAGATTTTCAGTTTCTATTTTTGATATTCTCGTATCTATATTTCCTCTTATAGGTACAATATTCAAATCAGGTCTGACTTTTAGAAGCTGATATTTTCTTCTCTTGCTTCCAGTTCCTATAACCGCTCCTTCAGGAAGATCTGAAAGCCCATTAAGTCCCTCTCTCAGAACAAGTACATCCCTTGGATCCTCTCTTTTGGGAACTTTTGTGAATTTAAGTCCGGGAACTGGTTTTGCTGGCATATCCTTCATACTGTGGACAGCCATATCTATTTCACCGTCGATAAGCCGCATTTCTATTTCCTTTACAAAAAGTCCCTTGTCACCTATTTTATCAAGAGATACATTTATAATTTTATCCCCTGTAGTCTTTATTATAACTGTCTCAAACTCTATATCGGGATTTACTTTTTCAAGTTCGGATACAACCCAGCCTGTCTGTACAAGCGCCAGTTTACTACCTCTCGTTCCAACTCTTATCTTCAAACTATACACCCCTTTCCTATATGAATAATTATTTTTTCGCGTCTTTATTTATAAGTATTGTAGAGAAATATGATATATTCTCCTCTATGCCGTCTCTTCTAAGGTCTCTGTATACCTGTTCTCCCTCCTGAGAAGAATTGCATACAAGTATTGCATGGTCTATAAGTCCTGTCTTTTCAAGTTTTTCAAGAACAGTCTTTATATTTTTATATACCTTCATAAGAACTATACATCTGTAGTTTTCAAGTATAAAATCAAGTTTTTCCTCTTCAATCGTACATGGAGTAACAACCAGAGGTTCTCTATCCATTACAAGAGGGAAATTCTGATTTGAAGCTATATTTGAAAAAGACGATATCCCCGGTATTGTCTCAACTTCAACACACTCCTCAAGTCTTTCCATTATGTACACATATGTGCTGTATATCATAGGATCTCCAAGAGTTACGAAGCCTATATTCTTTCCGTTGTCTTTTATCTCGTGTGTTATTTCAGCTGCGATTTCCTCCCATGCCTTTATTTTTTCCTCACCTATAAAATTCATAGGGAAATGTCTCTGTCTTATCTCCACACTCTCCGGAACAAATTCGTCTACTATTGAAAGCGCAAGACTCTTTCCGTTTTTCTTTGACTCCGGAGTGTATAGTATATCTATTTTTTTAAGTGTTTCAACTGCCTTCAGTGTAAGAAGAGAGCTGTCTCCTGGCCCTGTTCCTATACCATAAAATTTTGCCATATCTTCCTCCTGTATTTCACAACAAAGCCGTGATTATTCTCACGGCCAAACTGTCCTTATATTACTGTAATGTATCTGCCTCTACTGCATTTTTTACAAATATATCCTGTATCTTCGGATTTTCTCCAAGTCCATTAAGATATATTTCTGTTTCTATTCCTTCCTCATTCAGTATGCTTTTCCATGAGTCCTCTTCATCCCCTGCCATATCATTCTGTGCATGGTCTCCTGCAACAAGCATAAATGGAACAAGATTTACTTTTTTCACATTTCTTTCTTTAAGTCTTTTTACAACCTGATCTATTTCAGGGTATCCCTCAACAGTACCTACATATGCATCTACTCCCGCATCTCTCAAATAATATTCAAGAGCCGGGTATGCACTGTGGCTTTCGTGCTCGGTTCCATGCCCCATAAGTACAACTGTATTTTCTCCATCAAAGCCTGCACCGCTTTTTATAGCTTCGACAGTGTTTTTATAGTCTTCTATACCATATAGAAGAGGATTTCCAAATGTTATTTTTTCAAATCTGTCTGTATAAGATGAAATCTGATCTTTAAGCTTGTTGTATTCTATTCCACAGATTATATGAAGAGTCTGTACAGCAACTTCTGTATATCCCATTTCGTATAGTCTATCCATAGCCTGTATTGGGTTGTCTATTTCTATTCCATCTCTTTTTTTAAGCTTGTTTATTATCATATTTGAAGTATACGCTCTGAAAAAATCGTATCCTTCAAATGCTTTTTCTATCTTTTTCTCAACTGCATTTATCGTCTTTTCTCTTGTATCGTGATAGCTCGTACCAAAACTTACTACAAGAACAGCTTTTTTCATATTATTAACCTCCATTGATTTTAACTTATCCAATGTATAATTCTACATTTTACTTTATATATTATACTACAATATTTAATCTCTTATTATCTAATTTATTTATATATTAAACTTTAGTATTATTTGCTTATTTTTTCTATTTTGAATATATTTATAACATCAGCATCTGGGCAACATATACAAATAGAATCTTCTTTTCCAGGTAATTTACCTCCATATCTGAGAATATCTACATATGGAAAAGCTACATGCATCGCCATAGGACATAATTTTCCTCTATCTGTATCGAAATCGAATGTATCACCTATTTTATGACCTCTATGGCAGTTATGTTCTCCTTTTTTATCTACTAAAGTTATTCTTATTTTTGGTTTACTCATGTTAAACTCTCCTCTCTCTACAGGTTTTTTGCTACAAGTCGTACTATATTTTTACCTTCTTCAGTTTTAAATATATCTATTATATTTTTATCTATCGCTCCAGATTCATATGCATTTATTATAAGGTCTGCCTCTATAAGAATCTGCAGTAGTTTTTTATCTATGTTATCATATTCATGATGCTTTAGAACAAGTTCTATTACTTCATCTATACATTTTGGTTCATATCCTGCATCCAACATAAAATCTTTTACAAGTTCTGGAGCATGTTTCCTCTGGTTTTCCTGACATGCATCTCCATTTAAATTTTCTTTGCAATATTTTATCGCTATATCATGAAGTATTGCCGCCGCTCCAAGTATATCTCTTTCATAGTCTGATATTTTTTCTTTCTCACCTAAAAGAATAGATAACGCATAAACTTTTAACACATGTTGTGTCCTTCTTGGATGACCATCCTCATACTTAAGTACACTTGAAATAAGATTCATTTCACTTTTTTTCATGAAATCATACCCCTTCCGATATTTTAATATATAAATTATACACTCTCTAATATTTTATATCAGTTGCAATTGCAACATATTTATTAAGATTATATAATATCTTTATATATTTATTAGTGGGGTGGGTTAATATGCTAAATCATTTTGAAGAGATATCCTCTTTTCCTTTATTTAATGGTATTAGTAGCAATGATCTTGAGATGATGTTTAAATGCTTTGGTATATATAAAAGAAAATATTTAAAAGATGAAATAATTTTTCTTGAATGCCAAGACATAAAATTTATTGGTGTAATTATACACGGCAAGGTTCATATGATTAAAGAAGACCTTGACGGAAATAATTCTATTCTTGTTTATATGAGTAATGGAGATATTATTGGTGAATCTTTTGCCTGTGGTATAGATACTATTTCAAAAGTAAGCTTTATCGCAAATAAAGATACAGAAATACTCTTTATACCTTTTCACAAGATAGTAAACATGTGTAAAATGACATGTTCTTTTCATCATAAGCTTATAGAAAATATGCTTAAAGTTATAAGTACAAAAAATATAATGCTTATAAATAAAATAGAGATTGTTTCAAAGAAAAAACTGCGCGATAAAATAATGTCTTATCTACAACTTCAAAAATCTCTTTCAAATGATGAATACTTTAAAATTCCACTTGGAAGAACTGAGCTTGCTGATTATTTATGTTCCGATAGAAGCGCTCTTACTAGAGAGCTTTATAATATGAAAAGAGAAGGTTTGATAGAGTTTGAAAAAAATATTTTTAAAATAAATATTGATTTTTAAAATACTGAATGTTGCATATGCAACATTCAGTATTTTTTTTATTTGATATTATTTGAACAAAGGATCCTTATAAAAAGTACTTAAAATATCTATAAGCAAGAGGTTATTTATATGTTTGAAAAAGAATATAATTCTATAGCTGAAACAGCTGCTAAAAAAATTTCATTTCTTAAGAGGAATAAAATAGGGTATTTTACCTCATCCATGTTAGCCGGTATATATATTGGAATTGGTATTTTACTTATTTTCTCAATAGGAGGACAACTTGGAACACATCCAATGACAAAGTTCTTTATGGGTATTTCATTCGGAATTGCTCTTAGCCTTGTTGTAATTGCAGGAGCAGATCTTTTCACAGGTAATAACCTTATTATGTCTGTTGGAATAATAAAAAAAACAGTTTCCCTTAATGATTCCATTATCCTATGGTTAATATGTTTCCTTGGAAATTGGTTTGGCTCTATAATTTTAGCTATACTGTTTCATTTTTCAGGGCTTGATACAATGGAGTTTGCTGAGTTTGTAAATAAGACTGCTGTCATAAAAACAACTTTAAGTCCTTTAGCTCTATTTACAAGAGCTATTCTATGTAATCTACTCGTATGCCTTGCTGTTTGGTGTTCGTATAAATGTACTAGTGAATCAGGAAAACTAATTATGATCTTTTGGTGTCTTTTTGCTTTTATTACAACTGGATTTGAACATAGTGTAGCAAATATGACTCTTCTGAGTTGTGCCCTAATTAATAATATCAATGGGGATCTTAGTATTTTAGGATATTTATATAACATAATAACCGTAGCTCTTGGTAATATTACAGGCGCTATAATTCTTCTGGCATTACCTTATGCAATTATATCTAAAGAAAAAGAGGTGTAAAAATGGGTTATAAACTAAATTCAAATGAAATCAATAAATTTTTTGAAAGTATTTCTGATAAATATGATATATATGCTCCAAAATGCTTTGAGCATGGAGGAAGATTTTCAGATACAGACTGTATACGATATGGAAAAGTCAAAACCATAGATGAAATTGTATTTGATAGAAAATCTGATTTTTCATTTAAAGAAATTCTTTTACCAGTCTCTCAGACATTATTCTTTTTTAGTGAAGAATTTACCAAAGAATCTGATACAAGAACTAAGGGAGCCGTTATCTTCTTAAGAAGCTGTGATCTTCATGCTCTTAAAAGATTAGATGATATGTATCTTAATAATGGTCCAAAAGACTATTACTATAGTAGACTCAGAGAAAATATAAAATTTGTGCTTATTGGCTGTCATAAATCATTTGATAATTGCTTCTGCGTAAGTATGAATACTAATACATCTGATAATTACGATCTAAGTATAGATACCGATTTTAATGGAAATTATTATCTTGACTGTAAAGACAAGTACTTTGAATCACTTTTAATGAAAATAAATCATTTTTCTCAAGATGTATCTCCATCATTTGTATATGAAAATTCTATAAATGTATCTATTCCTGAAAAATTATCTTCAAAAGTGACAAACTCCTCTATGTGGAATGAATACGACTCAAGATGTATCAACTGTGGAAGATGTAATTTTGTGTGTCCAACTTGTACCTGCTTTACGATGCAAGATATATTTTACAGCGAAAATGGAAAATCTGGAGAAAGACGTAGAATATGGGCATCTTGTATGGTAGATGGTTTTACTGATGTAGCTGGAGGAGGAAATTACAGAAAGAAAAACGGAGAACGTATGAGATTTAAAGTCCTTCACAAAGTTTTAGATTATCGCGAAAGAAATGGATACAATATGTGTGTAGGATGTGGTCGATGTGATGATATATGCCCTGAATACATATCTTTTTCAAATTGTATAAATAAACTTGAGAAAGCTTTAGAGGAGGTTGAAAATAATGATTAAAAATGACTATATACCTTTTTATTCTGAAATTCTGGATGTCATAAAACATACTCCTATAGAATATACATTCAGAATGTCTTATTCCGGAGATGTAAAACCAGGTCAGTTTTTTGAAGTTTCTATACCAAAATATGGAGAAGCTCCTATTTCTGTAAGTGGTATTGGAGATGGATTTATTGACCTTACAATTCGTAGGGTTGGAAAAGTTACAAATGAAATATTTGAAAATTATATAGGGGATTCTCTTCCTCTTAGAGGACCTTATGGAAATGGATTTGATATAGATTGCTACAAAAATAAAGACATTATAGTAATAGCTGGCGGAACAGGTCTTTCACCTGTACGAGGTGTTGTAGACTATTTTTCTAAAAATACAAATTTAAGAGGCAACATGACTCTTATTTGTGGTTTTAAAACTCCTGATGACATACTTTTTAAATCTGATATAGAAGACTGGTCAAATTCTATGAATCTTATTCTTACTGTAGATAATTCAAACGGAAACTCTAATTATAGAGAAGGTTTAGTAACAAAATATATACCGAATATTAATTGGGGAGATAAATCTAATACAGTTGCAATCATTGTTGGACCTCCCGCAATGATGAAATTCTCTGTTTTAGGTCTTTTAAATGAAGGCCTTTCTGAAAAAAATATATGGATTTCTCAGGAAAGAAAAATGTGCTGTGGACTTGGAAAATGTGGTCATTGCAAAGTTGGAAATAAATACATTTGCCTAGATGGTCCTGTTTTTAATTATGTGGATGGAAAATCACTTATAGATTAGGAGGTTGTTTTATGGATATTAATACTAAATCTTTAAAGAAAAATGCTTTTCGAGTAACAAAGGAACGTGGATTTACTGCCTCAAGAATTCGTGTTCCTGGTGGACATTTAGATGCAAAGTATCTTTCTAAAATACAAGAACTAGCAGAAAAATACGGAAACGGAACTGTTCATATAACAAGTAGACAGGGATTTGAAATTCCCGGTATTCCTTTTGAGAAAATTCCCGCTGTAAATAAATCAATTCAGGAGCTTATCGATGGAATGGATATCAATCAGGATAAACCTGGAACTGGATATCCTGCTGCAGGAACAAGAAATATAACATCTTGTATTGGAAATCGAGTATGTCCTTTTGCCTGTTATGATACAACATCATTTGCTCAAAGAATAGAAAAAGCAGTTTTCCCAAATGATCTTCATTTTAAAATTGCATTGACAGGATGTCCAAATGATTGTGCAAAGGTAAGAATGCATGATTTCGGAATAATGGGAATGACTATACCAAAGTTGGATTCTGATAGATGTGTTAGTTGTGGTGCATGTGTAAAAGCATGCAAAAAAAAATCTGTAGAAGCTCTTAAACCCGTAAATTACAGACCTCAGAGGGATGAAAAACGTTGCATCGGATGTGGAGAATGTGTAATAAACTGTCCTAATGCCGCGTGGACAAGAAGCCATAAAAAATTTTATAGACTTACAATATTTGGAAGAACCGGAAAGAAAAATCCTCGTATGGGAGTCGACTTTATAAAATGGATTGATGAGGATAGCATAATAAAAATAATACTTAATACATATGATTATGTAAAAGAATACATTGATCCCGAGGCTCCCGGCGGAAAAGAACATATCGGATATATTGTAGACCGTACAGGTTTTGAAGAATTTAAAAAATGGGCCTTGAAAGACGTTATTCTTCCAGAAGAAGCTGAAATATGTTCTCCTATCTATTGGAATGGCATAAAATATTAGACTATACAAAAAAAGTAAATGGGCTGTAGTATCAACTAAATTGTTAGTACTACAGTCCCATTTTTAATGTTTCACGCATAATATGTCAATTATTTTAAATATATCATGAACTAAATTTATATAATCTATCTTCTTTCTTTTGATTATAACAACAGGTATCCCCAGTTCTTCACAGGCGTCTATCTTTTCCATAAATCCGCCCTCTATTCCGCTTTCCTTTGTGATTAGAACTCCTATATTGTACTTTCTGAATGTCTCTACATTCATTTCTTTTGTAAAAGGTCCTTTCATAGCGATTATATTATCGGCACTAAATCCAAGTCCCTCACACTCAAGAATAACATCGGACACCGGAAGAACTCTGGCAAATAGTCTCTTTTCCCGAAGTTTTTCAGTATACAGAGCTAAATTCTTGCTTCCTGTCCCTATAAACACATCGTTCAAATCTCTTTTTATAATTTCATCGCAGGCCGATTCAATATCGTCTACAATTATACATCCGTCGTAACTCAGATTTTCAAGAAGAGACTTTCTCTCATATCTTATGTATCCTATATTTTTTCTATTTGAACTTTTTATTGCATTCATCGAAACATCTACCGCATACGGATGTGTAGCATCTATTATAAAATCTATATGATTCTCATCTATAAAACTGCACATCCGATCTTCATCCATTCTTCCCATATGTACGTTTGAAGCAGTGTTTTCTGCTATACTCTTCCCGTACTCGGTAGCGACGGAAATTATATAATCATCGGACATGCCATTTTCATTAAGTTTTTTGCATATTTCTATGCTGTCAGATGTACCTCCGAATATCAGAATCATAGTCTGTACCCTCTAGGAGTTATCATTCTATCGCCGTCTATATATGTTTCCTTGTTTCCTATAATAACCATTGTAGTCATATCTACTATCTCAAAATTCATCGTATCAAATGTCATGATATGTTTTTCTTCCCCATCTCTTCCGACATTTTTTACTATTCCAACAGGAGTATCTCCTCCTTTGAATTCTCTCATTATATCAAATGCCTTTGAAAGATGCTCACTTCTTCCCTTGCTTCTCGGATTATACAGACATATCACAAAATCCGCATCAGCTGCAAGTCTAAGTCTTTTTTCTATTACCTCCCAGGGAGTAAGAAGGTCGCTCAGACTTATATGACAGAAATCGTGCATTATAGGAGCTCCAAGTACTGCAGCTGCACCTATACTCGCTGTAACACCTGGAACGACTTTTATTTCAGGTCTTTTCTCCTCTTTTGATGCAAGTTCAAGCACAAGACCTGCCATTCCATATATTCCGGAATCCCCGCTGCTTACAACTGCGACAGTTTTTCCAGTGGCTTCTATCTCTATTGCAGCCTTACATCTGTCAATTTCATTTCTCATACCATTTTGAAGAACTTCTTTTCCCTCTATCAGATCTTCTATAAGAGAAATATAAGTCTTGTATCCAACTATTACATCGGATTTTTTTATAGCCTCTATAGCCTCTTCAGTCATCATTTCTCTGCATCCAGGCCCTATTCCTATTACATATATCATCTATTTCATCTCCCTTCTCTTTCGTCCTATCGTTATTGTAATTCCATCATGTCTAAAAGTATCAGTTATTATATTTCCATCGCTCATTATATAGGCTGATGGCGCCGATACAGATTTTACACCTGTGGTCTTTTTTACAAAGTCAGATCCCTCAAACATGTCGTCGTATTTTGAAAGTTCTTCTACACTGAAAAACTTTCTTTCCATACAAAATCTATCTGAAATATCTTTTATACATTTTTCATTTCTTTTAAGCTCTATACTTCCAATTTTGCAGATTGATGCCGGATGAATATTGTTTTTTATGCAGAATTTCACAAACACTTCTCTGAATTTTTCAGAATCTGTGTCCTTTCTGCATCCGACTCCCGCTACATTTTTTCTCGGTATCAATTTGACTATATGTGTATTTCCATCACTCGATATTTTGTATTTTCCATCAAGACGACACTCTTCACATACAATCCTGTCTGTTATATGAAGTACAGCATCGAATCCGTATATTTCGTCGGGATTTTTTATTATCTCAAATCCCTCTGTATTTATATCATTTATGTAGTCTCTATATTCATCGTCTATATAAAGTCCGGTTCTCTTTCCGTTTACTATCGATGCATTTATAGTCTTCACATTTTCTCTTATATTTTCTACATACGCACCTATTTCAGAAGCTATCATATCCGCAGATGATTTACCTGAAGAATCGGTAGCCGTAGTTATTACAGGATTTGCTCCTGTTATCTCTGATATATACAGTGCAAGTTCATTTGCACCGCCTATGTGTCCACTCAGAAGACTTATTATATTTTTTACGTTTTCGTCCATCACAAGCACAGCCGGATCTTCAAGTTTGCTCTTTATAAAAGGAGCTATACATCTCACCGCAATTCCACACGCAGATATAAAAACTATGCAGTCGTACTCCAAAAACAGCTTTCCACAGAGTTCTTTTATGCCTCTGTTCTGAAAATATATATCCGTGTTTGAAGTTTTTGACGATATATCTTCAGCAAGTTTTCTTCCTTTTTCTGTAATACAGATAATCGCAGTTTTTATATCGGTCTTTTTGCAGACTATATCTGTTTTTTTTATCGGATTTTCAAATCCAATATAATTTCTCATATCGTCTGGTAATCTAACCTCTATACTCATGGACAAAATCCTTATCGTAAAGTTTTGAGTTGTAGTATTCCTCTCCCAGGAATTTCCCGACCATAATAAGTGCAGTTTTCTTTATTCCATTTTCTCTTACTTTTTTAGATATATCAGAAAGAGTTCCTTTCAGTACCTTTTCATCAGGCCATGTAGCCTTGTATATTACCGCTGCCGGAGTATCTGTTGGATATCCTCCCTCTACAAGTCTTTCAACGACTTTTTCTATTTCCTGAACAGACAGGAATATAACCATAGACGTCTGATGTGCCGCAAAACTCTCTATACTCTCTCTAGATGGTACAGGAGTTCTTCCCTCCATTCTGGTTATTATGACACTCTGAGACACTTCGGGAACTGTATATTCAACTCCCATTGCAGAAGATGCTCCCAGAAAAGAACTTACACCCGGTGTACAGTCAAATTCTATATTGCATTTGTTAAGCTCCTCCACCTGTTCTCTTATAGATCCGTATATCGAAAAATCTCCGGTCTGAAGTCTTACAACTTCCTTGCCCGCTTTTACCCCTTCTTCCATTACAGATATTATTTCTTCCAAATCCATAACCGCACTGTTGTATATTTCGCAGTCCTCTTTGCAGTATTCAAGAAGCTCCGGATTTACAAGAGATCCGGCATATATCACTATATCAGCCTCTGAAAGAAGTCTATATCCTCTAAGCGTTATAAGTTCCTTGTCACCGGGACCTGCCCCGACAAAATGTACCTTTGACATGTTAATCACCTTTCTTTCTGCACGTTATTACAAATACAGGATTCTGTGGTTTGAAGTACTCACCTGTTCCTATTTTTTCAAGGTTTGATACGGATATCTGTCTCACCTGAATATCTTCAAACCCCGACTTTCTGAATATCTCAAGAGCTCTGTAGAATGTATCCAGCACTATAAAGTTTGCACATACTCTTCCATTCTCATTTAATATGTCGTGTGTCCACTCTATTATCTCTTCAAGTCTGTTTCCTGTACCTCCGATGAACACAGCGTCGTATTTTTCGTCTGTTTCATACGGTGCGTATCCTTTTATTATTTCGAGATTCTCTGTTTTGAATTTTTCAGAGTTTTTTTCTATAAGTTCAATAGCCGCGTCATTTCTCTCGACAGCTGTTACCGAAAGTTTGGGATATCTGTATGCAGCTTCAACAGATACACTTCCCGTACCTGCCCCTATATCCATAAATTTTTCAGCATTTTCAAGCTCAAGAGAAGAAATAGATACAGCCCTTACTTCTTCTTTTGTAATAGGGACTTTTCCCGTTATAAAATCACTGTTTCTCATCAAAAATCACCACTATATTCATATCGTATTCTCTCCTTTTTGAGATTTCCTCAGGAGATGCAACTGTTATTTTCTCATTGTCATATGAAAGATTTTCGCCGACTGCCATTACCTTTTTCAGTCCTCTTTTTATTATCTCTTCTGCAATCTGTGCGGGCCCGTTTTTTCTGTCCGTAACCATACATACCTTTGAATGAGATAGTAGATAATCGTAATCGGGAACTCTTCCATGGCTGCTTGTCAGATATACATCGTTCATATCCATTTTTATTCTGGAGAACATATACTGCATCGAGCTTATCCCTGGAACTATATTTATATTTTCACTGTCCGAGTTTTTCACAAGATATTTTGCTATACCGTAGATTGAAGGATCCCCTGATGCGATTACACTTATCTCAAGGTCTCTGTTTTTTTCCACGAAATCTGTTATCATCGATAAATCCGCGGTTATAGATATCTTTTCTCCTTTAAACTCGGGAAATAACTCGAGATTTCTCTTTCCACCTATCAGTACATCGGAGTTTTCTATAAGTTTTTTTCCTATCTCTGTTATATAATCCGGATTTCCCGGACCTGTTCCAATTATATTAAGCATCGGCAATCTCCTTTAACATATCCTCGGCATTCGAACTCTTTCCGAGAATATTTTTCTCCATATCAAATACAAATACACCTATGTTTATTTCTCCATCTGTGTACTGCATCGCTCTTTTTCTGCATTTTTCAGCTATATTATCAAATACTCTATCGTATCCGTATTCCTTTATTATCGCTACCGCCTCTTCAGCAGTCAGACACGAATCTACTTTTTTCAGAATCTCTATATCCGCACCCTCAAGTGCAAGATTCGATACAAGAATTTCTGACCTTGCATCTGCATTTCTGCTGTGTGTATTGAATATACCCGCAGAAAGCTTTACAAATTTTCCTATATGTCCGGCAAGAAGAATATTTTTAAATCCCATTCTCTTTGCCTCCATAAGCATATATCCTATAAAATTGCTGGTTCTGACAACACACGAAAGCTCTTTTCCAGTATTTTCCCTGATAAACGCCTCTCCGTGATTTCCCGGAACCATTATTATGCTATCCATACCGAGTTCTCTTTTCATATTAAGCTCAA
Organism: Peptacetobacter hominis; assembly: GCF_006861675.1. Classification (GTDB taxonomy): domain Bacteria; phylum Bacillota; class Clostridia; order Peptostreptococcales; family Peptostreptococcaceae; genus Peptacetobacter; species Peptacetobacter hominis. The sequence goes on along the minus strand of NZ_SGJB01000021.1, from coordinate 26,739 downwards.
GCGACAGAGATTTTTTCCACCCTTCATCGCTCATGGGCTCTACAATACCAGTCGTACCGATTATAGAAATCCCACCCTCTATTCCAAGTCTCGGATTGAATGTCTTCTCTGCAATTTTCTTTCCCTCGGGAGCCGACAGTGTTATTTTTATAAATCTTTCATTTGCCGAAAGAATAGACGATACCTCTTTTGATATCATCTTCTGCGGAACCGGATTTATCGCAGGATATCCAGGTTCATGGCTCAGACCTTTTCTGGTTATAATTCCTATTCCCTCTCCGGAAAAAACAGCAAATCCTTCTCCTTCAAAGGAAAAAGTCTCTTTATATGTAATTCTATTGTTATTTTCATCGATAATTCTATCTTTATCAGCAGTTTTACTTTTTTCAACGATTTTTCCAGGACTTTCTTTTTCGACAAATTCAGCATCGGCGTATATTTTCATTCCATTTGTCGCATCTATATCGTCTCCACCGTCTTTTATTACAGAACACGATACCCTGTTTTCAGATATCGATATATCGTGTATATCTATACTAAGCGGTATTCCCTTTGGTGTATCTATATTTATACTGTCCGTTTTTTTCTGTGATAAAAGCATATAAACAGCTGCCTTTGATGCAGCTGTCGCACACGATCCCGTCGTATATCCTCTTCTGTATTTTTTCCCGTATACATATACAAAATCTTCCATTTTGTTCACCGCGGTTATCTTTCTGAATCTATGCTGTAAAGAACAGCATTTACTATTGCAGCCGCCAGATTACTTCCACCTTTTCTTCCCTCTGAAAGTATATATGGAATCTCTGTTTCAGAAAGTCTTTCCTTTGATTCAGCTGCACCGACAAATCCTACAGGAACTCCTACAACTGCATCTGCAGAAAGTTTTCCTTCCTCTATCATCTCTATCACTCTGAAAAGAGCTGTCGGAGCATTTCCAAGTACAAATATTTTTCTTCCATCGTCTTCTGCCGCTATTTCTATGGCTGCCATAGATCTCGTCATTTTCTTTTCCTTTGCAAGTGCGGCTGTTTTTTCATCAGCAACAAGGCATTTATATCCGCAGCCAAGTTTTTCAAGCTTTCTCTTATTTATTCCGCTTAGAGCCATAGTTGTATCTGTATAGACAGTGGCTCCATTTTCAAGTGCATCCTTTATTTTTTCGGCAGCACCCTCAGATATTTTGAGAATATCCAGATAGTCAAAATCGGCTGTAGTATGTATAGCCCTTTTTATTATCCTCTCTTCTATATCGCTTCTAAATGTATATTCAGGACGTATATCGTCTATTATGCCCTGTATTATCTCAAAACTTCTCTCTTCTATTTTCATAGGATTTTTAATATATTCCACCATCTTCACCTCTTATCCCGCCATGTATCATATCAAGCGTATATATATTGCTGTATACCCTGTCCAGGCCTTTTTCTCTCAGCTTTTCTTTTATATCGTCACAGTTTCTATCGCTGTCGACAAGTATCGCAGCTATAGTTCCACTGTGTGCAATATTTACACCATAACATCCCATCTCATCAGAAACGGATATTATCTCCTTCAGATGTTCTTTTCTGCATATATTCTCATTGGCAAGACTGCTCGCTGTACACGCTCTTCCTATCATCTTTTTGTCATTTTCCGTAAATCCCTTTTTAAGAAGTCTGAACGCATTTTCTATAATCTCTCTGTTTTTCATCTTTGCCTCTCTGTAACTTCTGTTTTTTCTCAGATCTACAGTATTCAGATATCTGTCAGGCTCAAGTACAAGAACCTTCATTCCATCTATTGTTCCTATAGACTCCTTCACCTGACCCTTTACAGGATTGAATATTACATTTTCCTGCATAAAAATTGAATCCGTAGGCTCTATTGAAGCGGCCATTACAGCAATTTCCTCAGGAGTCATTTTCTTACCTATAAGGTCCAGTGCAGCACCTATTGCAGCACCTATATCCGCAGTAGAACTACCCATTCCCTTGCTTACGGGAACTTCGCTTATTATCTTTACCGATATGTTTGAAAGCTCCTCCTGTGGTATATCGAATTTCTCAAATACCTTTCTTATAGCAAGTCTTGATTTTTTTACATTTCTTATATATATTTTTTTCTCATTTCCTCTTACTCTCCGTATAAGATCCTCTTCCTCGGCATTTTTTCTCTCCTCAAGAAAAACCTCAGAAAACAGATTTACAGCATACGAGCAGAGGTACTCTTCATTGCCTATCATTCCCTGCACAAACTCTCCGCATGATGCCGGGCATTTTGCATAACCTCTCATCTATAATAAACCCATTACAGAACTTATCGCATTTATAAGAACAATATTCTCCTCATGCTTCTTAACTGCAACCCTTATAAAACTGTCGTCAAGTCCTATAAAGTTTGATGCATCTCTGATAAGTATATCTGCCCTTTCAAATAGTATTTTTCTTATTTCCGATGCCTTTATTCCGTCAAGTCTAATCAGGATAAAATTTGTGTCTGTTTCATAGACATTTATTCCCTTTATCTTTTTCAGTTCAGATGTCATAAATTCTATTTCTTTTTCAAAATATTTTCTGCTTCTTTCCATATATTCGGATTCCTTGAATATATATTCAGATGCAGCATCTGCAAATGAATTAAGACTCCACGGTTCCTTGTATCTATATATTCCATCTATAATTTCCTTGTTTGAGGTAAGTGCATAGCCAAGTCTTATCCCTGGCATACCGAAAAATTTTGTTGCAGCCCTTATTATGAAAAGATTTCTGTTTGTTTCTAACTCGGAAACAAGACTTCTTTCCCTGTACATCGGTGAAAACTCTATGAATGTTTCATCGACTATCAGGAGTTTTCCATGTTTTTTCATAATATCCATAAGCTCGTATATATCCCTCAGTTTTCCGTCTGGGTTGTTTGGATTGCATATAAAAAGACTGTCAAACTCGTCGATTCTACTCTCTATTTCATCAATATCGAGTCTGAATCCATTTTTGCTGTCCATCACAAAATCCACTACCTCAAGCCCAGAGAGAGTGGCACTTCTTCTGTATTCCGAAAAAGTTGGATTGATTATCGCTATTTTCTTTCCTATATTTTTCATAAGAAGATATATAAGCTCTGTGGCTCCGTTTCCTGGTATTACATACTCCATATCTATATCGAGATATTCCGATATATTTTTTCTCACTCTTCTATATTCTATATCCGGATATCTGCTGAGAGCATCCGCACCGGATTTTATGATACTGTCGATACATCCCGGCATCTCGGGATTTATATTTGAACTGAAGTCAATTACCTTTGTATTCTTTTTCCCGTACTGTTCAACCATAGATTCCACATCTGCTCCATGTCCAAGCTTTTCCAAAGAATAGTCCTCCTCTCTTTTTCATAATATTATATTATAACACAGCACATATGCATATATAAACAATAGTGAATATCACTAATGAAACAGCTGAAGACATATACATCAGTCTGTTCATTCTTACGATATCCATATTCTCAAGTTCTCTTTTCCTTTCTCCTATAGTCGGCTTGTAGACAGCTTTTCCAAAGTATATATTCGTTCCTCCAAGCTGAACACCAAGTGCACCTGCTGCTGCACCTTCCGGATACGCACAGTTTGGACTTTTGTGGTTTTTTCTGTCTCTGATAGCTGTTTTTATGCACGATACAGCATCAAATCTGCATACAAATGCCGCTATAGTCATCACAATCGCTGAAATTCTCGCCGGTATGAAATTTGCTATGTCGTCTATTTTTGCTGAGAAAAATCCCAGATTCATGTATTTATCATTTTTGTATCCCACCATGGAATCCAGTGTATTTATTGCCTTGTACGCCATAGCTCCCGGTGCTCCAAACAGAAATCCGTAAAACATTGGTGCAATTATTCCATCCACCGTATTTTCCGCCACAGTCTCGACTGTAGCCCTTATTATTTCCTTTTTATCAAGCTGTGATGTATCCCTTCCAACTATATACGAAAGCTGCTTTCTTGATTTTTCTATATCTCCTGTCTCAAGAACTCTGTAAATCTTCTTTGCTTCATCCCGAAGACATTTTGTTGAAAGAGTTGTATATATTATAAACGCACTCACAATAGAGTACAGGTAGTTATTGAAACTGAATATTTTACAGACTGCAAATGTAACCATAAATGTAACAGAAACAGTCACAGCCCACAGAAAAAATCCCCACATTTTCAGAGATTCCTCTGATTTTGCTCTTTTTCTGATGAATTTTTCAGTTGAGGATATAAGCTTTCCTATAAATCTCACAGGATGTGGAAAAGAATACGGATCCCCCACTATAATATCAGCTATATATCCTATAAACATAATCGCTATCTTCATATCAAATCTCCGTAATAATTTATCTGGAATTTTTTACCTCGACAGCTTTCTCTATCAGATTTTTTATGCAGTCTAGGTTGTTGTAAAAATGCGTGTGAAGGTACGTTGCAAGTGTATTTCCTTTGCTGTATCCGCCTTCCCATTCATCTACAACTTCATTATCCCTTATTTTTTTCATTATATAGACACATTTTTCATCTCCACAAAATATAGAATGATGAAATTCGTGACCTTTTATTGTATCTCCTTTATTTGAAAGAAGAGTATCTTCCTTTGCCTCTCCAATACAGTACCCGAATCTCTTGAGCCTGCTTGTCATCTCACTTCTGCCATCCAGTATACCGACCATATCTCTTGTGTTGCCTTCAGAATCTGTGATGGTCTTTCCAAGATACATAAGTCCCCCGCACTCTGCATATATAGGAGTTCCGTTTATATGAGCATCATATATCGACTTTCTCATACCCGAATTTTTTTCAAGCTCTTCTGAGAATATCTCAGGAAATCCGCCACCGATATATATAAAATCAGCATCGGGAACACATTTGTCCTCAAGTGGACTGAAATATTCTATCTCTATTCCCAGCTTTTCAAATATTTCAAGATTTTCTCTGTAGTAGAAATTACATGCTCTATCCATCGCAACCGCGACTTTTAGTCCCTTTGATTTTTCATACAACCCTCTTTTTTCAAGTTCATTGTCTATATCAAATTCACTTTCTATATCATCTGCAGACGAAATCTCTATAAGCCTATCAATATCTATGTATTTCTCTATTTCTTCTCCAAGTTTTGCAAATTTCTCACTCAGATTATCCATCTCCGCCATTGGAACAAGTCCGAGATGTCTCGACTCAAGAGAAAAATCACTGTTCGGTGGAAAATATCCTATGACCTCCACGTCACAGTATTTCTCTACGGATTTTTTTATTATACTGTAGTGACTTTCAGTTCTTACATTGTTTGCAATCACTGCCTTTATATCAACATTTCTATCGATATCCATATATCCTTTTACCATAGCTGCAGCAGATGCAGCCATCGCCTTTCCGTTTATGACAAGCACCACAGGTGTTTTTATCATTTTTGAAACAGATGAACTGCTGCAGTTGTCTATATCTGTTCCAAATCCATCGTAAAGTCCCATTACTCCCTCTACAACAGATATATCGGCATCATCAGATACCGATTTTACTATGTATTTTATCCTCTCCTCATCCAGCATATACGGATCAAGATTTCTCGAGTATCTCCCCGTTATAAATGTATGGTATGAAGGATCTATATAATCCGGACCTACTTTGTACGGTTGAACCTTCAGACCTCTGTTTGAAAGAGCCCGCATTATTCCAAGCGATATTGTGGTTTTTCCCACACCGCTCGATGTTCCGGCAATCATTATTCTGTTCATATTATTTTCCTTCCATAAGCTGATACTATAATTATATTTATGGGATTACAGACCCATTATTTCGTATATTTTTCCGATATCCATATTCTCTCTCAGCATATCGGCAAGTCTATCATATTCTCTTTCCTTGAACTGTCTGAAAGACTTCACTTCACTTTCTATAGGCTCAAGTCCTTTTCTCATTCTTATCCCATTGAGAAGAGCCCTTGTAAATTCAACCTCATCAAAAATTCCATGTATATATGTCCCTGCAATATTTCCCGTTGAATTTACATATCCCATAGAAACTTTTCTATCTCTCTCACCGTCTGATGATTCTTTTCCTGACGACTCCTGAAACATTGGAATTTCCGAATCACTGCATGGATATGTTCTTCCCATATGTATCTCATATCCCTTTACTTTTTTACCGGATAAGGATTCAAAATATCCACTTAGACAGTCCGATATATTCCGCTCGGTCTGAACTGTTCTTTTTTCCGAATCAAACTCTGTCACTGTATCTAAAAGTCCAAGCCCATCGACCTCATCCAATTCACTTTCGACATGCTTTTTGTCTATAAGTTTTCTTCCGAGCATCTGATATCCACCGCATATACCGATTACAAGTTTTCCGGATTCTGCACATCTTTTTATATCTTCATCAAATCCATTTTCTCTTATATATTTCAGATCAGATACTGTGCTCTTACTTCCAGGGATAATAAGTATGTCCGGATTCCCTATATTTTCTCCATAGTCAATATATTTCAGGCTGACATCAGGCTGAGTTTCAAAAATATCAAAATCTGTGAAGTTCGACATATGAGGCGTTCTTATTACTTCTATATTTATATCTCTCTTTTCAGATGTTCTTTTAAATCTTGTCGTAACACTGTCCTCATCTTCTATTTTTATATCTGAGTATGGAATCACTCCAAGCACAGGTATTTTTATTATATCCTCAAGCATTCTGACTCCGCTTTCAAAATACTCTTTTTTCCCTCTGAACTTGTTTATTATTACACCCTTTACTCTCGCTCTTTCGTGTTCTTCAAGAAGCATCAGAGTTCCCACTATCGACGCAAAAACTCCGCCTCTGTCTATATCAGAAACAAGTATAACTGGTGAATCTGCAATATCTGCCATACCCATGTTTGATATATCTTTTTCCTTCAGATTTATTTCCGCACAGCTTCCTGCACCTTCCATTACTATGATATCATAGCTCTTCTCGAGTCCCTCAAAAGTATTTCTTAATACATCTATAAGTGTATCCTTATAAGTGTGGTACTCCGAAGAGTGCATCTGAGCTATTACTTTTCCGTTCACTATCACCTGGCTGGTGTGGTTTCCGCATGGTTTCAGAAGAATAGGATTCATTCTCGCCTCCGGTTTTATACCTGCCGCCTCTGCCTGAAACACCTGTGCACGACCCATTTCAAGTCCCTCATCAGTTATATAGGAATTCAGAGCCATATTCTGCGGCTTAAAGGGAGCTGTTCTATACCCGTCCTGATAAAATATCCTGCATAGACCAGCAGCTATTATACTTTTTCCTACATTTGATGCCGTCCCCTGAAGCATTATTTTTTTCGCCAAATCATCACCTCCTGCAATTCTATCTATTAAACGTTCCTTTATATTGTATAACATTTTTTGCTTTTATATCTGAATTTTAGTTAAGTTTTTATTTTTTGTATACAGTTGAGAACAATATAGATAATGCCCGATACCTTTTTAAGATACCGGGCATATATTTTTATTTTACATTCAGACAGGAAAGAACTGAAAATCCATCGTAATATTCTATCATCGATACAGAACCATTATCTATTCTATATTTCCAATGTGTACTATAATCTCTGTCCATAAGATATGAAATTATACATCTTATTGCTCCTCCATGGGATACAATAAAAACTGTCTCATCACTTTTTTCCGATATAATGGATTTTATAAAATCAGATATCCTATTGTACGTATCTTCTACACTCTCTCCTTTTGGAAATCTGTAGTCTATTCCCTCAGAAACAAGTTTTGAATATTCCTCGGGAAATTCCTTTTCTATATCAGAAAAACTCATCCCTTCAAATTCTCCAAAGTCTGTTTCCATAAGTTCATCTACAGATTTTATTTGAGATTCACATACATCAAATACTTCTGATGCCGTATATAATGTACGTTTTGATGGTGAAGAATAAACTTTTATGTCTGATGATTCTTTTCCTATACTGTATACTGTTAGAATATCTTTTATTCTATCTATCTGTTTCCATGAATTATCCTCTACAGGGGATTCTGTACGTCCACACAGAACCCCATTTTTATTTGCTTCTGTCGACACATGCCTTATAAGTACTAATCTCATATATACCTCCTACAGAAACATCTCTATAATACATACGGAAAGTATAAACACAAGTTCCGCCATTTCTATTCCACACCCAAGAATATCCCCTGTTATACCGTCTATTTTTGAATACACCCATTTTTTAAATATATTCACAAAAACAGCTGTTATTACAGTTCCGGCTATGAAATATACATACATATATACAGAAACATCAACTGCAAGAAGAAATAATATTACCGCTCCGGAAATCAGTGTATATATAACCCCTGAAACAATCATTCCTGCTGTACATTTTCCTATAAATGCATTTCCCATTCCATTTTCTCTAGGGCTCTCTGTTCTGTAGGTAAGAATAAGAACCGTAAACCTTGATACAATAGGCATAACAACAACAAATGCATCCAATCCCAACTGAATCATAATCTTTATAATACCTACTTTAAAAAGAACAAGAAAAAGAACTGCAAGCATGGCATTTGTACCAAGCCTTGAATCTTTCATTATTTCAAACATTCTATCCTTCGTTCTATAACTGAAAAGTGCATCAGCTGTATCTCCAAGCCCATCCAGATGCAGTCCTCCAGTCAATGCAGTTTCTGTCATAACAGCAACAAGGGCCGCAATAAATGCGTCCCCACTGAAAATATTATATGAAACTGCCATAGCTATATATACGATTATTCCTATCACTGTTCCGACAGCAGGGAAAAAATACATCCCTTTGTGAAACTCCTCATCAAATCCACATTCCGTCTTCACAGGTATTCTTGTCAGAAACTGAAGCATAGCCATAAATCTATTCATAAACAGCTACTCCTTTTCCCTTTATTTTCACTGGTATACCGCTTATTGTCAGATATACCTCGTCGCTTTTACTCGCTATGATCTGATTTATCTTTCCTGATATGTTTGAATATATCCTGCTCAGTCTGTTCGCAGGTATAACTCCCATACCGGTTTCGTTTGTAACAAATACAAAGTATAAATTCGTTTTTTCTATATCGGCAAGAAGTTTTGTAAACTGGTCTGTTATAAAATTTTCCATTTCATCAAGTTCCTTACCTTTAAGTTCATCCGGATTTTCACAGAAATCAAACATCAGATTGTTTACCATAAGTGTAACACAGTCGAGCATCACAGTTTCGCAATCCTCCGAAATACTGTTTATATCTATATCTCTGTAGCACTCGTATGTCACCCATCTGTCTGATCTTCTTTTTCTATGTTTTTCTATCTTATCTTTCATATCATCATCAAATGGAATTGATGTAGCTATATATCCTGTATTATTATTTCTTTTTGTACATAGATTTTCTGCAAAAACACTTTTCCCGGACTTTGCCCCACCGGTAACCAAAACAATCTCTGCCATTATATAATTCCTTTCAATATGTATACCTTTTATATATGCATTCCAACTTCATCAAATGTAGCCATATTATTATATGCATATATTGCCGCATCTATTATGTTGAATGCAAGTGCTGCTCCACTACCTTCTCCAAGTCTCATATCCATCTCAAGCATCGGTCTAAGTCCAAGCATCTCAAGAGCCACCTGACTTCCGGGTTCTGCTGAATTATGAGACGGTATCAGATAATCTTTTATACCTGGATTTATCTTGTATGCTATAAGTGCAGCTGCATATGATATAAATCCGTCTATAACTACTGGAATTCTGTTTGCAGCACATCCCAGTATAACTCCTGACATTGCGCCAATCTCAAAACCTCCGACCTTTTCAAGAACCTCTATTCCATCTGTAGGGTTCGGGTCGTTTATTTCTATCGCCTTTCCTATTACTCTTGCCTTATGCGATATCTTCTTTTCTGAAAGACCTGCTCCGGCTCCGGTAATCTCTTCCGGCGTCTGACCTGTTATTACAGATATAATTGCTGTACTTGCTGTCGTATTTGAAATACCCATCTCTCCTATTCCTATTATTCCATAGTCGTTTACGATGAATTCCTCGGCAACCTCTATTCCTATTTCAATAGATTTTACAGCTTCTTCTCTCGTCATTGCAGGTCCTTTGAGCATATTCGATGTACCTTTTCTTATTTTTCTATCGATTACACCTTCAAGCTTTTCATCACAGTTTATACCTACATCCACAGCAACTACAGATGCACCTGCAAATCTGCTTAAAACTCCGACACCACATTTTCCATTTACAAAATTAGGAAACTGAAGCTTTGTTATTTCCTGAGGATTTGGTGCAACTCCCTCGTCATATACACCATGGTCTGCAGCAAATGCGATTATGGCCTTTTTGGAGATATCGAACTTTTCAGTTTCGTATACTCCTGCAAGCTGAATACATATTTCTTCAAGTCTTCCAAGACTTCCCTTTGGATGTATCAGACTATCCCACTTTTTCTGGGCTGCATCCATACTCTTTTGATTAAGAGGATATATGTTTCTTGAAATACTGCTCAAAAGATTCATATCCGCACCTCCTTTTAAATTTGTATTTATATTAATGCACAGGCATTATATACCCCTGAACCTCCCTCGACTAAAGTCGCGGGGTTCTAAAAGTTTAAAACTTTATTTAAGAAGTCTGATTGCTATTATGCAACCCTTATTCTTACAGGCGTGTCCAGTTCGCCTCTATTGTATAGGACATCTAAGTCCACAACTTTACTTTTACTAAGTATATTCAATGCACCATTTACATCTGCATTTAATAGTTTTCCTTCTTTTGTCTGATATAATCCTCTTTTTATTCTTTTTCCACTGAATTCATACTCTTTGGGATTATCATCATTGTATACAGGAATTATATCTTTATCAAAGAAACTCGCTTTAGATGTATAACTTTCTTCCTGCTTTACAAAGTTTATTCCATATAATCTGCAAATATATTCTATCTTTTCTCGAAGGATTCCAAAAGGTATATTTACAAAGGTTTGATTATTCTTTTTACCCAATTGGGAATTTCTTTGAAAAGTTTCATTATATCCACATACAATATTTCCTATATTATTCTCTACACAGTAGTTTATTATTGTTCTGGCTGTCTTATTCATATAGTCATTGACTCTGTTATTTCTTTTTCGAGTATTCTTCAATTGTCTGTTTGTGTATTTGGATTTATATCCCTGTTTATCTTTTATACTTTGTAATCGTGCATTTTCTTTATTATGCCATTGATTTATTGATTTTAGCTTTCTTCCATCTATGATAAATGACTTTCCTGTCGATGTTACACAGGTTGCAAGATTGTTTATACCAAAATCTATTGCCAGTGCTTTATTTTTATCTACATTACTTTGAAGTTCTTTTATCTCATAGATATATTGAATTTCAAAGAACCTGGCTTTTGATTTAGGTATAATTCTTATTTCTTTTATTTTCTTTCCGACAAGTTTTGGTGGAATATTTATCTCAATGCTTTTATGATCCCTCTTAAAAGTATTTGAGTATGGAATAATTAATTTATTTCCTTTTATTCTTACAAAACCTATAATCAATGTTGTAAAACCATCTTTAGGAAGATATTTAGGAAGTTTTATATCTTTAAAATTATATTTTCCTTTCTTTGCTAATTCAAGCAGTCCAAAAAATGATTTAAAAGATCCATCAGCTTCTTTTAAAATCTGCTGCGCCATATTTGAATTAAGCATTTTATAATTAGGACTACTTTTAAGTAAAGCATAATTCTTTTGATAGTTTAAATATTCGCCTTCATGAAAATAGTATTGTCTAATGTTATAAATCGCTTCATTCGCAAGATTTTTGGCTATATGTGACAGCAATTTTAAATTTTTATAATCTTCCTTAGTTAATTGTTTTACCTGTTGTTTCATTGTAAGATACATTATAATCACCTCGCTTTCTATAGGGATTATAACATATTTTACTGAAACTTTATTTTTTTAGTAAAAGTTTTAGTTTTAAATTTTTAGAACCCTATGACTTATAGGGAGGTGTCGTTCATATCAAGTCACTACACTTGATACAGCTATCCTATTAACTTCTTAATATTTCTATTAAGCACAGACTATATCTTATCCATATGATATTTCTATTACTTAGGCGAAACCACTTCCAATACCAATCGCTTGTATTGTACTTTCCCTAAGAGGAATAGTCGTTGAAGTTTCTCCTGTTCGGGGCTTACCTGCTGATTACCGATTTTTAACACTTAGGATTTAACCATATACAATCCAATTAATTTTTCCGCTTTCACAACATTCACACCTGAGATTATTTCATCTCTATGTTGTATTTTTATTATACAAATCTATAATATATTTTCAGAAATATAAACAAAGGTACTAAAAAGAACTGTCGCTTTACTGTGCGACAGTTCCAGAATCCTATTTCGCTGCAACAGCCTTTATGATTAGAGCTATAAGTTCCTTTCTGTCTATCTCTGATTGTCTTTTCTTATCTCTGTATTCCTGTAGGATCTCAACCTTTTTTTCAGTTTTTTCCATACAAACTCACTTCCCATTTGACAATCTAAGCTAAAGATTTCTATCATTCGCCTATTGTATCATATTCTATAAGCTGTTGTATTTTACCTTTTATTATATATAATATTTTACATTATTATATGTAAATTTATTTACCTGTCTTTAACCACTCCACAGCTCTATCAAGCTGTTTTGACTCATCTTTTTCCTCTATATCAGGTTTTATACCTTTTTTATGGATAGTCTTACCGTCAGGAGTGAAATACTGCTCTGTTGTAAGCTTGTATCCTGTACCGTCTTTCAGAGTTATTACAGACTGAACTATACCTTTTCCAAAAGTTGTTGTACCAACTGATATACCTGCATCATTTCCAACTATCGCACCTGTAAGAATCTCTGACGAAGATGCTGTATTTTCATTTGTAAGAACAGCTATTGGAACATCAATTTTGTTTTCCTCATCTGATTTCTCCTCTTTTCTTTTTCCATTTCTATCTTCTGTATATACTATTGTACCTTTTCCAAGAAGAGAATCCGCTATTTCACAGCACTGGTCTACAAGACCTCCACCATTGTTTCTAAGATCTATAACAAGACCTTTCATATTTTTCTTTTCAAGTGACTCAAGAGCTTTTTTGAAGTCATCCCCTGTAGTTTCCACAAAGCTTGATATCTCAATATAACCTATATTATCTTCAAGCATTTTTGATGTTATACTAGGCTCGCTTACTTCTTCTCTCTTTATATTAAATGTTTTTATCTGACCATCTCTTTTTACAGATACCTTTACGTTTGTTCCTTCTTTTCCTCTCATTATCGAAACAGCTTTGTCTACAGTATCATATGTCACAGTTAAATCATCAACCTTGTATAAGACATCTCCTGCTCTGATACCTGCTCTGTATGCCGGACCTGTTTCCCACGATTTTGTAACAGTTACAACTCCTGTTTCAGGATTTGACATCATAGTTATACCTATACCGACAAAACTTCCTGTAGATGCCGCCATGACATCTTCCATTTCCTCTTTTGTATAGTATCCTGAATATACATCTCCGGTTCCCATAAAAAGTCCCTTCATGGCACCATCTATAAGATCCTGCTCATCTATATCAGTATAATAAGTCTTTTCTATCATTTCCTCAAGAGCAGCAAGCTTTGAGAATTTTTTGTATCCCTCATAGTCGTCCTTTGGAACTATCGCAACAACTCCAAGTCCTACTTCTGCAGTTATTGTCACAGCTACTGTAACTATGGCGGTCACAACTACTGTTATCACCGATTTTTTATTGAACTTCAAAAAAACACCACCTTCTGGCATTGCACATGCCATTTAATCCATACATATATTATAGTCGTTTTTCGTCTTTACTTGACAATATTTTTATAAGATTCTATATTTATTTTATATTTATATATTTTAGCATATATATAGTCGGGTGGTGGGTATTTAAGATGAAAAATGAGCTTAGAAAAAAAATTATCGAGCTTAGAAATTCGCTTGATTCAGATTATATAAAAGAAGCTTCTGTATGTATTTCTGATAAACTCCTTGAGATTCCGGAAATTATAAAAGCAGAGAATATCATGGTATATATGGACTTTCGAAATGAAGTAAAGACAGATTATCTGATAGAAAAACTTCTATCCATGGGTAAGAATGTATTCGCTCCTGTATGCGTCCATGAGACGAGAGAGATGATCCCCAGAAAAGTCGATTCAAAGACTGTGTTTGTAAAGTCTAGATTTGGTGTACTCGAGCCCTCTGAAGATTCTGAGGCTGTTTCTCCGGATATGATAGATGTTATAGTTGTTCCCGGTGTTGCTTTTGATAGGGCAGGTAATCGAATGGGATACGGCGGTGGATATTACGATAGGTTTATCCCGAAATCTGGTGCCTTTACATGTGGTATTCGGTTTGAGTGTCAGATTGTCGATGATGTTTTTGAAGAAGAGCATGATGTGAAGCTTGATGTTATTGTTACAGAAAAAGGGCTGTAGAAAACACAGCCCTTTATATTTAAAATATTTACTTATATTATTTGGGAATATTCACTGTAAATGATGTTCCACCCACCTGAACAGTATTTCTTGATTTCAATATACTATTATCCGAGTTTTTAGATACAAGCACTACTCCACTATTTTTCGCTATAAGTGATGCTGACATTGCATCTACAAGAGTCTCTCCGTTTGCCAGATACACTGTATCTGCTCCCGAATAGAATTTATCCATTACCGCTCTGTTTGTCTCGTATCTATTCGCTCCAGATATTCTATCTGCTGAGTATTTCTCCTCAAGTGCTTCTGTAACAGCTTTTTCTCCACCGATTACTGTATAATCTGTTCCAGATTTTTTCTCGTGGTCTGATTTCTTACCATCTGTTACGATTATTGGTGCTCCTTTTTTTGCAGCTACTGATGATATACTCATCGCATCGGCTTCTCCTGTTAGTCCGTTTACTATGTATGCTTCTGTATAATTACCCATCATTTCTGCTATTTTCTGTGATGTTTCAAATCTAGTTTCTCCGCCTATTCTAGTTATTTTCTTATCTGAAAGTTTGTTTTCTAAGTCTTTACTTATCGCTTCTGTTCCGCCAATTATATATACATTTTTTGCTTTTTCTATTCTCTGCATTACAGAATCAGGTATTTTATTCTGTTTTACAGGTAGTATAGGTGCATTTAGTTTTCCTGCAAGTGATGCTGCTGATAATCCGTCAGCCATTGTTTTGTCTGAGTTTACAAGGATTACTGTGTCATAGTTTCCTATTTTGTCAGCAAGAAGTGCTGCTGTTTCGTATCTGTCTTTTCCGATTATCTGTGTGTGAGTATATTCTGGTTTTGATATACTTCCTCCACCACCTGTTGATCCTCCACCTGATGGCTTATCTACAATCTCGACATTACCTTTTGATTCATTTATAAGGTTTCCAACATTAGATGGACTTACTGGTTTATTATCAGACTTAGATCCACTTTCTATCTTTAATGTTACTTTTCCACCATTTTCATTAGATATAATATATCCACCAGTTTTAAGATTTATAGATGTTATAGTTCCCGCAACTGTTACTGTCGCACCTCCATCTGATACCTGTACAGGCGATTCAGAACTATTATCTCCAATAACAAAGTTTATATCTCTGAATCTTACATTTGCATCATTACTTATTGTTACTGCTCCCACACCAGAATCAGAAGTAGATATAGTACCCCCTTTTATATTTACTGATGATCCTGAAATATTTAATGCACTTCCTGTACTAGAACTTAGAGTGTATCCATTTAAATCTATATTTATATAGCTATTGATTGGTAGATTACGTTTTTTAACTACATCTTTAGTAATAGTTAATCCTTCATTGATATTATCTACTATCTCAATAAATTCTCCAGATGATTCAGATATTGCATCTGACATACTGCTATATTCTTTATATGTATCTCCCTCTCTTATTACTGCAACAGTTCCTTCGTCTACTATAAGATCTTTATCCTCATTTATATCAGCTATTTTTTTATTACTCCCTAACATATCACTAGAAAGAGAATACACTTCCCCTTTTATTGCCAAGTCTAATTCATTAAATTCTAAGTTATCACCCGAGATATAATTACTATCTGATGTAACACCTGATATTATAGGTAATTCTTTTGCTGTACCAGATAACACCTTACAATCTAGCACTTTTATATTTCCTGTACTTCCTCCAGTTGAATTTGCCACTCCTAATACTCCACCTTTAATTCCAGATGTTGAATTTAAATCGACATTTTCTACAATATTATTTTTTATTTCAGCCCCTCTATCTGATGTACCTACAACTCCTCCAAACCAAGTTTTCCCATTTATAACTATATTTTTAACTTTATTACCTCTAACAGTATTTATGATTGTCTCACGAGTTGCCAAATATCCTATAATACCACCTGTGTGATGACCTACTGTATTCGTAATAGTTCCTATTGCATTTACTTCACAGTTATTGATATTAGTATGTCCATACCCAATCAATCCTCCTGTTGACGAGTTTCCTTCTATATTTATATTTCCTTTTACAGTTATATTGTCTACATTTACATTCTTTCCGTATCCAATTAAACTACCTACTGCCTTTCCTGAGCCTTCAATTATTACATTCTCTATATTAATATTTCTCATATAGCTATTTTCTCCAGCCAGAGAAAATAGTCCTGACGAATAATCAGTATCAGTTATTATTTTTAGATTCTTTATAGTATGGTTTCCACCATCAAAATTTCCTCTAAAAGCTTTGGAATTAAATTCTTGTTCCCATTTACCATA
Organism: Peptacetobacter hominis; assembly: GCF_006861675.1. Taxonomy (GTDB): domain Bacteria; phylum Bacillota; class Clostridia; order Peptostreptococcales; family Peptostreptococcaceae; genus Peptacetobacter; species Peptacetobacter hominis. Next base: position 9,917 of record NZ_SGJB01000021.1, on the reverse strand, counting down.
TCCTATTGGTGTCCATTCTTCATTATTCAGATCTATATCTGCACCAAGTTTTATGTACTTACCAGAATAATTATTGCCGCTATTTACATCATCTCTAAATGCTTTAAATTCTTCAAGATTAGATACAACATACGGATTTTCTAAACTACCTTCTCCTGCAGAAAATATCTGCTTACTTTCAATACCATCTAACTCTCTTACATTTTGATTAGTATTTTTGTCTGTAACCTTGATATCATTTTCTGCACCCTCCTGAGCATAGCCCACTCCCATTGTAGATGTAGTTACCATTGATGCTACAATTGCTGTTGATAAAAATTTCTTATTCATATAATTCCTCCATTTTTAGTAAAATAAAAAGAGTATAAGGTTTTAATACCTTATACTCGTATTTTTAGTCTTTTTTAATGTATTTGTTTCTGCAGATTCCCCATTGAAATTTATTGTAACTATTTCAATTTTAGTATTATAAACACGCAGGTGAATCAGCATATATGTAATTCCTTTCATAATTAATATTATATAGAATACATAGTATATAAAAATTAATTTCCCGTCAATATATAAAATATGTTTTTAACAATCTTTTCTCATATTTAACATTTCAAAAAGAAAATCCCCTCAGGGACGTTCATGGCAGTGAACATTTGTCCCTTTGGAGATTTTCCAACACCAAAGCATTTATAAATCAACCAACTATCCTACTTTATAGGGAATATAGAAAATGGCATTCCACCAACCTGTACTATATCTTTTCCTTTAAGTATTGAGTTGTCTGATTTCTTAGATACTAGTACCACTCCATTATCTTTTGCATGTAATGATACTGTAAGTGCATCTACTAATAATTCTCCTTTTGTGAAGTAATACTTAGAAGAATACTTGTAGAATTCATTTATTATTAATCTGTTTGTTTCGTATCTGTCATCTCCACCGAATCTTTCAGCATCGTATTTAGATACTATCTTGTCATCAAGAACTGCTTTTCCACCAACTGCATAGTATTCTACACCTGATTTTTTAGCATAGTTTGAAGTTTTTCCATTTGTAAGGATTATTGGAGCAACTTCTCTTGCAGCTACAGCTGAAGCTGACATTGCATCTGCTTCTCCTGTATATCCATTTACTATGAATGCTTCATCATAGTTTCCTATTTTTTCAGCTATCTTCATAGATGTTTCTATTCTGTTTTTACCACCTATTCTTGTGATTTTCTTTCCTTTTAACTGTTCTTCTACTTTCTTGCTTATAGCATTTTCTCCACCTATGATATAAACATTTGATACTCTATCAAGTCTATCCATAGTTGCTTTTGGTATGCTGTCTTTTTTAGTAAGAAGTATAGGTGCATTTAATTTTCCACTAAGTGCAGCTGCTGATAATCCATCAGATAATGCTTCATTTGCGTTTACAAGTATTACTGTATCGTGAACACTACTTCTATCAGCTATTATTCCCGCTGTTTCATAACGGTCCTTACCGATTATATCAGATTCCTGATATGAACCGCCTCCAGAACCACCAGATGAAGATCCGCCTCCATCATTTGTATTTTTAGCTGTTACATTTATAATACCTTTAGTGTCAAAGTTGTTTCCAGTTATTTCTACTGTTATTTCACCTAAATTATCTTCTATAGTTGAGTTTACATTTTTAACAGGTATAGATAACATTTTTGTATTTAAATTTACTTTTAAATCTTTTGTTTCAAAGTAAGAAGTATCTACTGTTGATCCACTAACTTCTATTTTTGTCACTCCACCTATTTTTTCTGTAGGTATTATTTTATCAAGGTTAAAGTTATATGTAGCCGCTTTTTTATTGTATATAACCTGTTCTCCTGACATAACTGCTGGTACAGGGTCTTCTCCTGGATTTTTATTTGATTTACTTATATTTACTTTTCCATTTGGACTATTTGTAAGCTTGTAATTACTTGCGTCATTGCCTGTTATTGAGTATTCAATATATACATCTTTATCTTCTTTGCTAGCATTCGGATTATCCATATATGCTTTAACTACTGAAAGTTTTGCATCATCACCATTTATGATACTTCCATCAGTTAAACTTGCTGTAACTGAGCTTAAATCAATGTCTGTTTTTCCATTATACTCTCTTCCCTTAACCTCTACTTTACCTATGGTTACCTCTCTTGGTGTTACTCTTACATCAAAATATCCACTCGCTGAAGCATGAGTTGTTTTAGACTCAACATTTACTCTTACTCTTGTAATTCCTACTCTATTTAATTTTAAAGTATGCCCATCTGCTTCTAATACAACTGCATCATCTATATATCCATTTCCATAGCCTTTAACAATTTCCCAACTTTTATCATATAAAGATGGATCTATCGGATTTTGTGGGTTGTCAGATTCCGTTACTTTTACTGTGAAATCATTTAACTCTATAGTTTTTTCTTCATATTTCTTTGTTAAAAGTTTATCTGTTATTCCCTCTATTTCTACATTTACAGGTGGTTGGTCTGTTAATTTTATATTCATAGAATCTGTTGCTGTTTTTACATTTGCATTATTAGGTGTAAATTTACAATATATCGTGAAATCACTGCCTTTACTGATTTCAGCTTTAAGATTTTCATTAGTTATTTCATTATTACATTCTTTATCAAAATACCATTTATGACTACCATCTACTTTAGTTCCATTTTCTAATGTTACTGATGGAGTTGGTAATTTATCTAAAGGATTCTGATCCTGTTTATATATTCTCCATTCTTCTGGTGTTGAAATTAAAGGTGTTGCTTGAGCTATTGAGAAATTCTCAGTATAGCTACTTGGTTGCAATAAAGCATCACTTCCACCAGCTGTTATTGTTATTGATGCTGTATTATCACCTGCATCTATGTTGCTGTCATATCCTACTGTATAATCTGTATCTTTTGCATAAGTTTTATTATATTCCCATAAATCAAGTTTTACAGATGCATTTGGTGTTTTCGCTGTTCCATCATATACTAAACCATCTTTTCCAGTTACTGTTACTATACCTTTTGTTACAGGCACTTTTACAGTTCCATTAGGTCCTACATTAAGTTCTCCTGTTCCAGATGTTTTTTCTTTTCCACCTTTTAATACCAAACTAGATGTATCACTATCGTCAACACCTACATTTATAAATCCATTATTAGTAAGAATATTATTTTCACCCATTGTTAGTGTTGAAGGTGCATGGTTATAGCTATTTTTTATTACTTTAAGTGTTGTTCCAGATGATACAGTTATATTCTTGTCCATTTCTGGAGTTCCCCATACCTGTATATTAGCATCTTGGTCATTAAATGTAACAGTATTTCCAGAAAGTGTAGCTGTTGTATCACTTGAACCCATACTTGCAAAAATACCATCCCATTCACTATAATTCTTATTAGCACCTATACCTTGAGGAGCTACTATTACGGCATTTCCATTTGTACCTGTTGAGAAAGTACCATGATTACCTTCTCCTATGTGGTCTCCTGCTCCTATACTACTAGCACCACCATTAGCATATACAACTCCACCATTTATGGTTATAGTTCCAGCATAGTCATCATTTTCCCCTGCTCCTATACCTGATGCATTGCCACCACCATAGGCTCTTACATATCCACCATTTATGGTTACATTTCCATGTATGGTACCTCTACCAATTTCATATGCTCCACCAATTCCAGCTCCACCACCAGAACCTCTGGCTATTACAGTACCACTATTTATTATTATTTCCCCAAAATCAGGATCTGTACTCCATCCACCTCCAATTCCTGGTGCTCCAGCTGAAAGAGTACTACCATCTGATATAGCTTCTAACAAACCGTTTCCCTCTATAGTAAGTTTCGAACCTTCTTGTACCCATATTCCTGGATGATTCGTATAACCTTCTAGTCTATTATTACCCTCTAAAACTAAAATTACATCTGAATTTCCTGTTATATCCATTGCAGATATTTCGTTGAAAAAATTTCCTGCATCTATATTTACATTTCTTAAAGTTACAATACATTTTTTATTATTTATTTTTATTTGATCTTTTTTGTTTGAATCATAAGTGATTCTTTCGTAATCTTCATATTCTTTTGAATTTAATGTATCAGCAAATACAGGAGTACTTCCTACTACCATTGATGCTGACATAACAACAGCAATTCCTCTTGAAAATTTATTCATAATATCATTGCAAAGCCAAAATGACTCTGCTTCCCCCTTTCCCATATAAGCATAGTGGAGTACAAAAACTATACTCCACTATACTAAAATTTTTAAAGTTCTATTACTCAGCGTCTACTGCTTCAAGTGTAAATGTACGTAGAGTTCCTCCAAGTCCTTCAAAGTTTGTTTCAAAACTAAATGAATAAGTTCCATCATCATTTTTCTTAACTACGTTGTCACTTCCAGGACAATTTAGTTTTAAAGCCTTACCTTCTTCAACCTCTACTGTAAATACTACATTTCTATGTTTTCCAAATGACTGAATTACTGTTATTGCTTCATGTACATCAAGAGTTCTTACAGGGTTATTATCAACCTGATATTTTACAGATTTTATTCCTTCTGTTGCTCCATCATATATGAATTTTTCTTCTACTCTTCCATGATTTCTATCTACTCTTACAACTTTTATTGTTGTGTCTCCAGTTACATTTACTGCTTCTCCACCTATTATTTTGTATGATTTATCTATTCCATACACATCATATAAATCAGATTTTGTTATGGTAGTTCCATATTCTATATCTTTTAATGTTCTATTACCTTCGTAACTACCTTTTTCTGCCCCATCTTCATTGTCATTATTGTAATATAGTTCTACTGTTACATCATATTTATTTACTGTGTATCTTCCTTTAACTGTTATTACATTATTTTCATCTGCTGCTTTTACCATATCTTCAGTTATTGTTTCAACTTCGTTGTCACCGAAGAACCAACCATCAAATATATGTCCTTCTTTAACTCCATCTAATAGTTTACTTCCTATAGTTGTTCCATCTGTAGCAACAATATTACCTTTATCATCTTTTACTGTATATTCTATTGCCTCAAATTTTGGAGTTAATGATATTACATTATTTTCGTCTGCTGCTCCTGCATCTACTGCATCTTTTATAGTTTTTACAGCTTTTTCATTTGCTTCCCAACCAACAAATTTGTATCCTGGTTTAGCTTCTGCTGCTGCAAATTCTTCAGTACTTTCTACTGTTCCTGTTAATATAGTATCTTCTCCATTTTTAACTGTATAATTTATTGGAGCTGTGTTTAATGTAAAGTCTACATCATCACCAAAGCACCAAGCCTCAGCACCTTTATCAGTGAAATGGAATGAGTATATTCCATTTTTAGCATCTACTGTTTCTATTGTTGCATCTCCTACATTTCCTGTTATTGATTCAAGTTTATATCCTGGATCAACATCAACTTCAAATGTAGTTACATTTGTGTAGCTATCTCTCCATACTATTGTTCCTGTTTTAGTAACTATAGTCTGCCCCTCTTTTATTTCTCCATTGAAAGTTTCATTTTTATCAGATGCATATACAGAAGTAATATGTTCACCACCTGAATATGTAAAATAGTATTTTGCTGGGGCACCATCTTTCCAGCTAAGAGCACTGGCGTCCACCGCACCTGCAAGCATTGTTGTTAATGCTGCGATTGATAATACTGATACAATTTTTTTGTTTTTCATAATTACATCCTCCTGCTTTCTTAGAACAATTTGAATAAAAAAAGACACAGGATAACTGTATTTTAAATACAGTTATCCTGTGTCTTTATAATTAATTTTAATAAACTATTTAATTTTTTGCATTCTAAAAGGGCAGACTTATAGCTGTCTGTCTGTCTGTCTGTCTGTCTGTCTGTCTGTCTGTCTGTCTGTCTGTCTGTCTGTCTGTCTAGACATTATCGCATTTTCATACATATCAGTCAACACCCTTTCAAAACTTAAAATTCTTATGTATTTCATATTTTATCATAAAACAATATATATTTCTATACTTATTTTAATTTTGATTGAATTTACCATTTATTTTTTCAATATTAAAATCCCCTCAGATATGTTCATAACAATTGAACTTTTATCTCCGAGGGGATTTTAATTTATAAATCAACTTCTTTATTTAATTGGGAATATAGAAAATGGCATTCCACCAACCTGTACTATATCTTTTCCTTTAAGTATTGTGTTGTCTGATTTCTTAGATACTAGTACCACTCCATTATCTTTTGCATGTAATGATACTGTAAGTGCATCTACTAATGGATCCCCTTTTGTAAAGTAGTACTTAGAAGAATTTTTGTAGAATTCATTTATTATTAATCTGTTTGTTTCGTATCTGTCCTCTCCACCGAATCTTTTAGCTCCATATTTAGATACTATCTTATCATCAAGAACTGCTTTTCCACCAACTGCATAGTATTCTACACCTGATTTTTTAGCATAGTTTGATGTTTTTCCATTTGTAAGGATTATTGGAGCTTTGTATTTTGCAGCTACTGCTGAAGCTGACATTGCATCTGCTTCTCCTGTGTATCCATTTACTATGAATGCTTCATCATAGTTTCCCACATACTCTGCAAGTTTTAGAGATGTTTCTATTCTATTTTTACCGCCTATTCTTATAACTTTCTTATCTTTTAGCTGGTTCTCTACTTCCTTGCTTATAGCATCTTTTTCTCCAATTATGTATACAGTACTAGCTTTTTCAATTCTTTTCTTAGTATATTCTGGTATTTTATCTTTCTTTACAAGAAGTATTGGAGCGTTTTCTTTTCCACTTAATGATGCTGCTGATAATCCATCCGCAAGTGTATCATTTGCATTTACAAGTATTACTGAGTTGTAATAACCTATTCTATCAGCTATAAGACCTGCTGTTTCGTAGCGGTCTTTTCCTATTATGTCAGATTCCTGATATGATCCGCTTCCTCCACCTGATGAAGAACCACTTTCTTTTGCCTGGCGAACAATAGCAAATGGTCCAAATTTAGCTTTTTCTACAGGAATTGTTATACCATTTTCATATTTTTTTATCTTGTCCTTTTCAAATAGCTTAATTTCAGACTTATCTATACTCGCTAATATATTGTTTTTATCCCCTACACTTCCGTTCTCACCATACTCTCTATGTAGGTCATTATAATATATTACTTGTAAATCTGTATTTTTATCTGTTCCTTCTGGATAAGGAATATAAAGAGTAACGGTATCTTCAACATTTTCACCGGTTCTACTTGAGTCTTTATTTGAGGCTGATACCCATGCGTTACCATTATTTTCATCTACTAAGTCGAAATAGTAGAAATTATATTTATTTTCATATCCTGATGCTGGTTTTAAACCATTACTTTCTCCCCATTTATTAGTCTTATTTATGATATATTCCTCATAGTCTGCTCCGTATGATTCTCCAAGTAATGAGTCATCTAATAGTGATATCCCGCTTTTATCTTCTATTTTTCTTTCGTCATCATCATTTGTATAATAATTTGTATTATTTTTTACTATTGCTGCTGGTTTACTTTTATCTATATCATCAATATCTCCTATTACTACTGCAGATATTACATTTTCTCCACTTATAATACCTTTTACATCTGATATAGTTCTTATTGTAAGTTTACCTGCTTTTTTTTCATTATCTATACTTACTTTTTTGCCATTTATCTCAAGCTCTTTATCTGTTTCTATACTTAATTCTTCTTTGTGCACACCGGGCACTGAATCATCTGTTAGCTCAACACCTTTACTATTGATATAATCTACATTAAAACAATCTTTTATTATTTTAAGAGCTTCTTCTTCTGTATCAAATTTTTTAGATTCTCCATTGACTTCTATTGTTTCTATTTTTTCTTCTGAATCTAATTTCAAATCTAAATCAAAGTCTGTTGGTAGTCCATTTCCTCTATATATGCTCAAATTCTTAGCTGAAACTTCGATTGGAGTATATGTAACTACATCAAATAGATAGGCTGTATTTGTAGTTCTATCTGGATCTGATCCGATTACTGTACTTGCTGACTTATAGAATAATTTTCTCTGACCACCATCTTTTGGAGTTGAATATCCATATACCTCAAGAAGATAGTAACCATCTCCATAATCCTTATCTGAATAATTTCCAGCATTAGTTCTCTCATCTTTTGCTCCATTTATAGTTATCGTATTTTTGACATCTGGATTTTCAACGGAGTCGTATCTTCCAAATCCATCTTCTTTCATTCTTGGCCCTTCATCTCCACCATCACAAACATCAGTCCATTCATACTCAAATTCAACTGTGACATCTGGATTCTCAGCTTTTTCAATATCATGTGAAACATAAACTCCTATTGTATGTTCTTTGTCATTTGTTAATTTCAATTTTGGATATGTATCTTCACATTCTATTTTCTCACCATCTACTATAAATTCGATATTAGGTTCTTTCAATACTTTATCTATTTCTAAATATAAATCATCTCCAGATGGTTTTAATACTGTTTTTGTTGAAAGTATTTTATCATTATAAACCCAACCACCAGCATATCCGTCTGGTAAGCCTGAAGAAGGAGCTTCTGGTATTTCATAATCCTCATTTACATACCATTCTTCTGATTCATTTTTGCAGATATTTACTGCCTGTCCCCATAACTTTGATTCAACTTTTGAATCCGGATTTTTTCCATAATGTAATTTGAATTCGTATGTGATTGAATTTTTGTACTCAGTAAATCCACTTGGAGAAAATGTTTTTTTTGCTTCAGAATTGTTAAATACTACTAATCTTTTCCCGAATCCATGATTACCCTGAGTTCCTTTGAATGCACCTCCATTGTAGTTACTTGCATCATCTACTTTTACAATTATAGTTGTTATTTTGTCTGTTTTATAAAAAGCCTCACTTCCAACAATACCTACTGATGCAGGAATAATTACAGTTGTATTTTCCGGAAATCCTGTACAACTATAAAAACATTGCTTGCCTATAACTTCTAGATTTCCTGGAAGTTCAAATACAGCATCCTCTTTTCCACCATTAGTACGTACATATTTTAATCCTGCACATCCGTTAAACACACTTCCTGAAGATCCATCTGAATATCCCATTATTCTCAGTGTGTTAGGAAGTACTACACCTGTTAATCCTGTACATCCGCTAAATGCACTCTTTCCTATAGTTTCAACTTTCGTATTTGATAAATCAAGTTCTCCTGTTAAAGGACAATTCATAGCTGCTTGATTATTTATATTTTTAAGGCTCTTCGCATTTGAAAAATTAATATTAACAACAATATATTTATTTGTATATGTTTTATCACTATCATAATTATAATTAGTGATACATTTATTGTCTTGCTTCTTTTGTGACCAAGCATCTCTAAATCCATCATCATATATTATTGTTACACTATCTGGTACAGATATAGATAACTTTAATACTTCTTTATCAGGATTATTCCTTTCAAACCAATCCTTTGATATACCATAGTATGTACCATTTTTTATGACAAGACCTTCTTCCGGTACTTCTATTACATTTTCTTTTTCAACTGGTTCATTTCTATCAAAAGATTCTGATATAGCATTATTAACTATATCTATCCCATTTTTTATTTCGTCAGCAAATGATGTCATAGGAAACATTGATATTGCCATCATTGCTGAAACTGCTACTGATATAATTTTTTTCGAATAGTTTCTTTTTCTATTCATACTATCTCCTCCTCCCTTAATTTTTTATACTAAAAAAGACACAGAATAACTGTATTTGAATACAATTACACTGTGTCTTTGTAACTAAGTTTAATATTTTATTTAATTTTTTGCATTCTAAAAGGGCAGACTTATAGCTGTCTGTCTGTCTGTCTGTCTGTCTGTCTGTCTGTCTGTCTGTCTGTCTGTCTGTCTGTCTGTCTGTCTGTCTGTCT
>NZ_SGJB01000020.1 GCF_006861675.1 Peptacetobacter hominis | reverse complement strand
CAATTTTTTAGAATAGATGCTTCTATATTATATTTTTTAGAAAGAATTCTATATCCAATGTTAGAGTTAATATATTCTTCAACTATTTTTAATTTTAATTCTTTACTATATTTACTCATAAAAAATCCCCCTTTGTTTAAACTTATGTCTAACAAAAGGGGTTAACTACATTTTACTGGGGGGTTCCTTTTTTGTATATAGCCTCACAGTTTTAATGTGAGGATTTTTAAAAAAATATAAAAAAATTTTTTTAAAAATTATTTTGGGCATATGTTGAAAATACAAACTTCTAGAAGTAATATAGTAAATATATACTTTTGTACGATGATTAACAGATATTTATTCGGGTATTAGTTATATTAAATCCTTGTATGTGTATTTTATATTATTATTTGATAAGTGCAATAATAAAATTTCATAACATCTCTAAACGTATTTTTGTTATAATAGTAGATGTACGCCAAAAAGGATTATTAAATGAACCGGAGGGAATAGAATGGATATTATTAAAAGAGACGGTAGTGTAGTACCTTTTGATAAAACAAAAATAGAAATTGCCATTTTAAAAGCTATGAAAAATGGTAGTGGAATATATAAACCAGATATAGCTTTAAAGATATCAGATGATGCTACTGATTATTTTAGAAAACAGGATAAAACGCCTACAATACATCAAATTGAGGTTTATGTATATAATAGGCTTATACATTATGATCAGAGCGAAACTGCAAGAGCTTATGAAGGATATAGAGCAGTACAGTCATTTAAAAGACAGACGAATACAACTGATGATAATATACTTGGACTTATCGCCAAAACAAATGAGGATATTCTTAAAGAGAATTCAAATAAAAACTCTATTATAGCTTCTACTCAGAGAGATCTTATTGCCGGGGAAGTGTCAAGGGATATTGCAAGGAGAAAACTTATACCACCACATATTGTTCAGGCACATGATGAAGGTATTATCCATTGGCATGATATGGACTATACTCTTCAATCTATATTTAACTGCTGCTTGATAAATATACAGGATATGCTTGATAATGGTACAGTTATAAATGAAAAAATGGTCGAATCACCAAAATCATTTTCTACTGCGTGTACTGTAACAACTCAGATAATGGCTCAGGTAGCAAGTAATCAGTATGGTGGTCAGAGTATAACTATAAAACATCTGGCTCCATATCTTAGAAGAACTTATAATAAATTTTATAATATGTACATTGAGAAATATAAAAATGAAGAACTTGCAAAAGATATTGCAAATGACATGATGCTTAAAGATCTTAAAGACGGTGTTCAAACAATAAGATATCAGCTTTCTACTCTAATGACAACAAACGGACAGGCACCTTTTGCTACTATTTACCTTGAGATAGAAGAGGGTAGTGAATACGAAAAGGAAATGGCTCTTATATGCGAAGAAATGATAAAACAGAGACTTGAAGGTATGAAAAACTATAAAGGTCAGCCTATTGGTGAAGCATTTCCTAAACTGGTATATCTTCTTGATGAACACAACTGCCTTGAAGGCGGAAAATATGATTATATAACAAAACTTGCAGCTGAGTGTACAGCAAAAAGACTAGTTCCAGATTATCAGAGTGCTAAAATAATGAGAAGCAACTATGAGGGAAATACATTTCCTCCTATGGGATGCAGAAGTCATCTTTCTCCATATAAAGATGAAAATGGAAATTATAAATGGTATGGAAGATTTAATCAGGGAGTTATATCTCTTAATCTTCCTCAGATAGGGATAATTGCTAAAAAAGATATGGATCTTTTCTGGCACATTCTTGATCAGAGACTTGATCTCTGCAAGGAAGCTCTACTTGTAAGACACAATATGCTTAAAGGAACATTATCAGATGTTTCACCAATACATTGGCAGCATGGTGCGATAGCAAGACTTGGAAAAGGTGAAACTATAGATAAACTACTTGAAAATGGATATTCATCTTTAAGCCTTGGATATGTTGGTATATATGAAATGGTTCAGGCTATGATGGGTGTTAGCCATACAACTCCTGAAGGAGAAAAATTTGCACTTGATGTAATGAAACATATGAGAGATAAGTGTGAAGAATGGAAAGCTGAAACTGGACTTGGATTCAGTTTATATGGGACTCCAGCTGAAAATCTAGTATATAGATTCTGCAGACTTGATAAACAGAAATTTGGAGAAATACCAAATGTTACTGATAAACTTTATTATACAAACAGTTATCATGTTAATGTCTGTGAAGAAATAGATGCTTTTAGTAAGCTTAAATTTGAATCACAGTTCCATGGAATAAGTCTTGGTGGATGTATATCATATATAGAGGTTCCTGATATGTCCAGAAACCTTGAAGCTGTTGAACAGGTTATAAATTATATATATCATAACATACAGTACGCTGAGATAAATACAAAACCTGATGTCTGTTATAAATGTGGATATACAGGAGAAATTAAACTTGATGAAAATCTTGAATGGTACTGTCCATCTTGCGGAAATAGAGATGAATCTGATATGCAGGTAATGAGAAGAACTTGTGGGTACATAGGTACAAATTTCTGGAATAAAGGTCGTACTCAGGAAATAGGAGACAGAGTTCTTCATCTTTAATATGGATGTGATTTTATGAGATATGAAAAAATAAGAAAATTCGATGTTTCAAATGCTCCTGGAGTAAGAACCACTATATTTGTAACAGGATGTACGCACAACTGCAAAGGATGTTTTAATAAAGAACTTCAGGATTTTAATGCCGGTAAAATATGGACAAAATCTGATGAGGATATGTTTATAGAATATACTAAAAATGAAAATGTCGTTGGAGTTAATATTCTTGGTGGAGAACCAATGCAGCAGACAATGGATAGAGCTCTTTTAAATCTACTTAGAAGAATAAATACTGAAACAGGAAAAAATATATGGCTTTGGTCTGGTTATACATTTGAAGAAATTATAAAAGATAAAGACAGGAAGGAACTCCTTGAATGTGTTGACGTTCTTGTAGATGGACGTTTTAATATTGAAAAGAGAAATATAAATCTTAAATATCGCGGTTCTGAAAATCAGAGAGTTATAGATGTTAAAGAAACTTTAAAAAATAATTCTATTATATTATATGAGTTTGAAGAAAATATATAAATAAAAAATCACCTAGGATAGAATCCCTAGGTGATTTTTTATTTTATCATTACAGAGATGAAAACTGTGCGTTGTATAAATCCGCATAAAACCCTTTTTTATCTAATAGTTCATCATGATTACCAGATTCTATAATATTTCCATCTTTTAAGACAATTATTTTATCAGCATTTTTTATCGTAGAAAGTCTGTGAGCTATTATGAAACTTGTTCTTCCATTCATAAGATGATCCATTGCACCTTGTATATTTTTTTCAGTCTTTGTATCAATTGAGCTTGTTGCTTCATCCAATATAAGAATATCCGGATTTTTTAATATAGCTCTTGCTATTGTAAGAAGCTGTTTTTCTCCCTGTGATATATTATCAGCTTCTTCATCAATTTTTGTATCATATCCATGTGGAAGAGAAGATATGAACTCTTCTAGATTGGCAAGCTTACATGCCTTTTTTAACTCTGTTTCTGATGCGTTTGGATTTGAAAACAATATATTATCTTTTATACTACCTGAGAATAGCCATGTATCCTGTAATACCATACCAAATCTCTCTCTTAATTTTTCCCTATTTATACTTTTTATATCTATACCATCTATTTCAATTTTCCCCTTTTGAGAATCATAGAATCTCATAAGCAAATTCACTATTGTAGTTTTTCCAGATCCTGTTGCTCCTACTATAGCAACAGTCTCTCCTTTATTTACTTCAAAAGAAATTCCCTTTAATACTTTTTTATCACCGTATCCAAATTCAACATTTTCAAAAGATATGCATCTATTTATAGATATATCTCTCTTTTCTACATCATATTCATTATTATATTCTAAAAATTCATGTATTCTGCTCATTGCGGAAAGAGATGATTGTATCTGTGATGAAAGTTGAGATACCTGTGAAAGAGGTTCATTTACCTGCCATATAAATCTTATAAAAGCCTGCAGCTGACCTACACTTATTGTCCCGTTTATACAGTAAAAACCCCCTATTACAGAAATCAGTCCTATAGATATATATGTTATAAAAGAAAGAGCAGGCGACATAAAATATGATAAAAATTGCGCCTTAAATGCTGTTAATTTGAGCTCACTGTTTATTTTTTCAAACTTTTTTTCATATTCGTCTTGCTTACCATATAATATGATTTCATTATATCCTGTAAAACTTTCTGTTATATTTGCACTTAGATCTCCAAGAGATTTTTGTTGCATATCGAAACTTTTTTGGGATATAGATGCTATTTTTCTTATTATAAAATATGAAATAGGTATAAATAATATAACGCATAATGTCATCAATAGATTTACTCTAAACATCATTATAAAAGCAAATGTAACAGTCATAATACCGCTTATAATATTTACAAATGTCTGCTGCATGGCTGTTGATATAGTATCAACATCATTTGTTATTCTACTTAATATATCTCCTTTTGGATGAGAATCTATTGTTTTCACTGAAAGAGAATTTATTTTTTTTATACAATCATTTCTTAAATCTCTCATAGTGTTTTGTATAGATTCGGTTATAAAAAACATTCCAAACATTTGAGAGAATGTTTTTATAATATATATTATTAGAAGAAAAGAGATTATACTAATAATTTTTTCTATTTGAATATGCGCTCCTGGTATAGAAGAAGCTATATTTTTTAAGTCTTTTATAATTGCATTGGTAACCATTCCCTCTATGTTAGGAGCTAGGACCATTGCAAAATTTGAAATAATTATCATTAATATAGATGCAAAGAATGTTTTCTTATATGGAGATATGTATTTGAATAATGTTTTTAGTGAATATGGAATTTTTATTTTATTCTTCATATAACATTTCCTCCAATCCTATTTGTGAATCTACTATGTCTTTATAAATTTTACAGTTATCTAATAATTCATTATGTTTTCCTGAAGATATTATTTCTCCATGATTCATGACAAGTATTTTATCAGCATCTTTTATTGTAGAAATTCTCTGTGCTACTATGAATGTAATTGCATTACCTGTTATGGATTTTAAAGCAGCTCTTACCTTTGCATCTGTTTTAAAGTCAAGAGCGGAAAATGCATCGTCAAAAATATAAATATCAGGTTTTCTTACAATAGCTCTTGCAATCGAAAGTCTTTGCTTTTGTCCTCCAGATAGATTTGCTGCGTTTTCTTCAATTTCGTCGTTAAAACCAGATTTCCTTGTAGATATAAAATCCATCGCCTGTGCTATTTCTGCAGCTTCTATTATATCCTTTTCAGCAGCATTTGCATTTCCGAAACATATATTATCTCTTATACTTCCTTTAAATAAAAATGCCTTTTGTGCCACAAAACCTATTTTATTTCTCCAATTATTTATATCAATATATTTTATATTTTTATCATTAAATCTTATCTCTCCTTCAGAAGGATCTGATAATCTTGGTATAAGTCTTACAAGACTACTTTTACCTGAACCAGTAGCTCCTACTATTGCAATTGTTTCACCTTTTTTAGCAGTAAAATTTATATTATTAAGTATAGTTTTTCCATCTTTGATATATTTTACATTTCTAAATTCAATAAAACTATTTTCTTCATCTTCTAACTTTTCGGTTGAAAGGTTTTTTATTGATATATCGCTGTCAAAAACTTCCTGTATTCTTTTTGCACTTACATTTGCTCTTGGGTACATCATAAATATCATACAAAATAACATCATAGATATCATAGCGTGGAATAGGTAGTCAAGAAAAGCAACAAGTTTACCTATTTCTAGGGAACCATCACTTATAAGAATCGCTCCAACATAATAAATCCGACATACAGCAATATTCATAAGCAGAAAGAATATAGGCTGTGTTGACTGCATTATTTTAAACATAAGTTTTGAATTATGAGCAAATTCTTCATTGGTTTTAGAAAATCTTATTTCTTCAGACTTTTGTCTATTAAAAGATCTTATTACTCTGAGTCCAGTAAGATTTTCTCTTGATATTCTATTTATATCGTCTAATCCTCTTTGCTGCTTTTCAGATATTGGGCCTGTAACTTTTGCAACAATTATAACTCCCAAAATTATAAAAGGTATCGTTGCAAATATTACCCAGAATAAATCAGAACTTGATCTGTATGTAAGGATAAGACTACCTATGAGCATTACTGGTGTTAAAACAGCCATTCTAAGTATTGTATTTACAAATAACTGTATTTGAAAAGCATCATTATTAGTTCTTGTAATAAGTCCGGCAATCTTAAATTCACTGAATTCATTATGTGAAAATTTCTGTATTTTTTTATATAAATCCAATCTTATATCATGTGTTATTCCTGTTGATATTTTTGCACAACAATAACCCATAATAATGGTACCCATAACCCCAACAACTGATACAAATAGAATTTTTAATCCCCCATTTATTATATATGTTCTATTATTTCCCGAAATACCATAGTCTATTATATCAGCTACTATTGTAGGTATACCTAATTCTACAAGTGCGAATCCTAATGCTGAAACAGCATTTAAAATAAATAATAGTTTATATCTTTTCAGATATTTTATTATAAGTTTCATATATAGGTTTCTCCTTTCTATTCTATTCTCAATAATATGTTAAAGTATAATGTTACTTTATAGTCAATACTTATATTTTAATATTTCTATTTATTTATAAAATTCATAAGTATTTACATATATGATATAATTCTTTTGTAAACTTATATATTTATGGAGGATTATATGACGAAGAAAAAACTTCTTTCTACAGGAGAATTTGCTAAGCTTTGCAATATACCCAAACATGTTTTAATTTATTATGATGAAATAGGACTCTTTAAACCTGATAAATATGGTAAAAATGGATATAGATATTATTCATACTTTCAATATGATACATTTGTCATGATCTCAGCGCTAAAAAAATTAGGAATGTCGCTTGATAATATCAAAGAATATATGAATAATAGAAACCCAAAAATCTTCCTTGATTTATTATCAGAAAAAGAGAGCGAACTTGATAAAAGTATTGAGCAATTAAAACAAATAAAAAGATATATATCTCATTTAAAAGAATCTACAAAAGAAGGTATGATTTATGATAAAAGCTGTGTATTTGAAACAAATATACAAAATGATGAGTATCTGCTTTTAAGTGATGATTTTGATAAAAACAAAGCTGCAGAAATTCTTACTGATAATTTTATAGAAAAATATTCTGATTTTATAAACAATAACAGGCTTGATTCTCTTGAAAAAATTGGCCTTATGATAAGAACTGATAGAATAGATGTATATACCGATACTTTTATGGATTATGACTATTTTTTTATTCCTACAGATAAAGCATACAGTTCTAATATATATGTCAGAAAAAAAGGAATGTATCTAATAGGTATACATGTTGGAGATTATGAACGTATCTCTGAAACATATAAACAGATGATGATATATTCAGAAAAAAAATCCATGATACTTGGAGAATATGCTTTCGAAGAATACATATTAAATGATCTTACTCAAGGTAATAGTAAAACATACGTTACAAAAATACTTATACCTATAATTTAATATTTTTATATGTAGTCACCTTTTCAGGTGACTTTTTAAATTTATACATTTTTATTTGACCCTCTATTTTCGTCTATAAGCATATATAAGGTACTAATACACCAATATAATTTTTAAACGCCTTAAAATCGATTTTACTAGGTGTGTAAAAACTGCGTATAATCTATAAAATGCGCAGTTAAATATATAAGCATTGGAATTACTGGGTTTTAGGATTTATATAATTATCCCTTAAAATAAATACGCAGTTTATTTTAATAAAATACGCAGTTATGTTATAATATAATATGCATAAAATTATACGATTTAGAGGTGATATTATGAGACCACTTGAGGTTTATGAATATAGTCAAATAATGGATCTTTTAGATACCGGTTTTCAATATAGAGATATTGGAAATAAAAAAAGAATTTTTAGGCCTAACTCAAAAGTAAAAATGGCTCTTTTCCTGGAAGCAAATCTTGGTCTTAGAATTTCTGATATAAAAAGACTTAAAATAAAAAATTTTAAAGGAAGTAAACTTGAAATAACTGAAAAAAAGACAGGAAAACTTCAATACAGAGAAATAAATCCAGAAATAGTAGATATAGTGAAAGATTATGCAATAGAAAATGGACTTAGGCTCAATGATTATCTTCTTGATATCGGAATAAGAAATGTTCAGCAGCAGCTTAAAATAATAACAAATTATTTAGGATTGGAAAATATAAGTACACATAGTTTCAGAAAATTATATGCTACACTTCAGTACGAGAAAAGTAACGGGAATATAGAACTCATAAAAGAGTTGTTGAATCATACAAGCATCGCTACTACACAAAAGTATATAAGAGTTAGCCAACAGGAAATAGATAAAGCCAGCAGAGAATTTTTATTAAAATAGCATTATTGCACTTCATACCGTTTTTAATACCATTCAGTCAATCTTTATTGAAATAGAGTAAAATAAATGATATCTTTGGGTTAGAATCATATATATCATAAAAGGAGTGATTTTTATGAAAAGAAAGAGGATTATAGTAATATCTGTGCTTGCATGTGCAGCAGCTATTACTACTGCCGGCATATTTTATAATAGCAGAACAACTGATATAAATATTCTGGCAACTACCGATATACACGGTTCTACTTCGAGATCTATGGTATCGTATGTAAAAAATTATAAAAAAGAAGGAAAAGCAGATTTAGTTGTGGATTCAGGAGATTTCTGGGGAAGTGGTACAAATGAAATGCTAGAATGGATTAGTGGAAAGAAACCATTGTTTGATGAAAGCGGAAGAGTTGAATTCTATGGAGAGGATACGGATGGAGACGGATTTCCTGACAAAAACGGAGATATTGATGGAGATGGTGTTGGACCAGACATGAAATATGAAAAAGTAAGAGAGCCTTGGAGTGGAGAAGCTCCTATTTTAAGAGATATGAAAAAAATGGAAGTAGATTCTGTAACTTTAGGAAATCATGAATTTGTAGAATCAGATATAAATAATCTTAACAATATTATTTCTATGTTTGATAAAGCTGGCATATCTGTTCTATCAGCTAATATTTATAACTCTTCTGATGACAAAAACTTTGTAAAACCATATATAATAAAAGAAATAGAAAAAGAAAATAGTTCTATAAAAGTTGCAGTTTTAGGGCTTACTCTTCCCGAAATAGCTGAACCATATGAATTGAATAAATCGACTGGAGAATATGAATATAGTGGTAACTATAATATATCATCATTAGAACAGTATGAAAATAAATTATATTTGAATGACCTTGTTGAAGAGGCTACTAAATGGAGTAAATATATTGAGAAACATGAAAAACCAGATATAGTTGTACTTACAGTTCATTCCGGAGAAGAGCCTAAAAAACCTAAACATCCTGGGAATAGAGTAAAAGAGATTGCTCATAAAGTTCCTGGAATAGATATTATTGTTGCAGGGCATACACACGCAACAATTCAGGAACATAATTACAAAAATAATGTAACAGGAGACAATGTTCTTGTTACACAACCTTCATCAAATGGAAGAGGTATTTCTAATATAAATATCAAATTAAAAAAAGAAAATAATAACTGGAAAATAATAGATATAAGTTCTAAAGTAGATAAATTGAATATAGTAGATATGTCAAAATTCGATTACAGCAAATATACTGCTGAAGAAGCCTATAATATAGGTTATAGATTGTAAATATAATAACAGCCTGACTTTCATAACTCAAACAGAGTAGAGAAGTCAGGCTATTTTCGATTTAAGTATTCCATTTTTTCTTCCTTTTCTTTTTATGTTATAGTTTTAATAATTATACAGCTTTTGCCATTAAATATATAGCTGGGAATATTATTAAAGCAGAGCATATAACCTGTGCAACATTTATTATCATATCTTTCACCTCTTTTTATAATCCTTATTTCTTAATACAATATAAGTATATCATTTATTATTATATTTTGCAAGATTTATATATTGTTTTTTCATTTATTATTATATTTGCAAATATTCATATTTTTATAGTTTATTTGTTATTTACAATTTTTATATGGCAAGTTCCTTTATTTTCAATGGTTACAGCTGTATAACATATGATTAGCCCTAAAAATATACATTTGTATACATAATACGTTATTTTCTTTAATAATATGATTTATGAAAGATTATTAATAATGTGCATTAAAAATTTCTATTAAGCCAAATATCATCCATGATTTTGTAAAATGTCTATATTTGAATAAAATTTATAACTCCTTGCATAAAACTAAAACGTCTGATTTATATTATGTATGATCTAATTATGTATGATCTAAATTCAAGTTGGAGTTTAGGTTCATAAATAAAATTGTTATTTTATTTGTGGAATAAAGATAAATAGTAACAATCAAATATACGATAAAAATCATGTATAAATTACAGAAAAGAGAATTCGATATAACTATTCGTTAAATGTATATTTTCGGAATAGTTATTAAAAACTATAAATAATAGTAACAATTATACGTATTTTAACATATAATCATATAATAATAACATCTTTAAATTTTATTTATGTTTCATTAATATATTTATTTACCTCTGTTTTATTTTTATAATTTGATATATAATTATTTTATTATTTGTATATTTTATGGAGGTAATTATGTCAGATAATATAAAAATACATAACAAGTCATCAAGACCTGATAATATTGTAATTAGAGATAATCATAAAATAGAAAAATGTATAGAAATACAAAATAAACTCCCTTCTTTTATGAAGGATTATTTTATATATCTTAAAGGATCTGTTTCTGTATCCAGTAGACTTGCTTATCTTGAAGATATATTATTCTTTTGTCAATATCTTGTAGAAACACATGAACACACAAATGTAAATGATACCTCTGAAATCACACTTTCAGACTTTTCATCTATCAAAGCTAGAGATATTAACTTATTTTTAGGAGAATATTGCAGCAGATACTATAAAAAAATAGGAAATAATACGATGATTTTTGAAAATAATAATAGAGCCCTTGCCAGAAAAAAATCCTCCTTATCTACTCTATTTAAATTTCTATATCGCAATGAACAGCTACATGAAAATATAACAGACGGATTTAACCCTATTAAATTGCCAAAACCGCAACCTGATGCTATAAAAAGACTTGATATAGATGAGGTTGCTATAATGCTTGATGCTGTAGAAAGCGGAAATGGACTTACCGAAAGAGAAAAAATATACTGGAAAAAAACAAAGTTAAGAGACAAGGCTATTCTTGCATTATTTGTAACATACGGATTAAGATTAAATGAACTTAGGGAATTAAATATTTCATCATTCAACTTCTCTAGAGGAGAATTTACCATATTCAGAAAAAGAGGTAAGGAGGTTTTAATGCCTATAAATAAAACTTGTGAATATGTTGTAAAAGATTATATAGAAAACGAAAGACCAAATAGCGAGGAAATTCCAGAAGAACATAGAGATGCATTATTTTTATCTCTTCAGAAAAAAAGAATTACAGAAAGGGCCATAACATCTCTTGTAAAAAAATACTCGTCTATTTCAATGTGTACATCCAGAGATAAAGGATACAGTCCTCACAAGCTTAGAGCTACAGCAGCTACATCACTTATTCAAAATGGCTTTACCATTTATGATGTACAAAATCTGTTGGATCATGATAATGTAACAACTACACAGCTTTATGCTGCACACAAAAAAAATGTAAAAAGAGATATAGTAAAAAATTTCGAGTGGCTTGCTGAAAAAAATACAGATGATGATTCTATCGAATAAATGTTTGTATGATATATATAAATATGTTATCATATAATTAAATTAATATTAGATATGAAATGAGGGGATAAATATGTATCCGGATCTTAGCGATAGACAGTCAGCAGTTTTAGACTTTATAAAATCAGAAATAGCTTCAAAAGGATATCCACCTGCTGTTAGAGAAATATGTAAAGCTGTTGGTGTAAGTTCAACATCTACAGTTCATTCGCACCTTAATAAACTTGAAAAACTTGGGTATATAAGAAGAGACCCTACTAAACCAAGAGCAATTCTTGTTACTGATAAATCTAAAGATAAAGATGAAGCTATTGGATTAAATCAGGAAATCATTAATCTTCCTCTTGTTGGGGAAATAACTGCTGGACAACCTATTTTAGCTGAACAAAATATACAGGAATATATACCGCTGCCTTCATCATTTGTGAAGGGTAAAAATACTTTTATGCTTAAAGTAAAAGGAGAAAGTATGATAAATGCAGGAATTCTTGACGGAGATTATGTAATAATAGATAAACAGGAAACTGCAGAAAATAATCAGATTATTGCTGCTCTTGTTGACTCAGATACAGCTACAGTAAAAAGATTCTTTAAAGAAACTGATAGAATAAGGCTACAGCCTGAAAATGAATTTATGGAACCTATGTATTTCGAATTAAATCAAGTTAAAATTATAGGTGTTGTTACAGGAGTCTTTAGAGTTTATAGAAACATTTAATATTCTTAAATAAAAAAGAGATGGTATTACCATCTCTTTTTTATTTATTTTTCTCACATATTTTGCATAGCCTTTCTTTTCCACTATCTTCTATTGTTCCAGAATTTATAGACTTACTATTCTTAAGTCCATCACAATTTTTGTTACTGTGATATACTTTTCCATTCTTAGTCCAATAAACGATAGAGCCAGAATTGCTTGTATTACTTTCAGTTTCATCTTTATTACCTGTTAAGTAATCTCCTGGAATCGAATCTGTTTGTATACCATCTTCATTTATATAAAAAACTATATTTCCACACTCATCTGTTCTGTATGGTTTTAAATTTCGTTTTTTTAATTTTTCTATCGTCTCTTTATGTGGATGCCCATAATCGTTATTTTTGCCGCATAAAATTACAGTGTATTCAGGATTCACCTTATCCAAAAATGCTTCTGTTGTACTTGTTGAAGATCCATGATGTCCTAATTTTAATATATCAACATCAGGCATTTTATTTATTATTTCATATTCAACCTCTTTTTCAGCATCTCCCATCAAAAGTGTTTTACTATTTCCACATGTATAAAGTATTACCAAAGATTCATTATTCGTATCACTTCCACCATTAGTATTGAATACCTCAAAGTATGATTTCCCAAGGTAAAATTTTTTATTTTCAAGAGGTACTGACGGATCAAGATTTTTTTCTGCCATAGCATTTACAAAATCTCTGTATGTTTTTGTTTCTGAATCACCATTTGATATGAAAACTCGATCTACTTTTATATTTTCAATAACGGAATCAAGACCTCCGATATGATCTGCATGTGCATGCGTAGCTATTACATACTTAAGCTCTTCTACACCATTATTATTGAGATAATCTACTATACGATCCTCATCATCATTATCTCCTGCATCAATAAGCATTGCATCGCTCCCCTCTTTTATAAGGATTGCATCACTGTTGCCTGTATCAATAAAGTGAATTTCTGCTTTGCCTGTTTCTGAATCATTAATTTTATCTGAAGTAGTACTATATGAACTATCCAATTTATCATAATCTGATAAATCTTCCTTATCAGAAGAGCATCCTGATAAGAGCAAAGTAATTGATAATAAACTTGTTAATAATATTTTTATAGAATTTTTAATCATTTTTTCCTCCTTATGAATATCATCTCTACATTATATCATAGATAATTTTAATATCATAATTTTTTTAAAATATAAATTTATTTTGTACTGTTGAATAACTCTTATCTTGAGTATATAATATAAAATAGTGATTTTAATGTAACTTATATTAGACATTATTATTTTTAAACTAAAACTTAATACGGAGGTATATAATGAAAGAAAATTTATCAAAAAATATACTTTTTAATATTGTAGCTATCCTTTTCGGTAATGCTCTTTATGCACTGGCTGTTGTACTGTTTATTGTACCTAATGGACTTATTACTGGTGGTACAACCGGTCTTTCTCTTCTATTTTTTAACCAGTTTGGTTTTCCGATAGCTATATTTAATTATCTATTTAATACAGCGATGTTTATAATAGGCTTTATTGTACTTGGTAAAAGATTCGCTCTTACAACACTTATAAGTACTTTCTTTTATCCTACAGCATTTGCTTTTTTCGAAAAAACTATTGGATATGCAGGTATGACAGAAAACACTCTTCTTGCTGTTATATGTGCGGGTATAATGATAGGTGTTGCTATCGGAATAGTAATAAAGTGTGGTGCTTCTACAGGAGGAATGGATATACCCCCACTTGTTCTTAATAAGAAATTTGGTATTCCTGTTGCTGTAGCAATGTATGGATTTGATTTTATGATACTTTTATCTCAGATGATTTTTTCAAATAAGGAAATGGTTCTTTATGGGCTTTTACTTGTCCTTACGTACACTACTGTACTAAATAATGTATTAATGTTTGGAAAATCTCAGACACAGGTAAAAATTGTGTCAAAAGAATATGAAAAGATAAATAATATGGTTATCACAGAGTTAGATAGAGGAACTACTCTTATAAAGGCAGAAACAGGATATCTAAAAAATGAATATCCTATGGTTCTGACTGTTGTTTCAAACAGAGAACTTGCTGCATTAAATCAAAAGGTTCTGGATATAGATTCCAATGCATTTATGATTATCAGTAAAGTCAATGAAGTTCATGGAAGAGGATTTACACTAAAAAAAGAATTTCTTTAATATAATAAAAATACAGCAGGGAAAATATAATCCCTGCTGTATTTATTTATAGAAGATTATTGTGAAAAAGCTATTTATTAAAAATCAACCTCTTCATCATAGAAACATGCTTTTAATAATTTTGCCATCTGTTCAGGATTTATTTCTCTTGGGTTTGATCCTGTACATGCGTCACCAACTGCAAGTTCAGCTACCTGTGGAAGTTTATCCATGAATTCTTTTTCATCTATTATTCCACCTTCATAATCTTTTATACATGTAGCTATATTAAGTTCTTTGTTCATTTCTTTTATTCTATTTATTAAAGCTTCTGTAAGTTCTTCTGCTGTATTTCCTTCTAATTTAAGATGTCTTGCTATCTGTGCATATCTTTCAGCAGCTTCTTCATTTTTGGCATTAAATTTTATAACTTTTGGAAGATACATTGCATTTGCAGCACCATGAACTATATGTCCTCCTGAATAAGCAGCTCCTGTTTTATGGGCCATAGAATGAACTATTCCTAAAAGTGCATTAGAGAATGCCATTCCAGCAAGACACTGAGCATCATGCATTATAGCTCTTGCTTTCATATCTCCATTATAAGAAGATACAAGATTTTCACTTATAAGTTTTATAGCATGTAGTGCTAATGGATCAGTATATTCACAATGTAATGTAGAAACATATGCTTCTATAGCATGAGTCATTGCGTCCATACCAGTATTTGCTGTTAATTTTGGAGGCATTTTTTCTGCTATTTCTGGGTCTACAATAGCAATATCTGGAGTAATATTAAAATCTGCAAGAGGATATTTGATTCCTTTTTCATAGTCAGTTATTACTGAAAATGCAGTAACTTCTGTTGCTGTACCTGATGTAGATGGTATTGCACAGAAATGAGCTTTTGTTCTTAATGTAGGGAAGTTAAAAGGAACACATAAATCCTCAAAAGTAACATCTGGGTATTCATAGAATGCCCACATTGCTTTTGCAGCATCTATAGGAGATCCTCCACCTATTGAAACTATCCAATCTGGTTCAAATTCCTGCATAACTGCAGCACCTTTCATTACTGTTTCCACAGATGGATCCGGTTCAACACCTTCAAATAATTTTACTTCTAATCCTGCTTCTTCAAGGTAAGAAACAACTTTATCAAGGAATCCGAATCTTTTCATAGATCCTCCCCCGACAACTACTACTGCTTTTTTACCTTTTATTGTCTTAAGTGCTTCTAAAGCGCCTTCTCCATGATATAAGTCACGTGGTAAAGTAAATCTGTACATATTAAATGTCATCTCCTTAAAAATACTATTTAAATTATGTTAATTATCTAACAATATTATATTAACACTTATTTTTATTTTTTGCAATAGATACAACTAAGTTTTATAATTAAATATTTCTATTTTTAAATAGTAATTATAAAAGGAATTCTATGTATTTATTATTTATAATATTTTAATATATATTGATATTAATTTATCATATTTTTCTATGAATATTCACGCATATATATTTATTTTACATATTCATATTTTTAGTACCTACATATCTTACTCCATTCTCAAATACCTTTTTACCACCAAGCATTACATATTTTACATTATTTAAACATTTTATGTCTTCACTAAGATTTCCTTCTACAACTAATATATCTGCATCAAGTCCATCTTTTATAAGTCCTCTTTCATTTTCAACTCCAAGAACCTTTGCTGGATTTGAAGTTGCAGTCTGTATAGCCTGTACAGGTGTTATACCATATTCTACCATATATTGAAGTTCTCTATTTATTGGCATGAATGGTGAATTATACATTACCATATCAGTTCCTGCTATAACAGTTACTCCTGTATCATAAAACTTTTTAAAGTTATCTCTATATGCTTTATACGCAGGTTCAAAATATTCATAATCTTTCATTTCCTTCTGCATTACAGGATCATTTACAGGAGCCCCCGCATTCTTTTCAATATTTTCTTTACATATATCATATAACAGTGTATATGCCATAATTGTAGGTGTCCATGCTATGCCTTTTTCAGCCATTTGTTTTGCATGATCTTCTGTCATAAATGTAGCATGCTCTATTGTATCGAAACCTGCATTTATACACATTTGAATATTTGGATTTGTTCCCGCATGAACTGCACATTTGATTCCTCTTCTGTGACATTCATCTACTGCTGCATTAAGTTCCTCCTGTGTAAATTCAGGTGTATGAGTTCTATGACTTGTAAGAACTTTTACCCACTCTGCACCATCCCTTACCTGCTTTCTTATCTCTTTTCTTACTTCCCATGGTCCATCAACCTGCTCAACTTCTTCCCATGCATGTCCACCTGTCATACATATACCTGTATCAGTATGAGTAAGTCTTGGAATAGTTATGAATCCCTTTTCTGCTGCTAATTTAAGATTCTTGCATACACCATGGGCAGAAGAAAGGTCTCTTATAGATGTTATACCTCTTTCAAATGCTGCCTGAGCATGCTGAAGAGCGTATAACATTATCAGCTGTTCTCCATAGTTAAAACTATCTGGCTGAGAATACCAATAACCAAGATGTACATGCATATCAAAAAGTCCTGGTAGTATTGTAGATTCTCCAAAATCCTTTACTTCTTCATCAGGAAATTCTTTTGAGACATTTTCTAAACTGCCAACCATTTTTATCTTTCCGTATTCATCCAATACAACTGCATTATTTTTCAAAACGGTTTTCCCATCACCAGTAATGATATATTTTGCTTTTAAAATCATTAAAATCACCTCTAAATAATATTTTCACATTATTATACTCTTTTAAATTTATATTTACTACAATTCATCAATCGTTTATTGTTTCATCTGTCATATTAGATTATAGATTTTTTCTAGAAAAAAGAGCCTATGTATTATATAGGCTCTTTTTTAATATTATTAAATATTTATTTTCAAGAAAATTTATTAAAAATTATCATCTTCAAATACAGTCTGACCATCAACTGGTGTCTGAAGAACTCTTAATGCTCTTTTAACCATATTTCTTCTTATTTTTTTAGAATCTGCCTCACCCTGAGTAGGATCACCTATTGGATAAGGAATACCTACACCTGGTATAATTCTGTTAGCTCCTATTGTAAGTGAAATTGGAACTACTGTAGCCATATGAACTACTGGTATACCATATTTTTCTATACCTTTTACCATTGTTGCACCGCAACGAGTACAAGTACCTCATGTAGAAACAAGTATAACACCATCTACACCATCTGCTATAAGTTTTTTACCTATCTCATCACCAAATTTTGCAGCACTTCCTGTTGCTGTACCAGTTCCTGTAGTTGTAAAGAAAGAGTTATAAAGTTTTCCAAATTCACCTTCTGATTCAAGTTCTCTAAGTACATCAAGAGGAACTACAAGGTTTGGATTTTCCATAACAAACTGTCTGTCATATCCACCATGTATTGTTGTAAATTCTTCAGCAAGCATTTTTTCTTTACCTGCTATGCTGTATTCCCCAAATTTAGTTGCATTTGAAGATTCAATATGATCAGGATTTCCTGTAGGAACAATTCCGCCAGAAGTAACTATTGCTATAGTAGCATTTTTTATATCTTTTATAGGTTCAGCTGGCTCTACTCTATCAAATACAGGCATTTCATATTCTGTCTGATATTCTTCACCATTAAGTTTTTTAAGTAGCATATCTATAGCTCTTTCAGAACCTCTTTTTTCTGCAAAGTAATTTACTCTTATTCCTCTTTCTATATAACCTTCTTCTTTAGGTCCTAATATTTCCTCTTCTTCAGCTAGTTTTTTAACTATTTTAGCCATTTTAGGAAGAACTTTTCTCATTCCTACTGCTGAGTCTGGAGTTTCTACTATTATAAGATCTTTTCTGAACATATCTACACCTGGATTTTCCACATACATACCTGTAACTGTAGGTATATTTAATCTTTCTTCTACAGCTTTGCATACAGTACCACATGCAACCCCATATCTACCAGCGTTAAATGCAGGACCAGCAACTACAACATCCGGAGCAAATTTTTCTACCATTCCTATAACTGTATCTGTTGCTTCATCAAGATTCTCACCAAAATAGTTATCACCACATATTATTGTTGCAACAACTTCATAATCTTCTCCTAGAGTCTCCTGTAGTTTTGCACCAGGGCCCACTGCACCTTCTCTAAGCTCAGGTTTGTAATCTGCCATATCTTCTCCACCTATACCGGCAAAGAACTGATTTATATAATGAACTATCTTATATTTTGCCATAATAAATGCATCCCCTTTCTAATAACCTTTTGCTGCTAACTTATTGAATCCATTTGCTATTGTTGAAGCTATTATTATCTGAAGCTCAGCATCGAAGCTTCCATCAGGATTCATACATCCAGCCCATCCACCTATCTGGCTTTCTATGTAATCTGTCATACCGATTACTTTATCCATAGCTGGGAAATGAAGAACTGCGTTACCCTGTCCACAAGATACCATTGCATCTGCTTCTTCGCATGTATCAGCAAGAGACTGAGACTTACCATCTTTACCAGGGAATTCATCAGTTATTATTGCCACTTTTACTCCTTTGTTGGCTACTTTTTTACAGTTCATCATAAGGTCTGTATCAGGATTTCCGTATCCCTCTTCAGTTATTAGAAGTCCATCTAATCCCATCCACTCTGCAAGTTTTGCAACCATATCAGAGTGTCTTTCTTTATCTGCAAGGAATACATTTTCGTTAGTAAGGATAACACCCATGAAGTTTAAATCTTTTCCATGACGTTTGAATAAATCTTCTATTACCGGGTTATGGAAATGATGATATGTAGTAACCTTGTCACAAGGAGCAACACAGTTACCAGATACTATTGCTCCATCCATTATTTCCTCAGGATACATAAATGTAGGAACAATCTGTTTAGCGTCCACTCCATAGTAGAATGTATCATGAAGAAGTCCCTGAGACTGAAGCATATGTACATATCCTACTTTTGGAAGGTCCGGATATTCTTTCGCCTGCTCAAATATAGGTTTTGTTTCAAAAGTTTCCACTGTGTCAGGTTCTACATCTTTTCCTGCTTTTCCAAGATATGAAGCAACTTTAAGACCAGCTAGTCTTGCTGCTTTTTCATAAACATGAGTTTCTATATTCTCTTTAGGTTCTACTATTACACATAAGTTATTTGTCTTTGAAAAAGGAGTATAATCAGCTGCAGGTCCACTCATGTCTATTACACCTTCCTGGAAACCTACAATTTTACCTACAGTAACAACACATGCTCCTTCAAGCGCATGAGTTCTACCGCTTCCTACTGGAGGAGTTACTTTTCCTATTACACCTGGGAATATTTCTCCACCACCGCTAACTTTTACTCTAGGCTCTATTACATCTTTTACCGGTGTTATTCTTACTGATTCTCCCGGTTTTGCTATATCAACCTTGCAATCGATAAGTTTGTCATCTTCAAGTACAAGATCGATTACTTCCTGTTTGTTGACATAAAGAGTATGGTCTTTTACAACTGTTTCATCACCAAACTGAATGTCATCAATAAATATTTTGCCTAATTCTAGTTTCATGTAGCTACCCCCTTTAAAATAGTTATCGTGATAACATAAAGTTAAAATTTAAATTTGCCCTATTTTACTTTTATAAAATCAGACAAATTTTAAAATAGATTTGCTATAGATTATTTCTATATCTTGATAATATCATATAAGAAAACGATTGTCTACCATTTAACTATTAAATTTTAACCATTTAACTAAAAATAGATTCCTCTAAATATATAATTAGAGGAATCTATTTTTATCTGATTTAAAATTGGTTAAATTCAAAAGATGTTTATTCGTATTAAATGATTGTTAGACTATTCTTGAAATAACATTATCTATAATTGATAAATCGATTTTTTTATAATCATTCTGTATATTTTCAGGATATTCAGGGGTAACTCTTATTTCATTAAACTTATTAAACGTATCAATTGCCTTTTCTATAAGCATAACAGAATCGACATTTTCCTTATTATCAGAAGTAGGATATAATATTACACTTCTATACGGAGTTTGATTGGGCTTTAAACTTCCGGCTTGTGGATGAGTTAATAATTTATGCTTATTATAAATATAATCCCTTGCCTGTATAAGAACATCTTTATAGCTTTTCACATACTCAATCTTCATTAAGCTAGAATACTTATCAACTACAAGAGTATTATTTGTCATAATAATACAGTCTTCTATTTTAAACATATTATTATACCTCCAATACAATTGAATATTATTTATGTTTATAATAATACATTATTATATTTTTTACAAACGTTCTTTTTCAGATGATCCAAATAATTTTTCCGTATATTTAAAATCATCTGCATACATTTCTGCAATATCTTTTACATCTTCGACAAAACATTTTACCCTGTTTTCTATATCACATTCTTTTATTCCATTTAATAATATATCTTTTAAATATCCCATATATAGAGTACATTCCATATGATTCATTCTTTTTGCATTATATTCACTTATTTTTCCAGCTTTTACACATTGAATACACATTTCATAGTCTCTTTCATAAAAATCCGGATTTTCAAGCATGATTCTTAGATGATTATTAAATACACTTATATTTTCTGGAAACATATTATAATATTCCTTTACCGCAGTTCCAAGTTTTTTACTATTTTCATGAAAAAACAACATATCAAAGGCTTCCGGATATTTAAACGCTGCTCTCGTATAACATTCCCAGACACCTAAATGTTGATCCCAGACATTCTTCCATGTTTTTTCTGCTCTATTCAAATCTATAAGATAACTATTCAAAAAACCCATATTTGCATAAAAAAGAAGTTCATCCAAATTTTTAAAATATCTATATAGACATGTTGAGCTACAACCCATTTCCTTTGCAAGCCTTCTTATAGATATTCCCTTCGTTCCCTCATCTTTAATTATTTCAAATGCCTTTTGTATATAATCCCTTCTATTTAAATCTTTAAAGTATCTATTTTCTATATTTGTTGTATTATCAGTCATAAAATCACCCCGAAATTATATTTATAAAATAATTATATCACAATTAAACATAATATTTACTTTACAAATCTTTTAATAGTAGGTAATGCATGTTAAAATATTATTGATATATTGAATTAATATATACCATTATATATTTTTCCTATATAATTATTTATAAAAATGAAAGGAATTGCTTATGAGAAAAAATATCAACTCCGATATATTTACTCGATTAAAGACAATAATTATATTTAGTCTTATTGTTATATTCTTGGCTCAGTTTAGTATGAACCTGTTTATGAGTAGTTTCAAAATATCAATTGGTATAATAATTTTGCCGGTATTTATATTTCTACTTAATGATTTTCCGCTTTTACCTGTCTCTTTTTGTTCAGGAATTGGTGTATTTATAAGTCGTTTTTTATCAGATTGGCTAAAATACGGCGTTAAGGAAAACATTATTTCTAACTATATGCCGGAAATGTTCTTTTATATAATGTATGGACTATTGCTGAATATATATATTACCAAGAGAAAGAGTATATTTAAAAATGACTACGATATATTATATTTTGTAATGATGGACTATGCTGCAAACCTCACAGAGATTCTTTTGAGATTTGATATTGCTTCTTTATCTGCAACAACTCAAATCAGTCTGATAATTGTAGCTGTTTTTAGATCATTTGTTATTTGGGCAATTATAACAGTTCTAAAAAAATATCATTTATCTTTTATGAAAGAAGAACATTCAAATAGATATAAAAGACTTATGATTCTGATATCTAAATTAAATGATGAAATCATATGGATGAAAAAAAATACCTTTCTCATTGAAGAAACTATGAATTCATCATATAAATTATTTAATGATTTAAGAAAAAATAATGCGGATGAGCTTCTTTCAAAAGATGCCTTAAAAGTTGCAAATGATATACATGAAATAAAAAAAGAATACCAGATTATTTTAAGAGGTATATCTGAAGCTATGCAGCTTAACTTAGATAATGACGGTATGTATTTAGAAGATATTATAAAGGTAACTGAATCAGCTATAAAATATGATGCAAGTCTGGTTAACAAGGAAATTATATTCAAAAGTGAGCATCCTTCCGGAATATATACTGATAAGCACTATTTTATTATGTCTATTTTCAGAAATATATTTACAAATTCATTGGAAGCAAGTAATACAAAAGATGTTTGTATATATCTCAAAGTATATAATGAAAACAATTCTTATATATTTTCAATAATGGATGATGGCCCAGGTATATCTGAAGAAAACATACATGAAATTTTCGAGCCTGGTTTTTCCACAAAAATAAATTATGATACTGGAGAAATAAACAGAGGACTAGGACTTAATCTTGTAAAAGATATTGTTGAAAAACAGTTCAACGGAAGTATTTGCGTTGAATCTGTTTCTGGAAGTACAACTTTTTTTATAAAAATACCAGAAGAGGAGTTAAGGGTGAAATAATATGAAATTTTATTTAATAGACGACGATAGAAACATAAGAAAAATATTAAAACTTATAATAACAGATAGAAAATTAGGCGAAGTATGAGGTTCCTGTGGAAATGCAGAGGATGCATTGGAGGATTTAAAACTTGTAAAACCGGATATTATATTAGTTGATCTTCTTATGCCAGAGATGGATGGTATAACCTTCATTAAAAAATCAAAAGAAATAGATCCTGATTTTCATTTTGTCATGATTTCTCAAGTGTCATCTAAAGATATGATCTCTGAAGCATACGAGTGTGGTGTTGAGTTTTATATTCAAAAACCTATAAATAGTATAGAAGTTGAGTCTGTTCTTAAAAATATCAGTCAATCACTGATTCTTAAAAGAACAGTAGAAAAAGTACAGTCTCTATTCAATACAAATCTATCTTTTAATTCTTCACCTGTACAGGATGAAAAATACTGGCTTCCTAAATTAAAAACAATTCTACAAAAGTTAGGAATAATCGGAGAAATTGGAAGTAAAGATATTATAACTATTATAAACTATATGATGGAAAATGGAGAAACACTTGAAAATTCTACTCTTAACGAATTGTGCTCCAAATTTACTGACAACCCAAAATCTATGGAACAAAGAATGAGAAGAGCTGCAAATACAGGTATGATAAATCTTGCAAACCTTGGTCTTGAAGACTATTCCAATGATGTATTTACAGAATATTCTACCAATCTATATAATTTCGAACAGGTAAGAAAAGAAATGGATTATATAAGAGGAAAAAGCTGCAAACATGGAAATGTTAAAATCAAAAACTTTTTGAACTCTATAATGTTATATATACAGGATTAAAAAGATAAAAAATATTTGTTCTACATAAATATTTTTATGGTCATAAATTTCGCACAAAAAATTTGTTAAATTTTATGCAGCTTTTTTTGAAACTTTCTGAAACTTTTTAAAACCTATATTATATATTAATATCAACGATAAGAAAGCCTTTTCTTATCAGTTTAATCTATAGTATGAGGTGGAAGCGTATGATGACAATTTTATCTGGAATCGGTCTGCTATTACTTACTTTAGCAGGATTCTCTCTATTCAGTTTTAAAATGCCTAAAGGTTCAGTTGCTATGGGTGGTATGGCGAATGCAGCAGTTGCTACATTTCTAGTTGAAGCCATTCATAAATATATAACAGGAGATTTTCTTGGAATTTCTTTCCTTGCAGAAGTAGGTGCTACTTCTGGTGGAATGGGTGGCGTTGCTTCAGCAATCGCAGTTCCAATAGCTATGGGAGCAAACCCTGTTTTATCAATAGTTGCAGGTGTTGCTTGTGGAGGATACGGTATTCTTCCTGGATTTGTAGCTGGTTATATAATAGGTTTCATAATTCCTTTAATAGAAAAATATCTTCCTGAGGGACTTGACCTTATATTAGGAACTTTACTTATAGCTCCTCTTGCAAGATTTATCGCTATGGCTGTAGATCCTGTTGTAAACTCTACTCTACTTAGAATAGGTGCAACTATATCTGCTGCTGCAGAGCAGTCTCCTCTTGTAATGGGACTTCTACTTGGTGGAATAATGAAAATAATATGTACATCTCCTCTAAGTTCAATGGCTCTTACTGCTATGATAGGACTTGATGGTCTTGCCATGGGTATAGCTGCTATCGCATGTTTTGGAGGATCTTTCACAAATGGATTTATATTCCATGAATTAAAACTAGGAGATAAAAGTAACGTTATAGCTGTTATGCTTGAACCTCTTACTCAGGCACCTCTGGTTACCGCCAATCCAATACCTATATTCTGTTCAAACTTCTTTGGAGGAGGTTTAGCTGGTATGGGTGCTGCATACCTTCATATAATAAATAATGCACCTGGTACTGCATCTCCAATACCTGGTATGCTTGCTCCATTCGCATTTAATGAACCTTCAAAAGTTTTAATGGCACTTGCTATAGCTGCTGCCGGAGGATCTCTTGCAGGATTTATAGGTGGTAAGATAGTATTCAAAAATTATAAAGTTACTAGAAAAGCTGATCTGGAAAGAAGAGCTGGAGTTATAACAGAAGCATAGTCTCTGCTTTTCTTCCTTTCTTAATAAACCACAATTCAAAAAAGATGCTATATATAAATATATTATATATAGCATCTTTTTATATTGTTTATATACATTATTGTTTTCTTTTTATATACTTTCAGTTGATATTTCTCTTTTATACTCTATATTAGGACTCTTAAACACAAGGCTTAATACAGATAATAAAATCTGTATTGCTGGATATGCCATCCATACACCTGTAAGGCCAAATAATTCTGTAAATACAATAAGCATCATAGGAGCAATTACAATAGGTTCTATATATATCAGTATATTACTGAATTTAGTTTTATTTGTTGCATAAAAATATGCACTTGTTACTCTTGTAACTCCAAAGAATGCATATGCAAATGATGTTGTTTTTAGTGCTAAAACTGTTTCACTCATAAGAGCCTGTGATATATTGAAATACTCTGCAAGTTTAGTGCTGAATACTACAGTCATAAGCATTAAAAATATTGAAAATACGGCACAAAGTAAAAAGGCTTTATTATATACATATTCAAGTTCTCTATCTTTTTTTGCTCCGTAGTAGTAACTTAAAAGAGGCTGAACTCCATCTCCTATACCCTGTATAAGCAACTGTGCACATGCTAATACATAACTTATCACAGAATATATTGCCGCAGCTCCATCTCCACCATATTCTAAGCATTTCCAGTTTGTAAGAATTATTATTATAGAAGGAACAAGTGTCTGTCCAAATGGAGATACAGCTATCTTTAATATTCTTTTAATTTTTTCTATATCTGGTTTTAAGAAAGATATATCAAAAGTTTTTCTATTTAATTTTATTACATATATTATATTTAAAGATGCAACAACACCCTGAGCAGTAATTGTAGCCCGCGCTGCTCCAAACATTCCTAAATTCATTTTATATATAAAAACATAATCAAGTATTATATTTGTAACAAGACCAGCAACCATATTTCTAGTAGCTACTATTGGTTTTCCCTGATTTCTTACTATTGGGTTAAGTCCGTTTCCTAAGACAGGAAGCATTCCACCTATAAGTATTGTAGTTATATAATCATTTGCTCCGTCAAATATTGCTCCCTTTGCTCCAAGAAAATCAAGCAGAACATCTTTTGTAGCAAGGAAAAATAAAGGTAATATTATACCGAATAAAAGAAGCATACCTATAGTAAGTATTGCACTGTGGTTCATTTCCTTCTCATTTTCTTCACCTTTGTATATTGAAACCAGTACAGAACCCCCTATTCCAATACCGATGGCAGTTGCATTCAGAACTACCTGAATCGGATAAACGATATTTATAGCTGCAAGTCCTGCATCACCAATGCTATTTCCAACAAATAGTCCATCTACTATAGAATAAAATCCACTGAAAAGCATTGCTATCATTGACGGTATTACATAATGTCTAAATTGTTTATTTATTCTTTTTTTATCTATTGTCATCTCATTTAACATATTAAAACCTCCTCATCGATTAATCACAAAGAAGATTCTAAACTATGGTCTTAGACAATAGTCAACATATTTTTAATTATTTTTTTATTTTTATATAAATTTCTGAGTAGTGATGATCCTTATCTGAATATGTTGTAGTATTAATTTCATGAGCTATTATAAAATTATCCAACCTTATATTATTTTTATCCGCATATTCATATATTTTATTTACTGCATTTATGTCAAGCTTACCATTTTTAAGAGGTGAAACTATACTTAATGCTTCGAACTCCTCAATAAATGTATTATCAGAGCTAAAATCTTCTTTATCAATTCCATCAGAAAGATCCTCCAGTATTGATTCTTCAATTGTATAGAATATCTTCTGTTCATTCATACTTTTGTCATACGACTTTATGACTGCTCCCAAAACAAACTCTTCTCTTGTTATCTTAGGAAGATTGTTTACTACTGTATTAGATGCACTTTTGCCAAATTCATCATATTCAAACAATATATATGACTTTTCAAATTTCTTTCTTTTAACCTCAAATTCATTTGATATAGCCGGTTTTAATACAGAGCACAAATAATCAAGCTTTTTTATCAATTGTTGCTCATACTTGATTCTTATTTTTGTTTCTGCACTTTTTTTCTCCAAAAGAGATAAAATCATTTTTTCGTCATTTTCATTCATTATTGAATACATATCAGACACCGATAAATCAAGATTTCTATAAAATATAATATCCAATATTTCAAGTATATTGCCTAAATCATATTCTCTATATCTATTATTAGGGTTTATAGTTGGATGTATCATATTCTTTTTCTCATAAAATCTTATTGTATCTATTGTTATATTAAGCATTTTTGATACTTCTGAAATTGAATAGGTCTTTTTCATTTTTACCTCCTTATATATTTTTAATGAAGAAAATAATCATTTGAATATTTTATTATAGTTTTATGGATTTCTTTTGAAGTAATTATAGAGATCAAATATATAATAGACATTGTTATAAAAAATAATATCCATGGAATTTTGAAGTCTATATAATATCCACCTTTGATTCTAATAATGGTACATATTAAATATGAAACAGGTACTCCTAGCAAAAATCCTATTATAGCTGGATAAGTAAATGATCTTTTAGATTCCAACTGAATAATTCTTCTAATCTGGTCTTCTGTGGCTCCAATGTAGAATAATATCATAAAATCTCTTCCTCTATTAATTATATTATCCGCGGATTTACTAATTGAAATTGATGTTGTTATAAATCCAGATAAAATTATGATTAGTATAAATATAAAAAATATAATATTTATAAATGCTCTATTATTAGAATCTATATCATTTATATTATATACTCCCATTATATCAGGATAGTTTGATTGTATTTTCAAAATAGAATCTTCTACACTTTTATAATACGATTTATTGGTTGTTACTTCTATATCATTTATTAATGCATCAAATTTATAATTATCAAAAACATCACAATATATAAATCCAAAATCAGGACTGGACCGTGTAAGCTCTAATACTTTAAAATTTACATATCTATAATTTTTATCTGATAGATATCTTAATCTTATTGTATCTCCTTTTTTTATATTGTATTCTTTAGCATATTCTCTATGAATACATATATAATAACCATTTTTAAATTTTTCAGTATCCATTTCTTTATCAAATAAAGTTTTTTCAAGTTTTTTTACATCATTATTTTCTACTTTATTTATATACTGTATGTCTCTTTTTTCTCCATCAACTATAATTTCTACAGGAACAGTATAATATTTATATATTCTTTTGATTCCTTCTATTTCATGTAACTGTGATTCAATCTTTTGTATGATTGGTTCATATTTATAAAATTCTTCCAGATTGTTTTTCTCTTCTATTTCAGAAAAAAATAGTTTAAAATCAGTATTTTCTCCAGTAGCAATAGATATATTTTTATTCGTGCTAGACATAATTATAATCATAGTAGATATAATGATAAATACTATAGATATATAAATCCTACTCTTTTTTAATCTTTTAGAAAAGATTTTTCCGGATTTTTTTAGACAAATCTGGAATGGATTTGATAATCTGGAATATATCGATTCTTTTGATACTATAGAGATATTTTTTCTGCAGTAATATAAATACAATGTATATACTAAATATAGATATAATAATACATATAATAAAGGTATAACCTTTACTGCTATCAATATATGAATTATATTTCAATTCACTTATTATAAAACTATTTATCATAGATTTTAATACTAATACAATTAAATACGATATAAAAAAAGAAATAACTGCAATATAAAAACCTTGACTATATAAAATATATTTAATTTGCCTTTCTGTTCCACCAACTGTTTGAAAAATAGCTATATCTTTTATTGATTTATTTATATGAGACTCTACTGTAATTTTTATTATGATACAGGATAACAGTATAAATAGAACCAATATTATAATATATGTTCCTACATTCTCACAAATAACCATTTTGGAATACTCAAAACTATCATTTATAACTACTTTTTTATGATTAATATTGGTATCTTCTAAAAATTTATCCAGCATTTTATTTAATTTCATAAAATTCCATTTATTTAGATCTTTAAATTCTATATACATTCTTTTATCTTTATTAGATATGTAACTCTCTCTGACAAAGGCATGATTTTTTAATTTATAATATGTATTCATATCTGGATTATTTATGTATATGCTATAATTTTTAAAGTTGGATTCAATAAAATTTTTTTCATCCAATATATTATAAATAAGTATTGTTGATAATATCGATAGTATTATAATTATTGATGAAAAAATAAGGAATATATTTACAAATCTATTCTTGTTTTTTAATATATCTTTAAGTATCATATCTTACTTTTAAAAGTCTCCTCTCTGACAATTTTTCCATCTTTTATTTTTATAATTCTATCTGCAAATTGAGCTATACTCTCATCGTGAGTTACCATAATTATTGTTTGAGAATATTTTTCAGACATTATTTTTATCATGTTCATAACATCCTTAGACATAGATGAATCCAGATTTCCTGTAGGTTCATCTGCTAGTATTATCGACGGTTTTATTGCCATCGCTCTGGCTATAGCAACCCTTTGTTTTTCACCACCAGAAAGACTATGAGGCATAAAATCTGCTTTTTCTTCTATAGAAAGAAATCTCATTATTTCCGATACAAAATTCATATCAGGCTTTCTTTTGTCCAGATAAAATGGCAATATTATATTATCTTTTACAGATAGCGTTGATACAAGATTATAAGATTGAAATACTATACCAATCTCTCTTCTTCTGAAGATAGCTTTCTCATCCATACTCATAGATGAAATATTTTTTCCACTTATAATTACACTTCCTGTATCTGGTTTTTCTATTCCAGATAATAAATTCAGAAAAGTAGTTTTCCCTGATCCTGATTTTCCAACTATAGCTATAAATTCATTTTCTTTTATACTTAAATCTATTCCATCAACGGCTTTTACTGTTATATCACCATTTATATAGTACTTTTTTAAATCTTTTATTTTGATTATATCCATATACTTTATTCTCCTTTCTTTTGAAAATAAATACTGAATTTACTTCCAGACATACTATTTGAAGATACAATTATATTTCCGTTCTGTATATTCATGATTTTTCTTGCAAGATAAAGACCAACACCGCATCCGTTTTCTTTTTGTATTCTCTTATCTGATGATCTATAAAACCTTTTAAATATCTTGTTCATTTCAGTTTTGTTTATACCAAGACCCTCATCATTAATATCCAAAATTACATAATTTACTGTTTCATTTGCACTTATTATTACTTTTTTATCATTACCAGAATATTTAACCGCATTATCCAGAATATTAAATATTACTTCCTCAGTCCATTTAACATCAATATCCAATATATATTTTTTATCTAATTGGTTAATTATATCAATATTTCTTTTTGCTGCAGATGTTTTTATAGAGGCAATTGCTCTGCATAAACAATTATTTAGCTCCGCTCTAGCTGTTTTTATATTTATCATACCTGCCTCAAGCCTAGAAATATTAATAAGAGAAGATATCAGAGAATCAAGCTTATCAATTACCTGTCTTTCTGTATATAGAAAATCTTTCCTTTCTGTTTCATTTAGTTCCTCATCTATTAGAATAGTATTATATAATTTTAAATTTGATAAAGGTGTTTTCAACTGATGAGATATGTCTGTTACCAATGCTTTTATATTTTCTTTTTCCTGGTTTATTTTCAGCATATGTATTCTCATATTTCGATTTGCTTTGTCTGAGATCATATTTATTCTACACATTATTCCTTCGTTGTAATGTTCTTCTAAATTCATATTTTCTGATTTATATTCATTTATAGAATTTATATCATCAGAGAAATTAAATATCTTTTCTATTTTTTTATAAAAGATCTCTAAATTTTTTATTGTATATTTCATAACCATAAATATTATAAATAATACTAATACATTAAAAAATAATATTATTATTGCTAATATACACATATATTTTTTATATAATGAGTTAATATTATCAATATTGTATTGTTTTAAATATTCCCCTTCATATCCATAGTTCGAAAGTATTTTTTTCCCTTCTGATTTATAATTATCATCAGGATTCATAATACATCCAATTATAATATCTTTATTATCCGGCATTTTATCTATTATTTCAGCAATTGAAGATGCTTGTTTATCAAAATATGAAGTACTTATTTTTTCCATAATATAATTATTTAAAACTAAATATAAAATAAAAAATACGAGGGATATCAGAAATGATATCACCAAGTATCTTCTAAAAAATTTATCTTTCATAATCTCTGAAAATACTCTTATCATCATATTCTGATACACCTCGCATTCCATTTATATCCTATTCCTTTTATATTTTTTATGTATTGTGGTGAAGATGGATTCTTTTCTATTTTCTTTCTTAATCTACTCATATATACGGCAACAGTGTTATCATCGATAAAATCTTTATCTATGTCCCATAAAAGTTCAGCTATCTGTTCTTTTGAGATAACATTATATGCATTTTCCATAAGATAAGTTAGAATTTTTACTTCCGTCATCGTAAGCTGTACTTTTTCATTACATCCGATGTTTATACTATAGTCATTGTAGTTAAATTCTATATCACCAGAAATAATTTTTTCTTTCTTCTGTAAATTATTGCTACAGGAAGCTCTTTTCATAAACACTTTTACCTTTGAAACTAGTATAGATAAACTAAAAGGTTTTGTTATATAGTCATCTGCTCCCATTTCATATCCCATAACTGCATTTATTTCATCATCAAGCGCTGTAAGCATAACTATGTATACATCACTTATCTTTCTGATTTCTTCACACAATTCAAATCCGGTTTTATCAGGAAGACATATATCACTTATTATGAGATCTATTTGATTTTTACTATCAAAAAATATTTTTTCTGCATCTTCTGCATATGCCACACTTTCAACATCAAAGCCTTCTTTTTTCAGTTTAAAACTTATTCCTTTTGCCAAAATTTCATCATCTTCAACAAGTAAAATTTTACCCATTCCAACACCTCATTTATGATTGCAAGTTTGTTTATTTATAATGCATAAAAATATTATATCATAAATGAAATATCATATTCTTCATATTCTTCAAATTTCGATAATCCTTTTAGCCTTTGAAAAAGAAAATTTATAGACTAGCATCATATACATGAAAACAGTAATTGATATGATGGTATTTATTTTAATAGCCATTATCTCTGCTCCGGATATCTTATTGTCATTAAATATAAACATTATTATATTTATTCCTGCACCAATAATTATCCCAAGTATTGATGACACAGTAAATAATTTTAAAATTTGTTGCTTTAAACATTGATTTATATACTTTCTATTTGCGCCAATTTTCCTCAAATCATCAAATACATATTTATTTCTGGAAGCTATTGAAATAGATCTAGAATATAGAATTATACCTGATGATGCCATACATATTACTGCTATAAACGAAAACACAAGGAAAAATACTGCTACACTTTGCGCAAAATTTTTTTCATTATATATTTTAAATACTGGTTGCCATTTCCAATAATCCATAAGTTCAGGATTATCTGGACTAAGTTCTATATAATTTTCTTTCATATATTTATCTCTGTTTCCTGACTTTTCCGCATCAATATCATTGTACATAGTGCTCACAGCCATTTCCCTATCAGCTTTATCTAAAAACTTTCTATATAAATCACTCGAAAATTCATAGCTTTTATCAGATTTATCTATATTGAATATAATCTGTTTTATTTTCATATTTTTCGTAGAATTTGAATAAAGTTTACTATAATCAGAATCATCTAATATATATCTGTTTGTATCATTTCTACTTATAAAATAATTCTCCTCTGTTCCTCCATAAACTAAAGGGACTGATTCATTGGTATATATATTTGTAACATTATCCATATCATCAAACCTTTCAAAAAAGTTTTCTGATTCATCCGGAGTTATTACTTTCAAATATTTTCCTGCTGATATATCTATA
Source organism: Peptacetobacter hominis (assembly GCF_006861675.1). Lineage (GTDB taxonomy): Bacteria > Bacillota > Clostridia > Peptostreptococcales > Peptostreptococcaceae > Peptacetobacter > Peptacetobacter hominis. The sequence continues at coordinate 20,570 of NZ_SGJB01000020.1, read as the reverse complement.
TTCTTTCCAGTTACTCTATTATATTCACTCTCAGATATAAAATCTGAGGTAGCAAATAATTTTTCATATTTTTCTATAGCTTTACCATTTTGTTCATCATCATAGTCTCTATAATATCCACTTGCAGTAAGCTGTATAAGTTCTATCTCATCGTAATCCTTTATTCTTATATCATACTTTTCTGCAGTTTTATCTATATCATTTCTATCAACTTCATCCTTATCTTTTGGATAATTCAATATAAATTCATACGGTGTATTATTTCCAGAATAAATCACTGATGAAGATGCATTAGATATATATGAACATGAAAAAATACCTATTCCTAAAAGAAAGGCCACTATAAATATATTCCTTACATTTTGTTTTCCTTCAAATCTCGTCATACCGTATGAAACTAAATTTTTATAATATTTTTTAGGATTTCTACCTTTCTTTCTGTATACAACCATAAATTCTACTATGATATATATACCTATGGCTGTAAAAAGTATAAATATATTAGTATATGCAGGTGCAAGTCTACCTAAAACATATACAAAAAATGATGGTGTTCCAAACTGAAGTAGAAGACCGATAACTGACATGCTAATACCAATAATCAATTTTTTTATACTTACCTTTTTTATTTCTTCTTTCCTTCTTTGAGAATTTATTATATCTATGATATTACTTTTTCTGATATTCATATATGACATCGTTATAATTATTGTCATTATAAATACACCAAATATAAATCCCCCGACTATTCCAATTGGAGATATGGCAAATACTGTAAAATCTTTATTTACAATATATTGTGAGAATACAGTCCATATTAGATACGTTATTATTTCTCCTGCAATAATTCCTATAAATATGCATTTCAAAATAATCATTATAAATTCTTTTTTTAACCGTTTTGCAATATCTTTTTTTAAAGCACCAAGTGCCAACATTACACCGATTTCCTTATTCTTATATCTTAAAAATAACATTCCAGCATATATACAGAATATTGTACATCCTATTAAAGATATTATAAATATAAGATAAAGCTGTTTTCTTGAGTCCCCACCTTCTGGAAATACTGATTGTACAACCGGCATCTGTGTGATAGCCAAAAATGAAGTTATCATCGAAACAGCAAATGATATACAAAACGCTAACTGTAAATAATATGATTTATTGTTATTTCTAAGTTTATTCATAATATTATTCATTGTCATTATTATCACCACCAAGATCTTTTAATATATTTAGTAGCTTATCCAGAAATTCTTTTCTATTTCCATTATTTATTATTTCTTTGAATACTCTTCCGTCCTTCATGACAATGACCCTATCACAATAGCTGGCGGCTATACTATCGTGAGTAACCATAAATACTGTTACTCCTAATCTTTTTTTGACTTCTATAAATGATTTTATTACTGATTCACTCGATTTACTATCCAGATTCCCTGTTGGCTCATCTGCAAGAATAATATTAGGTTCGTTTATTAATGCCCTAGCTACTGCAGTTCTCTGCTTTTGTCCTCCAGATATTTCCACAGGAAATTTATCTGAAATCTCTGATATATTAAATATTTCCAGTAGTTTGTTTGCCTCTTTTTCCATTTTTCTCCAATCACCATTTTGTATAATTCTAGGCATACATATATTTTCAAATACTGTTAATCCATCAAGCAGCATAAAATCCTGAAATACAAAACCCAGATTTTCATTTCTTACTACTGATATTTCCTCTTCAGATAAATCTTTTAATCTTTTACCATTTAAAATTATTTCTCCTTTTTCATAAGATATAAAACCTGATATACAATTCAACAAAGTGGTTTTTCCACTTCCTGATGCACCCATTATAGATACAAACTCTCCATCATTTATACTTATATTCACATCATGAAGAACAGGATATATCTTACTACCTGTTTTGTATGATTTATAAAGATTTCTGACCTCTAGCATATTAATCCCCTCTCCCTAATATATTTTGTGTAAATATAGTATATATCTTCAATCTTACATTATTATTTAATAATTCTTACAAAAAAGTAAGTAAGCATAAAATAAAAAGGCTACTACACAAATCAGTGTAATAGCCTTTCTGTTTTATACATTTAATATATCCAATATTTTTCTTTTCACTCCAAAAATATACTCTGGATTATCTTTATTATTAGAATCTACTTTTATTTCACATTTTATATAAGCTGGTTTATCTGAAACTATATATATCCTATCAGAAAGATATATCGCTTCTTCTATATCATGTGTTATTAAAAGTATAGTAGATTTTACAATCTTTCTAAGACCAAGGAGCCATTTTTGCATAGATTCTCTTGTAATAGAATCAAGAGCACCAAATGGTTCATCAAGAAGCATTATATCATTTGAATTTATATATGTTCTCATAAAGTTTGCTCTCTGTCTCATACCACCAGACATTTCAAACGGATATTTGTTTTCATATCCTTCAAGTCCAAACATCCTGAAATATTCTTTTACTGAATTTCTTGCATCATCTCTTTTTTCTTTTTTTAAAATAAGAGGAAGGGATACATTATCAATTACTGTTTTATGTGGTAAAAGCAAGTCTTTTTGATACATATAACTCAACTCACCATTTATTTTTACACTACCAACATCTGGTTTTATAAGTCCTGATATAATATTGAACAATGTACTTTTTCCACAGCCACTTGGTCCAAGTACTGACACAAATTCACCCTTATAAACTTTTATAGTCATATCTTTTATTATCTCAGAATTATCAAATGATTTTTTTATGTTTACTGCTTCTATTTTTAACTCAGATTTTTCAGATTCTTTCATCTAGACCTCCTTACTGCGGAAGAAATTCATTTGTATAAGCATCTTCAGGTAAAAGATCCTTGTCTATAAGTTTATATTCTTTTAGAAATTCTGTATAGTTATTCCATACCTCATCCTTCATTTCACCCCATCTTGGAGCATCATCTATATATTTATCTGCTAGATATTTCTGACTTTCAACAGCAAGTTTTTCATCTATTTCAGGTGCATTTTTCACAAGTATTTTTGCTGCTTCCTCTGGATTTTCTATAGCATACTCATATCCCTGAGCCGTAGCTTTAAGGAATTTTTTTACCATTTCTGGATTTTCATCAAGAAGAGTTTCATTTGAAATTAATAATGGAGTATAGTAGTCAAGTCTTTCATCAAGATCTCTTACTGGTATAAAGTTTATATCAAAATTTTTAAGTTTAGCCTGAACAACATCCCAGCCCTCATATATCCATGTGAAATCTACATTTGTAGTTGTTGCTGTAAAGAAGTCATCCTGACCTATATCTGCAACTGTAAGTTTACTGAAATCTGCACCAGCATTTTCCATAGCTGCTTTAAGAGCTGCACTTTCTGATTCAGCACCCCATCCACCGTAGATTTTTCCTTCAAAATCCTTAGGTGTTTTTATATTTTTTTCTTTTGGAGATGCAAAACCAGAAGTATTATGCTGTATAAGCGCTGCAACGGCTTTTATTGGAAGTGGCTCATCACTTGTTTTTGCATAGGTAACTTCTTCCTGATAAGATACCCCAAAATCTGCTTTCCCAGATGCTACAAGGCTTGCAGCACCACCTTCAGGCGGCTGAATTATTTCAACATTCAGTCCCTGTTCTTTATAATATCCATTTTCAAGAGCCACATAAAGTCCTGTATGGTTTGTATTTGGAGTCCAATCTAAAACAACTGTTACATCGGCATCACCGTTTTCAGATGTTTCTTTACTTTTAGAACATCCAGACATAAGAGATAAAGCTAGAATACTAGCTGTGAAAACTGATAATATCTTTTTTGCTTTCATTTAACATCCTCCTAAAATATAGTATATGTTTTATTATACTACAAAAGAGAAGTTTATATGAATATTATTATTTATGAGATTTTATCCCTTTCATCTCAATTATGAATGCTACAGCATTTTCTCTATTTATCATCTTATATTCAAATCCATGTTTTTTAAGAATTTGTGCTGTAAGATATAATCCCAATCCACTTCCACCAGTTTTTCTCGATCTTGATTTTTCTCCTCTGTAAAAAGGTGTAAAAACGCCTTTTATCTCGGTTTCATCTATTGTTACACCTGTATTTTCTATATCTAATATTGATGCTCTAAAACCTCTTTCAATTAATTTTATATTTATATTTTCTCCTTCTGGACTATATTTTATAGCATTATTTATTATATTATATAAGGCTTTACCGAATTTATCTTCATCAGCAAATACAAATGCTCTTTTATTAACGGTTATACTTACATTAAGTTTTTTTTCTTCAAGCAGAAATTCCTGTCTGTCTATTATATCTTTTATAATATCGTACAGTCTTACTTCTTTAAAATCAAAAGAACTTGATATAACATCACTTTTAGAAATCTGTACCATCTCATTTACTAATTTTCTAAGTTCGTGTGTTGTTTCATATGATTTTCTCAGATACAATTCTCTATCCTTATATTTTCCTATATTGTACATCATCCCCTCAAGTTGACCACTTATAATTGTTATCGGAGTTTTAAGTTCATGGGATATAGTAGCAATAAATTCCTTTCTATTTTCTTCTTCCTGCCTTTCCTTTTCTATAATACTTATCAGGGGTTTTGTTATAACATTAGAGTATATAAATGCACCGATTATTCCTATAATAACTGCAAATATAAGTGTAAATGGAACCATTCTTCTGATTACTATGTTTGCCTCATCAACAGGCTGCAGAGGCATAAGTATATCAAGGGTATATACATTATCTGTGTCAGCGGTTTTTATTTCTGTCTCTATTCTATACTCGTTATTTATACTATTTAATATATACTTACCGTATCTCAGGAATATAACTTCGTTTTTTCCATAGATTACATTTCCATCCTGGTCTCTAAGCAATATAGCCAGGTTCTGCTCTTTGGCCATATTATATAATGTTTCTTCAAGATTACTAAGCGTGTTATTCTTTGCTGTATTTACAACTTCATTAACACTTTTTTCAAGCTCTTCTATCTTATATTCATGATAATATTTGGGAAGAAAGAAATATATCATTCCATATATACCAAGTGCCAAGGCTACAAGAAGAGCTGTTGTTATAGAAAATAATTTATATTTTATATTGAGATTTTCCCATTTTTTATATATTTTTATCAAGAGTATATCCTATCCCTTTCACTGTTTTTATATATGGTATTGTTATTTTTTTTCTTATATTTTTGATATGTGCATCGACTATTCTGGTATCTCCATAATAATCATATCCCCATATACTATCTAAAAGACTTTCTCTTGTTATAACCTGAGGATATTTTTCAATAAGCTCTTTAAGAATATTGAATTCTTTCAGAGTCAACTCTATTGTTTCACCCTCTATTTCAGCTGAATATGTATCAAGATTTAATTTCAGTTTTTCAAATACAATAAAATTGTCTCCTATTGTTCTACTACTTCTTCTAAGTATAGCTTCAACTCTTTTAACAAGAAGATTGAATGAAAAAGGTTTAGTTATATAATCATCACACTCTATTTCGAATCCTTTTACCTGATCTATTTCCTGATCAAGTGCTGTCAGGAAAATAATTGGTACACTAGATGTCTGCCTTATCATCTTGCATACACCATATCCATCAAGATTTGGCATCATTATATCAAGTATTATAAGATCATAATGATTTTCTTTAAATTTCTGTATTCCCTCTACTCCATCATTTGCAGAGTCAACATCATATCCCTCTGCTGTTAAAAATTCTATTATTAATTCCTGTATATTCGAATCATCTTCCACAACAAGTATTGAAGAATTCATAAATATCTCTCCTCTCAAAATAAGCTTTTATTTTACATTATTATATTATCACTAAAATCTTAACTCAAACTTAAGTTTATTGAAATTATTGTACTATAAAATCAAAAATATATAAATAATCTATGAAGAACTGTTTTAGATTTATACGCATCAACATAATAAGCGCTCAGTAAAACTGAACGCTTATTATTATTCTAATATATTATTCTTTTGTGAAGAAGTTTTAAAAAATCTTTTTATTCCTTTACTTAGAACAACTGATTCAACACCAATATATCTTGCATATAAACACATTATCGGACTTCTTAGTCTTCCTCTGGAACATCCAAATACAACCTTCTTTTCTCCTTGTACTGAATACTCCAATATTTTTTTTCTTATAGAATCCTTATTTTTTATAAGAGAAAATAAAATAACAAATAATGCACATGGATAAAATCTCTTTATCATATTGTGTGTTTTTTTATCTATTATAGGTATATTTTTATCAAATAGAGGCATTTCCGCAAATTCTTCTTTGGTTCTGCAATCTATAAGAACCTCATCAGAGATATCTTCAAATTTAATGAACATATTTACTTCACCTCTATCTCTTCATATATTTAATTTATTATATCACATAGAATATATTATTGTAATTAGTTTGATTTTTATAGTTTTATTCTTCTAAGTCTTAATGCATTACTTACAACTGATATAGAACTTAAGCTCATTGCAGCTGCAGCTATCATTGGATTTAAAAGTGGTCCACCGAATAAATATAATAGACCAGCAGCTACAGGAATTCCTATTGTATTATATCCAAAAGCCCAAAATAGATTCTGTTTTATATTTTTTATGGTTTCTCTGCTGAGTTTTATAGCCTTCGGAACATCCATTATAGAATTTTTTATAAGCACTATGTCAGCTGATTCTATAGCTATATCTGTACCATTTCCAATAGCTATACCTATATCAGCTTTTACAAGGGCTGGAGCATCATTTATTCCATCTCCAACCATAGCTACGAATCTACCTTCATTCTGAAGTTTTTCTACAACAGCTGCTTTTTCATCTGGAAGAACTTCTGATATTACATCGTCTATTCCAACTGATTTTGCTATTGCATCTGCCGTTCTTTTATTATCCCCTGTAAGCATAACTGTTTTTATATTCATACTATGTAGATACTCTACAGCTTTTTTACTGCTCTCTTTTACTACATCAGCCACACCTATTATAGCTGAAAGACTGTTGTCTATAGCTATATATACAGGAGTTTTTCCCTGAGATGAAATTTTTGCCTCTTCATCTGACATATCAGATATATTTATATTTTCAAGGTCCATAAGTTTTTTATTTCCTATAACCATATGTTTATTCTCTATTACTACTTTTATACCCTTACCTGGTATATTTTCAAATTTTTCCGTAGATGCAAATCCGAGTTCTTTTTTTTCTGCAAACTCAACTATAGCGCTTCCCAGAGGATGCTCTGATCCCTTTTCTGCTGATGCAGCAAAACGCATTATATCATTTTCGTTAAAGTCAGAACCACTAGAAACACATATATCTGTAACAGTAGGCTTTCCTTCTGTTATAGTTCCTGTTTTGTCGAATACAACTGTATCTATTTTATGCGCAGACTCAAGAGAATCTCCACCTTTTATAAGTATTCCATTCTCTGCTCCTTTTCCTGTTCCTGCCATTATCGCTGTCGGAGTTGCAAGACCTAAAGCACATGGACATGCTATAACTAGAACTGCTATAAATATTGTTAGAGAGAAAACTATGTCTTTGTTTCCCACAAAATACCAAAGAATTGAAGAAACTACAGCAACTGATATTACTGCTGGAACAAAGTATCCTGCAACAGTATCTGCAAGTTTTGCAATAGGAGCTTTTCTTGACTGAGCATCTTCCACAAGTCTTATTATATTGGCAAGAACTGTATTTTCTCCGGTATGCTGAACTTTTACTTTTACCATACCGTTTCCATTTACAGAAGCACCTGTTACTAAATCCCCAGATTTTTTTTCGATAGGTATGCTCTCTCCTGTAAGCATAGACTCATCTACAAATGTATTTCCGAATATCACTTCTCCATCTGCTGGTATTTTATCTCCAGGTTTTACAATTACTATATCTCCAACTTTTAAGTCATCTATTTCTATTTCTTTTTCTCCATTTTCTGTTTCGATAGTGGCAGTATTAGGCTGAAGACCTATAAGTTTTTTTATAGCCTCAGAAGTTTTTCCTTTTGATTTTGCTTCAAAATATTTTCCAAGTGATATAAGTGCTATTATTATACCTGCACTTTCAAAATAAAGTTGGTGATGATGTGAATGTACAATTGTACCCGCTGCTATTTCGTATGTAGTATATGTACTATATACAAATGCTGCAAGTGTTCCTATTGCAACAAGAGTATCCATATTTGGACTTCCTGTGAATATTGCCTTAAATCCGTTTATATAGAAATGTCTGCCCACAATCATTATAGGTATTACAAGAATCATCTGAATAACCGCATAATTTAAGAGATTCGCATCTGGGCTTATTATGCTCGGTACTGGAAGTGGACCTATAGGTGCCGGAACCATCGGACCCATAGCTATATAGAAAAGTGGTATTGCAAAACACATTGTAATTATAAATTTTATAAACATATTGTGCATTTCAATTTCCTTTTCTTCAACCGGATCGTAACTTTTTATCTTTTTATCATCCTCTATTATAACTGCTTCAAAGCCTTTGCTACTTACAGCTTCTCTGAAATTTTCAACATCAACTACATCTGTATAGTATTTTACATATGCTTTTTCAGTTGCTATATTTACATTTGCCTCTATTACACCGTCCATAGCTTTTATAGCTTTTTCTGCTCCCTGCGCACATGCTGCACAGTGCATTCCTTTTATTGGAAATCTTATTTCTTTTATTTCACCGTCATATACTTTTACTTTTTTATCTGCTGTATCATCAATTTCATTTATTTCATTATTTTCCTCTAAAATCTCTTTTTCAAAAGTGTCTTTATCAAATATCGCTTCGAGATTCTTTTCCTCAAGTGCTTTTTTCATATCTTCTTTACTTGCTATATCCTTGTCGTATACTACAACTGCTCTTTTTTCTGAAAGTGATACATCTGCACTTTCTATTCCTTCAACGCTTTCCAAAGCGTTTTTTGCCTTATTGGCACAACTTCCTCAGTTCATTCCCTCTACTGTGAATTCTATTGTCTCCAATTTTTTATCATCAAATATAGCCTCAAGATTCTTTTCCTCAAGTGCTTTTTTCATATCTTCTTTACTTGCTATATCCTTGTCGTATACTACAACTGCTCTTTTTTCTGAAAGTGATACATCTGCACTTTCTATTCCTTCAACACTTTCCAAAGCGTTTTTTGCCTTATTGGCACAACTTCCTCAGTTCATTCCTTCTATTGTGAATTCTATTTTATCTAAACTTTTCATATCTTTTCGTCCTTTCATAAAATTGATTACATTTTTATTATACCCCCTACGGGTATATAGTCAACCATTTTATTTTAATAAATTTTTATCATATGTGTTATAATATTATAAAAATTTACTATATTGGAGGTATCATAATGACAAAAATAGTTTTCAGCGATGTAGATGGAACACTTTTAGATTCAAATAGACATATAACACCGCTAACTTTAGATGCAATAAAAAAACTTGAAAAAAATAATATACCTTTTGTTATAACTTCTGGTAGAGGACCTACTGGCATATACCCTATTCTTGATGAATATGGATTCAATTGCCCCATAATAGCTTATGGTGGTGCTCTTATAATGGATAAAAACAGGAAAATACTTTTTAATACAGGTTTTTCAAAATCTGATGCTTTAGAAATAGTTTCTTTTTTAAATAATGAAAATCTTGATCTTTCATGGGGAGTATATTCCCTTAATCAATGGATCGTAAAAGATAAGTCAGACCCAAGGATAATAAATGAAGAACGTATAATAAATGCTCAATCTTCTGAGGGAGATATAAATTCTGTAGAATCCGATATAGTTAACAAAATTCTATGCATATGCGATTCATCTGATATAGATGAATTTGTAACTATTCTCAGAAATAGGTTCTCTGAACATTCAATTGTAAAATCTTCTGACACACTTATTGAAGTTATGAAAAAAGGTATAACAAAAGCAACAGCAATAGACAAACTATGCTCTATTTGGAACATAAAAAAAGAAAATACAATTGCATTTGGTGATAACTATAACGATATTGAAATGCTTGAATATGTAGAAAAACCGTTTCTTATGTCAAATGCTCCAGATGGAATGAAAAAAATAATTACTTCATATACTGAAGATAATGATCATGATGGTATTCATCATGCCCTAAAGAGATTAAAACTTATTTAACATATAATTATAATTTATAAATTTTTAAGCAGGAAAGCAATTGCCGCAATCCTGCTTTTCTTGTACTCTTAAAATCATTGTGATATAATTTATAAGTTAGAAAAATGAAGGGAGATTATTTATGTCAAATAAACATAAAATTATTAATATCGCGGTTATCGCACACGTCGATGCCGGAAAATCTACACTTGTAGATGCGTTTCTTTCTCAGAGCGGAATATTCAGAGCAAACGAAACAGTAAGAGAACGTGTAATGGATAGTAACGACCTTGAACAGGAAAGAGGAATAACAATATATTCTAAAAACTGTGCCATAAACTATGGTGATTACAAAATAAACATAGTTGATACACCTGGGCACTCAGACTTCTCTTCTGAAGTTGAGCGTGTAATGAAAACTGTTGATACAGTTATACTTCTTGTCGATGCAAGTGAAGGGCCAATGCCTCAGACAAGATTTGTTCTTCAGAAATCTCTTGAATGTGGACTTAAACCTATTCTGTTCATAAATAAAATAGATAAAAAAGACCAGAGAGCTGAAGAAGTTGTAGATGAAGTATTCGATTTATTCGTGGATCTTAATGCAACTGATGAGCAGTGCGAATTCCCTATAATATATGGTATCGCTAAGCAGGGTATAGCCAAACTTGATATGGATGAAGAAAGTGAGGACCTTTCTCCTCTATTTAAAACTATAGTTGAACATGTTGAAGCTTATCCTGACTATGATGATGAACCTTTACAGCTTCAGATATCTTCTCTTGCATATGACGATTATATAGGTAGACTTGGTATAGGTAGAGTATATAAAGGAACAGTTAAACCTGGTCAGAATATCTGTATATGCGGTGAATCAGATGAACCTAGAAAAGGAAGAATAGGAAAACTTACTGTTTATGAAGGACTTAAACAGGTTGAAGTTGATGAGGCTGGAAGTGGAGAAATAGTTGTTATATCTGGTATACCAGATATATCTATAGGAGAAACTGTATGTCTTGCTGACAATCCTCAGCCTATGGAGATGATAAAAATAGAAGAACCTACTCTATCTATGAACTTCCTTGTTAATGATTCTCCTTTTGCAGGAAAAAGTGGAAAATTTGTTACAACAAGACATCTTAAAGAAAGACTTGAAAAAGAACTTGAAGTAAACGTAGGACTTAGAGTTGAGCCTTTAGATACTACTGATGGTTATAAAGTTTCTGGACGTGGAGAACTTCATCTTTCTATACTTATAGAGAATATGAGACGTGAAGGTTATGAACTTGGAGTATCAAAACCAGAGGTTCTTATGCATAGAGATGAAAATGGAACTCTTCTTGAACCGATTGAAAGAGTTATCGTAAACTGCCCTGAAGTGTATTCTGGAACAGTTATAAATGAACTTAATATGAGAAAAGGTATGATGGAATCTATGGAGATGGAAGGAGACTATGTTAAAATAGAGTTCCTTGCACCTACAAGAGGTCTTCTTGGATATAGAAGTGAATTTATAAACGTAACAAGAGGAGAAGGAACTCTTGTTAGATCATTTGAAAAATTTGAAGAATTTAAAGGTGAAATACCTTCAAGAGGAAATGGAGTTCTTATATCTCAGGGACCTGGTACAACTATGGGGTATGCACTTAATGCACTAAGTGAAAGAGCGACTATGTTTGTAGATCCAGGTGTAGATGTATACGAAGGTATGATAATAGGTATGAACTCAAGAAAAGAAGATATGACAGTTAACCCTTGTAAGAACAAGAAAATGTCAAACGTTCGTGCTTCAGGATCAGATGATGCAATAAAACTTGCACCACCTAGAATATTTACTCTTGAAGAAGCTCTTGAATTTATAGAAGAAGATGAACTTGTGGAAATAACACCTGACGCTATAAGATTAAGAAAGAAATTTCTGAATGAACATGAGAGACTTCAGTACAATAAAGCAAGACAAGCAGCAAAAATGCAAAATAAATAATAAAGAAAAAGAGCAGTAAAATCCAGTATACTGCTCTTTTTCTTATAGTAATATAAATAAAATAGACTGAAGTATAAAACTCCAGTCTATTTTATTTATATTTTAATTTTATTCTATTTCATATCTTCAGCCATACTTGATACAATTGTAAGAGCACTTAACACAACAAGTACACTCCCAGCTATTCCTAATATAAGCATAATTTCTCGCCTTCTTTCTAATATTATGTCTTTTAGTATTATGTCTAATATAATTAATCCATTTAAGAATTTTTTATTATTATAACACTATTTTTATATTTATTCTAGTTTTTATTTTCAATTTTAACATTTTTGTATTATTTTTTAATATTTATTCACACTTAATTTAAATTATTTTATAAAATTTAACTCTTTTTCTTTATATGTACATATTACATACATACACACTACTCTACTATTATTATTCGACATGATATTATTCTTTTTATTCAATTTATTAAATTTTTAGAAAAAAATATTGACTTTATTTATATCCTCAATTATTATATATACAATATCAAAAAAGCTTTGATTGAGAGGAGTAAATTATATTCGATAAACAGAGATGGTTTGCCACCGGCTGAAAGCATTCCTTTATTAGAGTAATTGAAGACTGCTCATGAGCTTCTATCTGAAGTTATCTATAGATTTTAGTAAGATGTGACGTATAGCTGCGTTAAAGCTTTGAGTGGATTTCTAATCAATCTGGGTGGAACCGCGGGATTATTCATCTCGTCCCTTTTTAGGGACGGGATTTTTTTATTTTCTTGATTAGGAGGAATTGACATGAAGTATACAAGTACAAGAAATAATAAGATATCAATAAATGCATCAGAGGCTATTCTAAAAGGTCTTTCAGAGGATGGCGGATTATTTGTTCCTATAGAATATCCTGATATATATAACAGTCTTAATGATATAAAAGAAATGAATTATACAGATCTTTCCACTTTTATTTTAAAATATTTTATACCTGAATTTACAGAAACTGAAATACATAATTGTGCAATAAATGCATATAAAAATAATTTCAATTGCACAAATTGCGTTGAAGTCAGGAATTTTAATGATATATCATTTTTGGAATTATTTCATGGTCCAACACTTGCATTTAAGGATATGGCGCTTACTATTATGCCACATTTTATGAATCAATCAAAAGAAACATGTAAATTTTCATCTGATATAGCAATATTGACAGCCACTTCTGGTGACACTGGAAAAGCTGCTCTTGAAGGGTTTAAAAATATTGATGGAATAAAGATTGCCGTTTTTTTTCCGGAAAATGGAGTTAGCGAAATTCAAAAACTTCAGATGAGAACTCAGACAGGAAACAATGTTTATGTATCTGGTATATATGGTAACTTTGATGATGCTCAGAATGCAGTAAAAACTATCTTTTCTGATCGGAATTATAACAAATATCTTAATTCGTCAGGAACATATTTATCTTCGGCAAATTCAATAAATCTTGGAAGACTGCTTCCCCAGATTATCTATTATATTTATTCTTATGCTGAACTGCTTAGAAAAAATATTATAAATTGTGGAGAAAAAATAAATTTTGTTGTTCCTACAGGGAATTTCGGTGATATACTTGCAGGATACTATGCAAAGAAAATGGGACTTCCAATAAATAAACTTATTTGTGCTTCCAATGATAACAATGTATTGTATGATTTTTTTAATACAGGTATATATGATAAAAACAGAGACCTTATACTTACAGAATCTCCTTCCATGGATATTCTTATATCAAGCAATCTCGAAAGGCTTCTATTTGATATATATGATGGAGATAGTGAAAAAGTATCTGATTTAATCAATAGTTTATACTCTAATGGTAAATATAGTATTCCTGAATATATACAAAAGAAACTTAATTGCTTTAAAGCTGAATACGCTGATAGTTCTGATGTAAAAAAATCCATTTATGATGTATATGCTAAATATGGATATGTTATAGATACACATACTGCTGTTGCTTATAGCTGTTATCAGAAGTATATAAAAAATTCAAACGATGATACAAAAGCTATAATTTTAAGTACTGCAAGTCCATATAAATTTGCATCCAGTGTAGTTTCAGCTCTTGGATATAATCCTTCTAAAAATGAATTTGATGATATAGATTTAATTTCAAAAATATCTAATTCTGAAATTCCTGAATCTATACAGAAACTTAAAACTGCAGACATCATACATAAAGATATTTATTCAAAACATAATATAAAAGATGCGGTTTCTAAATTCTTAGATATTCGAAATGGTGGTGATCTAATATGATAAAAATAGTGGTTCCGGCAACAAGTGCAAATGTAGGACCAGGATTTGACTGCCTTGGAGTGGCTCTTTCACTTTATAATACTTTTTATATTGAAGAAATAGAAGAAGGTTTTGAATTTGAAGGTTGTGAAGATAAATTTAAAAATGATAAAAACCTGGTTGCGAAATCAATGGCATACTTTTTTAAAAATGAAGCTCCAGATTTTGTTCCGTCTGGATACAGGATTAAATTTGAATCTGATATTCCTGTCTCAAGAGGTTTAGGAAGCAGTGCTGCATGTATAGTAGCTGGTATTATTGCAGCCAATCATTTTTCAGGTATTGGTCTTAAAAAAGATGCACTTTTGAGAATTGCAACTGAAATAGAGGGACATCCCGATAATGTTGCCCCTGCTCTATTTGGTAATATGACTATTGCTCTATGTAACAATATTGGAGAACTTTCTATGGACATAGTAGATATTTCTGAAGATATAAAATTCTGTGCCTTGATTCCAGATTTTAGATTATCCACTGAAAAAGCACGTTCTGTTCTTCCTGATTCAATCAGTTATAAAGATGCTGTATTTAATATATCAAGAGCCGCCATGCTGATTTCGTCTTTATCTTCCGGAAATACTGAACTTCTAAAATATGCCTGTGACGATAGGCTTCATCAACCTTATAGAAGTACACTGATTCCTGAATTTGAAACAGTTGTTGATATTGCATATTCTTATGGAGCTCATGGAGTATTTTTAAGTGGAGCAGGACCTACAGTTATGACTGTTATTTCTGGTAGTTTAAATAATTTCATTGATGATATTGAGCCAAACTTAGTAAATCTACAATATAAATGGCATGCAAAAGTGTTACAGTGTGATAAAAAAGGAGCTCAATTAAATATTTTAGAATAGTCTATTATTTAATAGAAATTTATAGTATAATATTAGGACCAGGTATTATTTTATTTTTTATCTGGTCCTATTTTTTAGTACTGGAGAGTGATTACTATCAAAAATTTAAAAATATCTAATTTAATAGCTGAAAAACCTATCATACAAGGTGGTATGGGTGTAGGAATATCAAGATCTTCACTTGCGGGATATGTTGCTTTAAACGGTGGAGTCGGGGTTATATCCGGGGTCCAGATCGGATACGATGAGCCGGACTTTGAAACAAATACTCTTGAAGCAAATCTTAGAGCTGTAGAAAAACATATAAAAAAGGCAAAGGAAATAGCTTCAGGAAATGGTGTAATAGGTATAAATTACATGGTTGCCATGAATAATTATGATATATTCGTAAAAAAGGCAGTAGAAAGTGGTGTTGATCTTATAATTTCAGGGGCTGGACTTCCTACAAAACTTCCTTCTCTTGTTAAGGGTTCAGATGTGAAAATAGCTCCTATTGTTTCAACAGTAAAAGCTGCCAAAGTTATTCTAAAAATGTGGGCACGAAAAGATAAAAGGACTGCTGATATGATTGTTGTCGAAGGTCCTAAAGCCGGTGGACATCTCGGTTTCTCAGAAGAAAAGGCAAAGAATGCTGATAGTTTTGATTATGATAAAGAGTTTAAAGGAATTATAGAAGTTGCCAAAGAATATGGAGAAAATTTCGGTGTGGAAATACCTGTTATAGCTGCGGGAGGTATATCAGATGCTGAAACTGTTAAAAAATATATGGATATGGGAGCTTCAGGTGTACAGATAGGAAGCAGATTTGTTGCAA
The DNA here is from genome assembly GCF_006861675.1 of Peptacetobacter hominis. Lineage (GTDB taxonomy): Bacteria > Bacillota > Clostridia > Peptostreptococcales > Peptostreptococcaceae > Peptacetobacter > Peptacetobacter hominis. Next base: position 4,390 of record NZ_SGJB01000020.1, on the reverse strand, counting down.
CTGAAGAATGTGATGCACATATAAACTTTAAAAATATGTATGTAAATTCGTCAAAAGACGATATAGATATAGTTGTAAGTCCAGTAGGAATGCCTGGTAGAGCTATACAGAACGATTTTATAAAATCAGTTAAAGCAAAAAGACCGGAAATAAAAAAATGTTACAACTGTTTAATACCATGTAACCCAGCTGAGACTCCTTATTGTATATCTCAGGCACTTATAAATGCTGTAAAGGGCGATGTTGACAATGCACTTATATTCTGTGGTGCCGATACATATAAAATAGACAGAATATCTACTGTCAAAGAAGTTATGGATGAACTTACTTCTCTTTTATAGTTCTTTTTATTTTTACCCTTTGTCGGTCGGTTGTCCGACATATAATACAAATAAAAAGCGACCACTGAAAATAATATTTCCAAGTGGCCGTTTTTTATTTATTACTTACTGAGAATTTTTTTTAGTTCATCTTTTTTGGCAACTCTACCAGATGCAACAAGTTTACCATCTATCATAAGAGATGGTGATGACATTACACCAAGCTTAACTATTTCTACCAGGTCCTCAACTTTTTCCACTTCAGCATCCATATCAAGCTCATTAAGGACTATTAAGACATTTTCATAAAGAGTATCACACTTATCGCATCCAGTTCCGATAACTTTTATATTCATAATATGCTTCCTCCTAATTTTTAAGTTTCATTTTCTTTCCTATATGTTTTTCCCATGCACTAAATAAAGATTTTATAACTGCAGGTCCTACCTTTGATATAAATACTACCTTAGATTCTTTATTGTCCCGTGAAGATTTTATATCTATTTTCTCCCCCACTACATCAAGCTGACAAAGGCCTTTTCCCTCTATTTCGATAAAACCTTTGACTCTATATAACTCTGGAATTACATCTTTTAGAAATTCTATAAGTTTTTCTTCTTCAACAGCATAATCCACTTCCATAAATAAAGTTTTTGGCTTTGTCTCTTCTGAATTTGTGGTATCTTCACTTTCTGCCCATTGGTACTCCATTAGATCTTCTTTTAGAAAAGAATAATCAAATATTCCCATGTTGCTTAGTTCTATTTTACAAATAGGATTTATTTTTCGTATTTCATTTTTTAAATTTTCTACTCTTTCTTTATTCACAAGATCTGATTTAGTTATAACAGCTAAATGACAATGTTTAAGCTGTCTATTTACTGTTTCAAGATCATTCAATTGTTCTATAAAATTAATTGCATCCACAAGGCATACTACTCCACTGAATTCATATTTATCACCTGCTATAGCTTCAACAGCCTTCATTATCTCATCTACATTTGATGGGTCTCCAAGTCCTGAACTTTCAACAAAAAGATAATCGAAATCTTTTTTTGACATTTCTGCAAGAGCCTGTACAAAAGAAAGTTTTAAGCAGGAACAGAATATAGAACCTCTATTTATTTCCATCATTTCAATATCATCATTCTTTAGAATAGCACCATCTATTCCAAGCTTTCCAAATTCATTCTGTATAACTCCGATTCTTTTTCCACTAAGTTTTTTTATAAGCTCAAGAAGAACTGTGGTTTTTCCCGAACCCAGAAATCCTGTAAGTACATAAAGTTTTGTCTTTTTGCATTCTTCCATGAATATATCCTCTTTTCATATCAAATTTTTTCGATGTGTAGTACAAATAAAAACAGACTAATTTACTGTTTTATAGAATATATTAGACTGCTCTATTAAATACTTTACTTGCATATATCATATCAAATATTTTTGATATATTAATATGATAAATCATTTTCCTGTTGCTGTCAATTATATAACTTAGTATAATATATATTATTTTTATAAATTACTTGACTTAAGAAATATATTATTATAGAATATTTAAGGTGATTTCAAAATAATAATATATTTGCCGTTTAGGGCTATAGATTTTTCTGTTTCTGAGAATAAACAGACTAAAATCTATAGCCTTTATTTTTTATCTTAATATTATAGAATTATGGAGGTATTTAATGGAAAACAACAGTACAATTACTTTAAACAAAAGTGTAACAAATGAAACTATATCAGATTTTAATCCTATGACAGATAGAAAAATTGTCCCACTTCTATTATCTATGGCATTACCGCCGATGATATCAATGCTTATACAATCTCTTTATAATATTGTAGACAGTATATTCGTTGCCCAGATAAGTCAGGATGCTCTTACTGCTGTTAGTATAGCATTTCCTCTTCAGAATTTATCTCTTGCATTTTCTGTTGGACTTGGTGTTGCTGTAAATGCAAATATAGCTATGAATATGGGATCTGGAAATATGGAAAAAGCAGATTATTATGCCGGACAGGGTGTTATTCTTACAATATGCCATGCTTTAATATTCGTCCTTCTTGGAACTTTTGGGCTTAGACCTTTTTTCTCTATATTTACCAATGATCCACAGGTTATGAATTATGCAGTTCAATATGGATCTATAGTTATAACACTTACTTTTGGTTCGCTTTTTCATGTTCTATGTGAAAAAATATTCCAATCTAACGGCAACATGGTAATTCCTATGTTTCTTCAGGGATTTGGTGCAATTATAAATATTATTCTCGATCCAATACTTATATTCGGTCTTTTCGGCATGCCGAAGCTTGGAGTTTCTGGAGCTGCCATAGCAACTATTATAGGTCAGTTTTCAGCAGCAACACTTGCTGTAACACTTTTTATAAAAAAATCTCCTATAAAAATACACAAAAGACATCTTAAACCTAATTTAAAACTTATTACAGATTTATACAAAATTGCGATACCTTCAGGAATGATGATTTGTATGCCATCAATTCTTGTATCTGTAATGAATAGAATCCTTGCATCTGTATCAACTGCAGGAATAGCTTTCTTCGGTATATATTACAAACTACAGACTTTTGTAAATATGCCTGTAACAGGTATGATACAGGGAATGAGACCTATTGTAAGTTATAATTATGGTGCAGATTTACATGATAGAGTTGTAGGAACTATAAAGGCATCACTTGTATTCTCTGCAATAATACTTATTGGAGGAACTATTCTTTTCTGTGCAATTCCTGAAACTCTTCTTTCTATGTTCAATGCATCTGAAGAACTTCTTGGATTTGGTGTATCAGGGCTTAGAATACTATCTCTTGGGTTTGCATTCTCTTTCATTGGAATAACTATGTGTGGCGTTTTTGAAGCTTTAGGTAAAGGTATGTATTCACTGTCAATATCTATCACAAGACAGCTTATCGTAATAGTTGTTCTTTCATTAATATTTGTTAGATTTATGGGACTTAATGGAATATGGATTACATTCCCTATTGCAGAATTAATTGCAGCTTTTATATCTGTAATACTATATAAAAAAATAATTAAAAGATAATATAAAATAGAAATCCTATCATAATTTTGATAGGATTTTATTTATCTTTAATATATCTTTAGATTTATCCCCCCTGTTTTTTTATTTTATGTAACTATAATTAGACTGTATTAAATTGAAATAGGAGGATTTTTATGAATAAAGTTTTTTCATATGGAGCAGATGCTTTTTCTCTAAAAATGCTTGCTCTTATTTTTATGGTTATTGACCATATACATACTTATTTAAATTTAGGCCCGGAGTGGATTTCTATTTTGCCTAGATTTGTTGCTCCACTGTTTGTCTTTTTTATTGTAGAAGGATTCTTTAATACCAGAAATATTAACGCTTATTTTCAAAGAATTCTTTTATTTGCTGTAATTATGCTTACTGGTAATATAGCTATAAATCTTATATTCAATAACACTGATATTTTAACTGGAAAACTCACTTTTTATTCTATAGTATCTGGAAATAATATTTTCCTTACTTTAGCTGTTTTCCTATACATACTTATATGCATAGATAAAATCAGACGAGAAAAAGTTGCATCAAAGAAAATTTTTATGATAATATTTACTGCAATATTTATGTTTCTTTCACTATTCTGTGAAGGTGGAATATATCTCCTTCCTTTATTAATTATATTCTATGTATTCCATGGCAATAAAAAATACATATCTGTTGGTGTAATCATATGGTCAGTATTTATATTTATTAAAGCAATTTTTAATTATTTTTCAGGTGCAACCGGATTAGATTTATTTTCTACACTATGTTTTAACAGCGAATGGGCTATGATATTTGCATTATTTCCTATACTACTTTATAATGGAAAAAGAGGCCGAAATGATGCTTTTGCAAAATGGATTTTTTATTTCGTATATCCTATACATTTGTGGATATTAAGAAGTATATATTTAATCTTTATAAAATAAATCAAAAAGGTGCTGTCGCATTAACGTTTTTTATAACGTTTTGCGACAGCATTTTTTCTTGTTATCAGTAAATAGTGGTTGTAAA